>NZ_JBVIIE010000085.1:0-28287 GCF_055569945.1 Streptomyces sp. NPDC031340
GGGGCTCTGTCTTCTCCCCCCCCCCCCCGTTCCTCTTCCCCGACCCCAACTGAGATGTTCTCCTCCGTCGCGGAGACCCCCCCCCCCCCCCCCCCCCCCCCCCCCCCCTCCCCCCCCCCCCCTCCTCCCCCCCCCCCCCCCCCCCCCCCCCCACGGCCGGATGTCCTCGGGGTCATGCGCCCGGACCGCGGCCGGTCCAGGGGGCCGTGCCGTCTACGAGGTTGGCGAAGCCCGCGGAGGCGAACAGGAGACGGTCGGTGGGCAGGCCCCGGCCGCCGCTGTAGCCGATGTACGTGACCACCGTGGGCAGCGGCCGCGCGGCTCCGGCCGGGACGATCAGCCAGGCGGCGACGGGCTCGCCGTTCCAGCCGGCGAAGCGCACTTCGAAGAGCAGCTTCCCCTGGTACCAGCGCCTGATCGCAGCGCAGCAGCCGACCCCCGAGCGGGCCTGAGGCACCGGCTCCCACCCGGAGCCGCACAGGCGCACGACCGGCTTGTCGGAGGGCACTGTTACCTTCCGCCCATGACCGCATCGGACGTTCTGCTCCACCGTATCGAGCACGACTCGTCGCTGGCTGCCGCGCTTGTCTGGCCGGGTGACTTCGACATCGATCGCCGGGACCCCGTGGAGGACCTCGTCCTCCCGTCGGGCCGGCCGCTGCGTCCGATAGCCGGATGCGGCGCCGGTGGCACCTATTTCCTCTGCGGGGAGACCGGGGACGAGGAGCGGGTCGTCCTGTACGCCGACTCGGAGGGCCAGGCCACCCTGATCGGCGCCGATCTCGTCGAGGCCGTCACCCTCGTCGTCGTGCTGCCCTTCTGGCGCGACCTGGCGAAGGGCTACGCGATCAGCGAAGTCGGTTTGGATTTGCGGGCCGACCATCCGGACTTCGACGCCGAGCGCGACCGCCTCCTGAACGCCCTCGGGCTGGCCCCCGTCACCGAGGAGGAGGCCGCCGCGCGACTGCTGGCCGTGGCCGCACGCACGGCCCCGGACTACGTGCCGCGCGTGCCGGACGACGATCACCTGCCGTACGAGCTCATGTTCCCGGGCAGCCCCGCATAGCGCTCGGTCGATCCAGTCGATTCAGTCGATACAGAATTCGTTGCCCTCGATGTCCAGCATCGGGATGCACGACTCGTTCTCCCCATCGGCGTACAGCGTTCGCACGTGGGTGGCGCCGAGCGCCACCAGTCGTGCGCACTCGGCTTCGAGCGCGGCGAGGCGCTCGCCCCCCACGAGCCCGGTGCCGACCCGGACGTCGAGATGCACCCGATTCTTGACGATCTTGCCTTCGGGGACGCGCTGGAAGTACAGGCGCGGGCCCACGCCCGAGGGATCACTGCAGGCGAACCACGAACCCCGCTTCTCAGGAGGCAGGGTGCGGTTGAAGTCGTCCCAGGTGGCGAACCCCTCCGGTGGCGGCGGCGGGACGTACCCCAGCACCTCGCACCAGAAGCGAGCGAGGCGCTCAGGGTCCGCGCAGTCGAAGGTGACTTGGAACTTCTTGATCGCTGCCATCGGCGCACGGTACCGCGCACCAGAGGGACCCCGCCGCTCATTTCCACCGGCGGATCCGCCCGCCCCCACCGATCTCTCTTGTGTCCCGGTCGGGGAAAGACGCTGGATCGTCGGGGGCGTCCCGCCTTACGGTGGCGCCATGAGCGATCACTCGGAAGCGCCTGTCGCGCCCGTCGAGGCTTTCGAACCCCCCTACTACGTGGCGGTCTTCACCACGGTCCGAAGCCAGGACCAGAGCGGCTACCGCGAGACCAACGCACGCATGGAAGACCTGGTCAAGGACATCCCCGGGTACCTGGGGATGGACCACGCGCAGACTCCTGGCGGGCTGGGCATCACCGTCGGCTACTTCCGCGACGCCGACGCCCTCACGGAGTGGCGGACCAACGCCGAGCACCGCGCGGCGCAACAGCGCGGGCGAGCCGACTGGTACCAGAGCTACACGCTCCATGTGGCGAAGGTGGAGCGCAGTCACGGCTTCACGCGAGCGTAGGCCCCGCCGGGCCCGACAGCAGGACGACCGCTCGAAGTCACCTCCGGGTCCGGCACGGCATGCGGCGTGCCCAGCTCAGTCGGCGGTGCCGGGCTCCACGACCCACTCGGCTTGCAGCCCGCTCACCGAGGCGATCATGTCGAAGTCGCCGTCGTAGTGCAGGACCGTGGCCCGGTGTCGTTCGGCGGTCGCCGCGATGAGGACGTCTGCCAGCGACAGCGCCCGATGAAAGCCGGCGTTCAGCGCCAGCGTCTGGATCGCGAGTGCCCGCTCGAACTCCTCATCGTTGCAGGGCAGGTAGTCGAAACCGCGGAGCAGAGTACGCAGGCGCAACGCCTCGGGCTTTCCCCGTGCCGAGTACAGAACCTCGTACTCGGTCGGTGCGCAGACCGCCAGGAGTCCGTCGCGGTCCAGCGCATCCAGCCGCGCCCGCACCTCCGGCTTGGCCCGGCGGGCCAGCGCGGACTTGTCGATGAGGTAGCGTCCCTTCACGCCGCCGAGGCCCCTCCTTCGCGCTTCAGCGAGCCGTCCGGATTCCGCGGCCCCGTCTGCGACCGGATCTCCGCGAACACGTCCTCGAACTCGCCCTCGTCAATGGCATCGAACAGTTCCCGGCGCAGCCGCAGCCTCACCCCCTCCTCCATGGCCGCCCGCACTGCGGCGGCCTTCGTCTTCACCCCGTACACCCGCATCGCCTGCTCGACGATCTCCTCGTCCAGATCGATCACAGTCCTGGCCATCAGTCATCCCTCCGCACAACCCAACGACACGGCAACGATATCAATTCAAACTTGGAAATGACATCATGATGTCGGGGTGACGATGCCGCGGGCGCACGGAAACGGGAGGCGGCGGAGGGCACATCCGTTGCTGAGCCGTACGTCGGGTTCGATCCCGGCTGCCTACCATTGTCCGTGCTGCACCGAAACGGACTCTGGTCGCACCGACGCGCTGCCGACCCGGCGCCGAGCAGACCACGACCCGAACCGGCACCCGCCGCGCTCACGGCGCCGACGGACACCGGGCTTCCACACGTCACCGCACTGGAAGAGCGGGAGGCCGCACCGCTCGCCGCGACGGCTTGCTTTCTGGCGCCGGGGCCACTCCGCGTCATGACCTTCCGCTTCGAGACACTCGCCCAGCAGCTCGACGAGTCATACGACGCCCGCGCGGAGCTGATCTGGATCGGCGCCGACGCCATACCCGCCGTCATCAACGGCCTGCCGTCTCTCGGCGGCTTCGGTCAGCTGACCGCCATCAAGGTCTTCGAGGAGGTGGGCGATCCCCGTTGCGGCCCCACTCTTATCGGCCTGCTGGACAGCAACAACCCGGTTGTCCGCGAATGGGCGGCCATGGCCCTGGTGAGCCTGGAGATCAACGGCGCCGTCGAGCCCCTGCGCCGCGCCTACCGCGCCTACCCGGAACGCGCGACCCCACCTGGCCGGACCGAGTCCGTCGGCATCCGCTTGGCACTGACCGAACTCGGCGCCTGCACCCCTGTCGTCCCGCCGCTAACCGCGCGCCTACGAGCCGCCATTGCGGACGACGCCCCGGGCTGGTCTTCGACCCACTGCACCGAGATCATCAAAGATCTCGCCGACCATGCCCAAGTGATCCTCTACTCCCAGTTCTGACGCGTGGACGCCGGCCGCACGTGCGGCATCTCCGGCACTGGCCTGAATGGGAACTCAACTGGACCGCGCCCTGGGAGCGCTTGGTCGAGGAGTTGCGCACCTGGTCCCTGCTGGAAGCCTCCGAAGCCCCCATCGGCGACAACATCTTCGTCGCCCCCACCTGGATCGACCGTACCGACCTGTACCCGGAGAGGTGGCCGATGCCGTCCCAGCACCCTTAGGCAATCGGCTACAGCCATGTGATCGAGCGCTACGTGACGAGGAAGGGCTCAGACCACCCGCGCTACCGCGAACCGACCTCCGCCAAAGCATGGACGGGGAACAACGGAGAGCGAAACAGGCAACAGGCAACGACGCCGAACCCCGATGCTCCGGGCGCGCGTCGTGCCAGACTCACTCTCGGATGCGAAACGAAACGACGCCGTTACATCGGGTGTCCACCCTCGGGTTTCGTGTCGCTCGGTGGTCGTCTGATGACGGCTCCCCGTGAGGGCGGACGGCTCTCGCGGGCACTGTTCACGGGGAGGTTGACGATGAGCACGACTTTACGTTTCGGCCCGGAACTTCGCCGATTACGAGTGGAGGCGGGGCTGACTCTGACCGAGTTCTCCGCGGCGCTCAACTACGACAAGGGACACCTCAGCAAGGTCGAGCGCGGGGAGCGTTCCGCTTCACCCGAACTGGCCCGGCGGTGCGACGCCTTCCTCGGCGCGAACGGCGAGTTACAGCGCCTGGTCACCCATCCCGAGACTGGCGCGCCCTCGGGCACCGCCGAATCCCCCGTCAGTCCGAGCCGCTGGCTCGTTGGACGCCGGGCGATCCTCTCGGCGGGTACAGGAGCGGTGATCGACCTCGGACTGAAACTCGGCGGTCAGGCGCTCTCCTCCACCGACGACCCTCTCCTGCCCTCCTTCCGTATGCAGTTCGACCAGCTCCGGAAGCTCGGCCAGTCCACCCCACCCAGGGTCCTGCTGCCCCTACTGGAAACGCAGACCTACATGATCGCCGGGCTGGCCGCCGACGCCCGGTCCGTGTCTCGGGCCCCCGCGTTTCTGCTCGCCTCGCGGTTCGCGGAGTTCACGGGCTGGATGGCCCAAGAATCCGGGGACAGTGACGCGGCACTCGGCTGGACGGGCGAGGCCGCCGAACTGGCGCGCGCCGGAGGTGACCCGTACCTCAGTTCCTACGCACTGGTGCGACGCGCCCTGGTCACGATGTACGGAGGGGACGCCGCCAGCACCGTCGCCCTGGCCCGCCGCGCCCAGAGCAGCCAACTCCCGCCGCGCATCCGGGGGCTCGCAGCCCAACGGGAAGCCCAGGGGCATGCGCTCGTCGGCAACGAAGTCGACTGCCTCCGCAGCCTCGACAGGGCGCGGAAACTGCTCGCCAGCGACGACGCCCGCAACGGCGCCGAGCCCGTGATCGGCACCTCCCATGTGAGCGATCCGGCGGCGATGTCGACCGGCTGGTGCCTGCACGACCTCGGTCGCCCCAAGGCCGCCGCCGAGGTGCTCGACCGGGAGTACCGCCGCATCCCGCCGCACGCGCTGCGCACCCGCGCCCGGTACGGCTTCCGCAGGTCCCTGGCCCATGCCGCCTCCGGAGAGGTCGAGCATGCGTGCACGATCGCCGCGGAGCTGCTCGGAGCAATTCCGGCCGTTCCGTCGGCGACGGTGAACAGCGATGTTCGGCGTCTCGCACGGGAACTCTCCCGGTTCCGGAGCAGCCGCGCCGTACGTGATCTGCAGCCCGCGCTGGCACGCGTACTCGCCCCCGCGCACGACTGACAGCCGCTCCAGACCCGATACCCGCTCCACGACCGGCACAAGCTCGAGCCGCCCGGCTCGCCGGCCTACCCGGTCCCTCCAGCCTTCCGGATCTCACGATCCCCGGCGGGACCCTCTGGCTACCGCCCGACGCGTCGCATCGCACCCCCAGCTTCTTCGGGCTGACCGCGACCAGTGACGCACCAGGCGGCGCGCCTCCATCTGCACGCCCTTCCGTGGATGCGCCATGCCGTCACACGGTCGGGACCTCGTGGCCCGGGCGCACCGGAGCCCCGGTTCACAGCCCCGTGCCCGTTCACCCCGTCTTCCCCTCATGAAGGGAACCTTCATGCCCGACGTCTTCGTCAACTACCGCACAGGCGATGAGGAGACCGCAGCGACCATGATCGCTCGGGAACTCGCCCGCCGGTTCGGCGACGAGCGAATCTTCTTCGCCAGCAACTCGATCGAGCCCGGACGCCGTTTCCCGGTGGAACTGGTCAGGGCGGTGGAGGAGTGCGAGGCTCTCCTCGCCGTGATCGGTCCGCGCTGGGCGGAGGTACGGGGCGCCGGCGGCCGCCCCGCCTTCGAAGCCGAGCAGGACTGGACCCGTCGCGAGATCCAGACGGCGCTCGACCGCGGGGTCCTGGTGATCCCCGTGCTCGTCGGAAAGGCCACGAGGATCGACCGCGCCGTCCTTCCAGACGTTCTGCTGGAGCTGGCGGACTGCCAGTACAGGCGGTTCGACCACCGCAACGCCGAATCGGACCTGACGGCGCTCGGCGACACTCTCGCCCGGCTCCTGCCCGAGCTGGGTGCGGTAGACCAAGACGCCCGTGCGGTGCGGGACCGGACAAAGGCGAAGTCCCGCGAGAAGCTGGAACGGGACACCGGGCACACCAGGATGCGGACGCGTGACGTCGAGCAGCGCGTGCGCGGCGGCATCGGAAATCTCAACGGAGACCTGTCCGGCACCTTCGTCAACGAGCCACAGGGGCCTGTGAACACCGGTCGGGGTCATCAGTACAACGCACCTCACTTCGAGGGCGACAACACCGGGGTCCAGTTCACGGCGGGCGACAACAGGGGTAGGCTCCACCAGCGCTTCGAGCGCGAGCGCCGGCAATCGGGCGACGGACGATGACCGAGCAGGACCGCGTCACCGTCAACGATCCGCGTGGCCCGGTGAACAACGGCGAGGGGCACCAGTACGTCTTCTACGGCGTCGGCGCAGACTGGATGATCCGCAAAGGGGTCGAGTCTCTCCGGATCACCCGCGAGGACCGGGTGCGTCTCGCCGATCGGTTCGTTCCACCGGTGGGCTACCGCGTTGCCGCCGACCATCTGGAGAAGCCCGGATCGGTGGTGCTGCTGGAAGGGCCGCCCGGCAGCGGCCGCCGCGCCGCAGCGATCATGCTGCTGCACGGGTTCGGGGAGGACCGGGGCGCCGCCGAGGAGGGGGTCCGGTTCGAGGAGCTTCCCATCACAGGCAAGGACGAGAGTCCTCTGGTTCCCGGCATGGGGGACCGTTTCCTCCTCGATCTCTCCGGAATCGCCGACGAGGAGATGTACGACAAGGCCCAGCGCCGCCTGGCCGTGCGCCGGTCACAGGTTCAGGAGGCGGGGGCCCACATGGTCGTCATCCTGCCGTCGGGCATGGAGCACGCCCACCCGCCGGACCTGGAATCGCACACGGTGAGGCTGGGACGCCCCAGGGGCATCGCCGTCATCACCCGGCACCTCCGCATGGACCGGATGCTCTTCCGCCCCGCGGACCTGGGGAGCACCGACCTCCAGCACCTGTGCGACCGCTCCCCCATGCGGGAACTGGCGCGACTCGCGGGACTGGCGAGGGCCGCTCGCGACAGCGGCCGGTTCGGCGCCGACTTCGCGGGATGGCTCGACCAGGCGATGCACGCGGTGACCGACCGTGCCGGCGAGGTGGGTCTACAGGTGGCCGCAGTCCGCACCGCACCCGAGCGGGCCCTGCTGCTCGCGACGGCGATGTTCGAGGAGGCCCGCGCCGACATCGTCTACGAGGCGTGGCACAGTCTGATGAAGACGGTGAGGCACGAGGAGGAAGCGACGACCGAGCTCGCGCGGACGGATTTCGGAGAGCGGTTGGCGGGGCTCGGGATCGAGCGGGATTCGGACGGACGGCTCCGCTTCGAACGGCTGGCCTACGCCGACGCGGTACGGACATACTTCTGGGCGAACTTCCCCGGGGTACGCGACGACCTCAGGGACTGGATCGGCAGCGCCGCCGGGCTGCGCGGTCTGACCACCGACGACCGGGTGAACATCGTCATCCGCTTCGGCGAGCGGGCCCTGGCCGTCGGGCGGCCCGACCACCTCTTCGACCTCGTGGAGCGCTGGGCGGACCGCACGACCGGAACGCCCTGCGATCTGCGAGCCGTGGCGGCCCTCGAACTCGGTCTCGGCCACGAGAGGTTCGGGGGATGGTTCCGTAAGCGGATGTACGAGTGCGTCGTGAGATCCGGCTCCTTGTCGGACGGTCTCGCCCGTGTCCTGACCACAGCCTGCGTCCAGAGCCTCAGCGCGACTCATCCGGATCAGGCAGTGGTGCGGCTGCACTACCTCGCCGTAGGAAAGGGGGAGGCGGCGCGCGAGGCCCGGGAAGCGCTTCTCGACCTCGTCGGCCGCGACCGCCGGCTCTACCGACTGTTGATCGACCGCTTGCGGGACCGGGCGCGTCGGGAGCCGCACGGGGCAGAGCCCCATCTCCAGCTGCTCACATTGCTGTTGAGGAGCGACCGGGCGCCTGACCCGCCGACGTGGCCGGACCTGTTCCTCGGCTGGGAGGCGGTGTTCTCCCAGCCGCCGACGGAGCTCTGGAACCCGCTGGTAAGCAGCTGGCTGAACACCGTGGCGGACGACAGCACACGGAAGATGTCGCTGGACGTGATGGTTGGGGCGACGCGCGGCCGCGCGGCCGCGCTTCACCGCCTCTACACCATCGCCTGCGGCTGGGCTGAGTCCGCGCGCCACCCGTCCCGGGCAGCGGTCGCCGCCCTTTTCTGGCAGTACATCGACCACGTGCAGTACGGCCGCACGGAGCGTGCGGACGCCGGACCACGGACCACGGAAGAGGCACGATGAGACACCGTCTTCCCTGCTTGTTGTTCGTCGCACTCTGCGGCCTCGCACCGGCTGCGCTCGGAAACCTCCTACACTGGTCGGCATGGCTGTGGGGCTTCATGTCCATGGTCACGGCCTCGGGCTCCCTACTGCTTGTGATGACGGTCCTCAGCAGTGGCCGGGCGTCGGCCGACCCGTACGAGTCCGGGGAACCCGAGCCGCCCGCAGCGCCGGTGGAGCAGCCGTACCAGGAGACACGGGTGATCGACGCGGTGCTGCCGAGCGCGACGGACGGCTACGACTTCCTCTTCTCCGCCACCGTGTGGTGGAAGCCTGTTCCCGACCACACCGGCCGATCCGACGACGCCTCCTCGGCCCTCGCCGCCGCCTCGGTCGTCAGCCGGGCCCGGGAGGTCGTCCGCCACGAGGAACCCGGCCGGGCGAGCTTCGCGCAGTATCTCCTGGACGGGGAGTTGGGCGTCCCGCTCCCGGACCGGAACGAACGGGTGAAGGCTCTGGCGGCCGATGTGACCCTGACCCTCGCTCCCGCCGACCGCGAGCGTCTGCGGAAGCTGAACGATCTTCGCAAGGACGAGGAGATCTGGGAGTACGAGCGCCAGCATGAGCGCAACAAGCGGCGCTACCTCGGCGACGACGTGCTGAAGAGTGCGGGCAGCGCGGTGGTGTGGTGGCTGGCCCGCCACGAGAACGAGATCGAGAAGGCGGTCCACATGATCGGCCCGCTCGCCCAGATCGCGGCGGCGGCCAACGACGAGGAGGTGCCCGAGCTCTTCCGCCACCTGCTCGTTCCGCCCGTAGGCGCGCGGAGCGAGGCGACCGTCGGGGGACCGCTGTGGGACGAGAGTGGCCTCGGAGGGGAGATGTTCGGCCTCGAGGAGGAAGTGGGGGTCCCGGATCGGCTGCGTCTGTTGCTAACCGCTGCGGGCCTCAAGCCGGACATGGACGGGTACACGGTGTTCGTACACCGTGTGATGCGATACCTGAAGGCGGAGGGGCTGGACGAGGCCGCCGACGATATCAGGCGGGCCTTTGGCCTGGCCCCCCACGAGGGGCCAGAGGGCGACCCTTCTGGCGAGGGGGACACCAAGGGACCCTGGCCGCCCCGCTCCCCAGCCCACGATGGCCCGCCATCCACCCACACGGCTGCGTACCCGGATGCCGACGGGGGCGCGGACACGTTCACGCCCTGGACGGCGGAGAGCAGCGCAAACGACAGGAACAGAGACCAGTGGGAGACGGGCGAGGACGACCTGACATCCCCACACCTGTGGGACCCCTCCCACAGCCCGCACCGGCCCGCCGAGCCCCGCCAACGGGACGAGGACGGAAACTGATCCGATAGAGGGCGATTCTCCGAGGTTCCCGTTCGCCGCACACCGCGGCAGGGGATCCCGTCCCGAAACAGGACAGGTGGGAAGGAGCCTAACCTCGAAAGACCAGGCTCCTTCCCAGCTAGATCATCGGGGTCTGCTGCACGATCGGGTGACATCTGAACTGGCTTGCAAATGCCTCTCCGGACACGAAGGCGGCCGCAACCCGGTCCCTTACCAGGGATGGGCGTCCTATCTCTGGGCGACAGCCCGACCGATCCCGTCCCGGAGGGACTGTAGAACCCTGCGGCGCAAGTTCACGTAGGGGATTGGTCAATCTTGACTGTCCTGCTCGGGATGTGGCGCGTCAGCGGTCTCACTGAGGGCGGGCGGCAGGAATTGGGCATGCTTTGAGCGCAGGTATTCCACGCCGTCATCGTGATTGGCCCGGTAGTTGAGGCTTCGTTCTACAAACTTGAGTCGATGCCGGGCATCGTTGATCACTTCGGACCAGGTACGTACTTGTACGCGATGGCGGTCGGTGCGCTGAATGTAGCCGAACGGCAGTCCAGTCTGGTTTCGGCGGGACTCGGCGAACTCATCCAGAGTGTTGCCGATGACCCAGAAGTCCCAGGAGACGTTCGGCTTGTTGAACCGCTCGTCGCGCATGACCGCGAGCGCATATTTTTCGATCTGCGTGAGTTCGTCGGCGCCGATTACCTCACTCGGCCGCTTCAGTTCGACCACGATATTCTCGACTCGGTCTTGCGCGATCTCGCACGTGCGAGTGAGTACAAGGTCAGGGATGGGGTTGGTGCCGTCATGGCGCAGCACGGGCTGCGTGTGATCGGCGAGTTCGACGTCTTCACCAAGGAAGTGGAGATATTTCGCGAGCACCTTGGTCAGAGACTCATCGTCACCGGTCAGAGCATATTCCTCGCCGAATACCCAAGTCTCGTTGGCGAGGATCCGGTGAAGTTGGCGCCGCTCCAGTGTCTGGCGTCGCGGCTCGCTGTCGAACAGTATCGTGTCGAGACCGGACAAGAAGCTGAGCCGGTCTCCGATCTTCTTCGATGTGGCAATGATCGACGAGAGGGTGGTTCTGTTGAGCAGCTCGCTGAGTTCGGCCAGCCGTTCCGCCGACAGTTCGAGAACGCCTTGCAAGACGTTATGGAGGTTCCCCGGGTTGGACGCGAGGGCTTCACGGAGGAGCCGGAGGGTGAACTTTCGCGAACGGAAGTCTCCGTCGTTGATCACTTTCGACGCGCTGAAGGCGACGATGTCGAAGACCTGCCGCTCCGCGTTCTCAGTGGCGGAGGGCGATCCGTCAGTGTACGGATAGCTTCCCTCCGATACCCACTCCCTGATGATCGACCTGCTCTTGTCCGCACTGCGGCGTTTGAAGTGCTCTCGCAGCTTCTCTTTTGCCGTCGCGACAACCGTACTCATGGGCTCCAGGCCAGATTCTGCGAGCAGTACGTCATGGCCTCGGAAACCGTTCCACTTGAGGTAAGCGGTGAATTCGAATCCGGGCGCCTGAATCCCTGGCTTGATGTCATGGAGCGCCATGCCGGCCTCATCGCACAGATATAAGGCCCGGTCGACCTGGCGACGCCACTCGATGACAACAAGTTGCGGCCGGTCATCCAGTCCGTCGACATCTAGGTCGTATTCTTCACGTTCGACCTGCAGCGCCGCCGGATTGAGTCTCTGACCACGCCACGAGATCTCCACCTGCCGGTACGATTCGAGATAGATCGCGAATTCTGCCGAGAGAGTGTCAATCAGCGAGTCCTGCTCAAGCTGCTTACCTGCCGCTTCATTGACCGAGACAATGGAGACCGTGGTGCCCTTTTCCCTCTCGGCTGGAGCGGTGGTGATCTCGAAGCGGCGCAGGTTGTGACGCTCGGCGCGGATTCTCGTCTCGGTCGCAGGGTCGTTCTCGTGTACCGTGCACCATTCGACGACATCACCGATACCGAATGCCGCGAACCGTCCCTTACCCTGTTCTCCGTGAAGGCGCCGTCCCTGCTGCCGCGTGGCTCTGGTGGCCCTCTTCCATGAGCCCCCCAGCGCACCGAATCCCTGCTGTACGTCGTCCGGTGACATGCCGTGACCGCGGTCCACGACGAGCACGCGTTCCACAGCACCCAGCGTGCTGAACTCAAGGCTCCCATCGACGACGTCAGCATCCGCGTCAAGGGCGTTCCAGATGAGCTCCGTCAGGCCGGCGCGCGGACTACGGACAAGGCGGGCCAGGTGATCTCCGTCCACCTGCACAGTCAGGGAATGCATGCGTGCATGAAAGCACGAGGTGGGCCACTTGTGTCCAACTTCGTCCAGTCGGCCATCGCCTTCCGCGCCATCGCGGCTTCAACAGACTGCCCTCCAGTCACCGTTCCTCAAGAGCAGCCCCCGATGTAACCCACCGAGCGCGCCCTCTGCCCTGATCGTGTCCCGCCAACGCGAAGACAGCACCTGCGCGGAAACACGGCCAGACACGTTCGACCAATCCGACGCCCAGCCGCGAAACCTTTGCCACTCGCAAGACAGAGCACCATCATCCCCGCCGCATGAACGAAGGCGGACGCGGGCCACGAGGCACTTCACGGCCGCAGGCCAGACTCTGGGCAGTACACATACCAGCACGGGCGCTCTCATCCCATCCAGCACGAATCCAGCACGGCAGGGATGACCAGGGGTGATGACAGGTGACGAGAGGTCAGAAAATCCAGCACCTATCCAGCACGGAAAAAAATCAAGGGGCCCGACCCCGAAGAGCCGGACCCCATTTGACCTGCTCGTTTGCCAGAGCAGCAAAGTGGTGCTAAGTCACCCGCTACACGTTGAAGCGGAACTCCACCACGTCGCCGTCCTGCATCACGTAGTCCTTGCCTTCCATGCGCGCCTTGCCCTTGGCGCGGGCCTCGGCGACCGAGCCGGTTTCCACCAGGTCGGCGAAGGAGATGACCTCCGCCTTGATGAAGCCCTTCTGGAAGTCGGTGTGGATGACACCGGCGGCCTCGGGGGCGGTGGCGCCCTTCTTGATGGTCCAGGCGCGGGTTTCCTTGGGGCCGGCCGTCAGGTAGGTCTGCAGGCCGAGGGTGTCGAAGCCGACGCGGGCGAGGGTGGCGAGGCCGGGCTCGTCCTGGCCGACGGACTGCAGGAGCTCCAGGGCCTCGTCCTCGTCCAGCTCGGCGAGGTCCGCCTCCAGCTTGGCGTTGAGGAAGATCGCCTCGGCGGGGGCGACCAGGGCGCGCTGCTCGTTCTTGAAGTCCTCGTCGGTCAGCTCGTCCTCGTCGACGTTGAAGACGTACAGGAACGGCTTGGTCGTCAGCAGGTGCAGATCGTGCAGGAGCTCGTCGCGCTCGGTGCCCTGGACGAGGCCGTGCGCGAAGAGGGTGTCACCCCGCTCCAGGATCTCCTTGGCCTCCTCGACGGCCTTGACCTTCGGGCCGACGTCCTTCTTGATCCGCGACTCCTTCTGCAGGCGCGGCAGGACCTTCTCGATCGTCTGCAGGTCGGCGAGGATCAGCTCGGTGTTGATCGTCTCGATGTCGTCCTTGGGTGAGACCTTGCCGTCGACGTGGACGACGTTCTCGTCCTTGAAGGCGCGGATGACCTGGCAGATCGCGTCCGACTCGCGGATGTTCGCGAGGAACTTGTTGCCGAGGCCCTCGCCCTCGGAGGCGCCGCGCACGATGCCCGCGATGTCCACGAAGTCGACCGTCGCCGGGAGGATGCGCTGCGAGCCGAAGATTTCGGCCAACTTGGCCAGCCGCGCGTCGGGCACGCCGACCACGCCGACGTTGGGCTCGATCGTGGCGAACGGGTAGTTGGCCGCGAGCACGTCGTTCTTGGTCAGGGCGTTGAACAGGGTCGACTTGCCGACATTCGGCAGACCGACGATTCCGATCGTGAGCGACACGTTGCGACTTCCCGTACGTGAGAGGGGGCTGGGCTGCGGGCCCGGTCCTTCTTCGGTGCGCGGGCGGGCCGATCCCCCAGTCTACGGCGTGTCGGCGGCGGCCCCGGTTCCGCGTCCGAGCCTGGCCGAGCTGCGTCCGTCGGCGTGTCTGAGGGGCTATTCGACACATAAACCGACCTAAGTTGGTCCAGTGGAGCATCACAGGACGCGACCCCCGCACAACGGACCGCGACGCGGCACACCGCCGCTGCCCTCGCAGGCGGCGCGCGGCGGGGGCGGTGGTGCGCGGCCGGGACAGCGCCGCCCGGCCCACCGGCCGCCGCCCCGGCCGGCGCCGGTGCGGCAGCCCGGGCCGCCGCCGGCCGCGGCGGAGCGACGGCTGCCGAACCCACGGCTGACCGGGCTGGGCGGCGGGCTGTTCAGCTGTGCGGCGATGTTCGCGCTCGGCTGCGTGGACGCGGTGTTGTTCGGGTCGTCCCTGACGGCCTACGGCGTGCTGTTCCTGCCGGTGTGCGCGCTGACCGCGGTGTGGGTCAGGCGGGGCGATCTGGGGACCGCGCCCGTCGTGGTGCCGATCGCCTTCACGCTCGGGCTCGCTGTGGTCGCCGACGGCGGAGGCGGGACGGCCGGCCGGCTGATGGGCCTGGTGACCGCCCTCGCCACGCAGGCGGGCTGGCTGTACGGGGGGACCCTGGTCGCCGGCGCGATCGCCGCCGCGCGCAGGCTGAGTCCGGCCGGCCGCGGGGCCGGAACCGGGGCCGGGGTCGCCCACCGCCGTCCGCCCGTGTGAGCCACGGCCATGCGGGGAGAGGAGGCCCACCCTGATCGCCGGACCTCGACGGACCTCGACGGCCCCGGTGGACGGCCCTGCTCGGCCGCCCCGCGCGACGGCCCTGACCGGCCGCCCTACTCGGCCGCCCGCATCGCCGCGCCCACGATCCCCGCGTTGTTCTGCAGCTGCGCCGGGACGACCTCCGCCTTGATGCCCTCGATGAAGTGCAGGAACTTCTGCGACTTGCGGCTGACGCCGCCGCCTATGACGAACAGCTCCGGAGAGAACAGCATCTCGACGTGGGCGAGGTACTTCTGGACGCGGCGCGCCCAGTGCTCCCAGGTCAGCTCCTCGTCGTCCTTGGCCTTGCTGGAGGCGCGCTTCTCCGCGTCGTGCCCGTGCAGCTCCAGGTGGCCCAGCTCGGTGTTGGGCACCAGGACGCCGTCGACGAACACCGCGCTGCCGATGCCGGTGCCGAAGGTCAGCAGGATGACCGTGCCCCGGCGGCCCTTGCCGGCGCCGAAACGCATCTCCGCCACGCCGGCCGCGTCCGCGTCGTTGACCACCGTGGTGGGCAGCCCGCCCAGCCGCTCGGTGAACAGGGCGCGGGCGTCGGTGTCTATCCAGCTCTTGTCGACGTTCGCCGCGGTGCGGACGGTCGCCCCGCCCGTGACCACGCCCGGGAAGGTCAGCCCGACCGGGCCGGTCCAGCCGAAGTGCTCGACGACCTGCCGCACGCCGTCCGCCACCCCGTCGGGTGTCGCCGGCTGCGGGGTGAGCACTTTGAAGCGCTCCTCCGCGAGGTCGCCCCTGTCCAGGTCCACAGGGGCGCCCTTGATTCCGGATCCACCGATGTCCACGCCGAAGATCTGCATGGCTCTACGTTACGACGAACGACTGACAGTCACTCCGCCGCGGTGCCCGTGCGCTCGGCGACGAGCGTCGCCGCCTCCTCGCGCAGGTCGCGGCGCAGCTCCTTCGGCAGCGAGAAGGTGATGGACTCCTCGGCGGTCTTGACGATCTCGACGTCCTCGAATCCGCGCCGCGCCAGCCACTCCAGCACCTGCTCGACCAGGATCTCCGGGACGGAGGCGCCGGAGGTGACGCCGACCGTGGACACGCCCTCCAGCCAGGCCTCGTCGATCTCGTCGGCGAAGTCCACCAGCCGGGCGTCGCGGGCGCCGGCCAGCTTGGCGACCTCCACCAGCCGCTTGGAGTTGGAGGAGTTGCGGGAGCCGACCACGACGACCAGGTCGGCCTCGGCGCCCATCTCCTTCACCGCGAGCTGGCGGTTCTGGGTGGCGTAGCAGATGTCGTCGCTGGGCGGGGAGATCATCTGCGGGAACTTCCGCTGCAGCGCGTCGACGGTCTCCATGGTCTCGTCGACCGACAGCGTGGTCTGCGACAGCCAGACGACCTTGGACGGGTCGCGGACCTCGACCTTCGCGACGTCCTCGGGCCCGTCGACGAGCTGGATGTGATCGGGGGCCTCGCCGGAGGTGCCGATGACCTCCTCGTGACCCTCGTGGCCGATCAGGAGGATGTCGTAGTCCTCGTTGGCGAAGCGGACGGCCTCCTTGTGGACCTTGGTCACCAGGGGGCAGGTCGCGTCGATGGTGGCGAGCCTGCCGCGCTCGGCCTCCTCGTGCACGACGGGCGCCACGCCGTGGGCGGAGAACATGACGATGTTGCCCGGCGGGACCTCCTCCGTCCGCTCGACGAAGATGGCGCCCTTCCTCTCCAGGGTCTGCACGACGTACTTGTTGTGCACGATCTCGTGGCGCACGTAGATCGGAGCCCCGTACTGCTCCAGGGCTTTCTCCACGGCGATCACGGCGCGGTCGACACCCGCGCAGTAGCCCCGGGGAGCGGCGAGCAGGACACGTCGGCCAGACGAAGCAGTCATGGCACCCATCGTAAGGCCGCGCCCGGGGCCGGAGATCACTCCCGGGGCGGGGCCGGGCCGAGGAGGCCGCGCTGTCGGTGGCGGCCGTTACCCTCGCGGCATGGCTGTCAACACGTCCGCGGAAACGCCCCTGCCCGTGGGGGAGGTCTCCCGGCTCATCGGGAGGTGGATCGACCGGCTCGGGGCCGTGTGGGTCGAGGGGCAGATCACCCAGCTGTCGCGGCGGCCCGGCGCCGGCGTCGTCTTCCTCACGCTGCGCGACCCGTCGTACGACATCTCCGTGGGCGTGACCTGCTACCGGCAGGTGTTCGACGCCGTCGCGGACGTGGTGAGCGAGGGCGCCCGGGTCGTCGTGCACGCCAAGCCGGAGTGGTACGCCCCGCGCGGGCAGCTGTCGCTGCGGGCCGCGGAGATACGGCCGGTGGGGGTCGGCGAGCTGCTCGCGCGGCTGGAACAGCTGAAGAAGTCCCTCGCCGCGGAGGGGCTGTTCGCGGCCGGGCGGAAGAAGCCGCTGCCCTTCCTGCCGCAGCTGATCGGGCTGGTGTGCGGGCGGGCGTCGGCCGCCGAGCGGGACGTGCTGGAGAACGCCCGGCACCGCTGGCCCGCCGTCCGCTTCGAGGTGCGCAACGTCGCCGTGCAGGGCGTGCACGCGGTGCCGCAGGTCGTGCAGGCGGTGAAGGAGCTCGACGCGCTCGACGACGTGGACGTGATCATCGTGGCGCGCGGCGGCGGAAGCGTGGAGGACCTGCTGCCCTTCTCCGACGAGCAGCTGGTCCGCGCGGTCGCCTCCTGCCGTACGCCGGTGGTCTCCGCCATCGGGCACGAGCCCGACAGCCCGCTGCTGGACTTCGTGGCCGACCTGCGGGCGTCCACCCCGACCGACGCGGCGAAGAAGGTCGTGCCGGACGTGGGCGAGGAGTACGAGCGGGTGCGGCTGCTGCGCGACCGGGCACGGCGCTGCATGGCGGCGTTCGTGGAGCGGGAGGAGCGGGGGCTGGCGCACGCGCTGTCCCGGCCGGCGATGGAGGACCCGCACCGGATGATCGACGCACGCGCCGCCGACGTGGACGCGCTGCTCGAGCGCGGGCGGCGCTGCTTCGGCCATCAGCTCGACCGCGGCCTGTCGGAGCTGACGCACACGCACGCGCGCGTGGTGGCCCTCTCCCCCGCCGCGACCCTCAAGCGCGGGTACGCGGTGCTGCAGCGGGCGGACGGCCACGTCGTCCGCGCCCCGGACGAGGTCACGCCCGAGGAGGCGCTGCGGGCGCGGGTGGCCGAGGGCGAGTTCACGGTTCGAGTCGACACATAGGGTGGGCGGATGACCAGCAAGGCGGATGAGGCGCTCGGGTACGAGCAGGCGCGGGACGAGCTGATCGAGGTCGTACGGCGGCTGGAGGCGGGCGGGACGACGCTGGAGGAGTCCCTCGCGCTGTGGGAGCGCGGCGAGGAGCTGGCGAAGGTCTGCCGGCGCTGGCTGGAGGGGGCGCGGGCGCGGCTGGACGCGGCGCTGGCGGAGAAGGAAGAGGCCGAGGGCGACGGCGACGGCGACGGGGCGTAGCTGCCGCGCCGTCGGCGGCCTGTCGTCGCCCTGACGTCCGTCGGCGCGTCCGGGTGCGGCTGCTGCGGCTCGCGTCCGGGTGCGGCTACTTCAGTTTCAGCGCGCGCGCCATCTCGGTCAGCTGCCCGAACGAGCCGGTGCCCGCCACCACGGTCGTCGAGCCCTTGCCCGGCAGCACCAGCGCGTCGTACCGGCCGCCGCTGTAGTGCTTCCACGTCCGGCCGTCAATCTTCTGGGTGACTTCGGTCGCCCGCGCGCCCTGGCTGGCCTCGTCGATGAAGACGGCCGGCTTCTGAGTCGACTGCTCGATCTGCACGTACTGGTCGTCGGGGGTGTGGAAGCCCAGATGCCACGAATCGAAGTGGTCGCCCCGGAAGCGCACCGAGGTCGCCTTCCAGGTCTCCGGCAGGCCCTCCGGCGCGGCGACCGGGTACGACGCCGCACGGCGCGCGGTGAGCAGCTCGACCCGGTAGTCGACCCGCTTGAGGTCCGGTGCCGAGTCGTCGTGCGGGATGAAGACGTAGATGACCGCCGCCGCGATCCCGATCAGGCCCAGGGAAAGAATCATGTCCCGGACCGTCTTCTGCTTGCCGTTCGAACCTGCCACGCCCCCTATGGTCGCAGGTGCCCGGCGCGCTCATCCGTGGGCCCCCCTGCTCATTTTGTATGCTCGACGATAGAGTCGGGGGTAACCCTCATCCGGCCGTCGTCGTATCAGAAAGGTGCGCTCCGATGACCGAAAACCATCATCTGCCGTCCGAGCTCGAAGTGCCCAGCGAAGCCCCCGACCGCAACCTCGCCCTGGAACTCGTCCGGGTGACCGAAGCCGCCGCGATGGCCGCCGGCCGCTGGGTCGGGCGCGGCGAGAAGAACGGCGCCGACGGTGCCGCGGTGCGCGCCATGCGGACCCTCGTGTCCACGGTCTCGATGAACGGCGTCGTCGTCATCGGCGAGGGCGAGAAGGACGAAGCCCCGATGCTGTTCAACGGGGAGCGCGTCGGCGACGGGACCGGTCCCGAGTGCGACATCGCCGTCGACCCCATCGACGGCACCACGCTGACCGCCAAGGGCATGCCGAACGCGATCGCCGTGCTGGCCGCGGCCGACCGCGGGTCGATGTTCGACCCGTCCGCCGTGTTCTACATGGACAAACTGGTCACCGGCCCGGAGGCCGCCGACTTCGTCGACATCGACGCACCCATTTCGGTGAACATCCGCCGGGTCGCCAAGGCAAAGCGCTCCACCCCCGAGGACGTGACCGTCGTCATCCTGGACCGGCCGCGCCACCAGGGCCTCATCCAGGAGATCCGCGAGGCCGGCGCGCGCATCAAGCTGATCTCCGACGGCGACGTCGCCGGGTCGATCTACGCGCTGCGCGAGGGCACCGGCGTCGACATGCTGCTCGGTATCGGCGGCACGCCCGAGGGCATCATCTCGGCCTGCGCCGTGAAGTGCCTGGGCGGCACGATCCAGGGCAAGCTGTGGCCCAAGGACGACGAGGAGCGGCAGCGGGCGATCGACGCGGGGCACGACCTGGACCGCGTGCTGACCACCGACGACCTGGTCTCCGGCGAGAACGTCTTCTTCGTCGCGACCGGCATCACCGACGGCGAGCTGCTGCGCGGCGTGCGGTACCGGTCCGAGACCGCCGTCACCGACTCGATCGTGATGCGGTCGAAGTCCGGGACGGTGCGGCGGATCAACTCCGAGCACCGACTGAGCAAGCTGCGGGCCTACAGCGCGATCGACTTCGACCGGGCCAAGTAGCGCGGGCGGCGCGACGGCGCGCGAACTGCCCGCAGAGGCAGGCCGCCAGGGCCCTCCGGAGGCCCGAGAGGCCCACAGAGGCCACAGGGGCCGCCCGCAGGGGCTGCCGGCGGCTGCCGCGCTCAGCAGGCCGAGGGGCGCCCTCTGGTGCGGAGAGGGCGCCCCTCGGCGTAGCCGGCGGTTATCCCGCGGCCGCTATACGGGCCGCCCTGGCCGCCTTCTTCAGCTCCATGTCCCGGCGGCGGCGCCGGGCCAGGACCACGCGGCGCTCCGCGGCGGTGAGACCGCCCCAGACGCCGTACGGCTCGGGCTGCAGCAACGCGTGCTCGCGGCACTCGACCATGACCGGGCAGCGCGCACAGACGCGCTTGGCCGCCTCCTCGCGGGACAGCCGGGCCGCGGTGGGCTCCTTGGAGGGGGCGAAGAACAGGCCGGCCTCGTCGCGGCGGCACACCGCCTCGGTGTGCCAGGGCGCGTCTTGGTCCCTGTCTCGCACTGGCACCCGCTGGGCCGGCACGGCAGCTACCTGCAGGGACGAATGCGGCGGTTGCAGCACGGTCTACTCCTGACGACGGCTTCGCGAGCGAGAGACGATGCAGCAAGGCCTACCCGCTGTACGCGTGCCTATGCACTGAGTCCCCGACCGCCGACGGCCCCCGCGCCGCGGCCCGGCACCGCCACTCGCCAGCCCCGCCCGCCACCGCCGTCGCCGTGTCGCGCGAGGGCCCGGACCGCGGCCGGGTTCACGACCGTCAACGATCCAGGTGTCTGCGCAAACCCTTGTCGACCTTGCGCTGCACCCGGTCGAGGATGTCCGCGACGAGCTTGCCCCGCTTCGGCCGCCCCTCCACGTTGCCCAGCACGGCCCAGCCGTCGATGTAGACCACCGGCGCCTCGGGTTCGGGCGAATCGAGCGCGTCCACCTCGAAGTTGCCGAGCACACCGCCGCCGGTGCCGCGCAGCGACACGTTCTCCGGGACGCGGACCTGGATGTCACCGAAGACCGAGATCGCCTTGATCATGACCTGCTGGTGCTCGAAGAGCGCCTCGCTGAGGTCTATCTCCACGCTGCCGAAGACCGCGTACGCGTGGATACGGCGCCCGGCGCGCCAGCGGCCCCGGCGGGCGGCGGCGGAGAAGACCGCGACCACGCTGTCGTCGGCGTCCGCCGGTATCGCGCCGGGGGAGGGGCGGCCCGGGGCCGCGGCGAACGCCGGCGCGTCGCGGCGCTGGTGCGCGCCCGGCAGGTCCTTCACCAGGGGCTCGAGCTGGCCGACGGTCTTGGCCCGGTAGACCTCCTCGACCCGCTCGGCGTGCTCCTCGGCGGTCAGGCGGCCCTCGGCCAGGGCCTCGCGCAGGATGTCGGCGATACGGTCGCGGTCGGCGTCGGAGGCGCGCAACTCGGAGACGGCGGGCGCGGGCGGCTGCTTCTGAAGGTCCACGGCAGCAGCGTACCGAAACGCGATAGATCGCGACTACCCCTCGTCCCTCGCCTGTGGAAAACCCGTGCCGCCGCGACCTGCCGCCGCGGACTGAGCCCAACCTCACAGGTTCCGCGGCGACGGCAGGTCCTACGCTGGTGAGCGCCCGTCGGCGCTGACGGGCCGCCGTCCGTCGAGTGAGGAATGGGCACGATGCCGAGTAGTTCCCCCCCACCCAACCCTGCGTTCGCATACACCGATCTGCTCCCCCAGGGAGAGGACACCACCCCCTACCGGCTGGTGACCTCCGAAGGTGTCTCCACCTTCGAGGCCGACGGGCGGACTTTCCTCAAGGTGGAGCCGGAGGCGCTGCGCAAGCTGGCCGAGGAGGCCGTTCACGACATCCAGCACTACCTGCGCCCGGCCCACCTCGCGCAGCTGCGCCGGATCATCGACGACCCGGAGGCCAGCGCCAACGACAAGTTCGTCGCCCTGGACCTGCTGAAGAACGCCAACATCGCGGCCGCCGGCGTGCTGCCGATGTGCCAGGACACCGGCACGGCGATCGTCATGGGCAAGCGCGGGCAGAACGTGCTCACCGAGGGCCGTGACGAGGAGGCCCTCAGTCGCGGCGTCTTCGACGCCTACACCAAGCTGAACCTGCGCTACTCGCAGATGGCTCCGCTGACCATGTGGGAGGAGAAGAACACCGGCTCCAACCTCCCCGCCCAGATCGAGCTGTACGCCACCGACGGCGGCGCCTACAAGTTCCTGTTCATGGCGAAGGGCGGCGGCTCCGCCAACAAGTCGTTCCTCTACCAGGAGACGAAGGCCGTCCTGAACGAGGCCTCCATGATGAAGTTCCTGGAGGAGAAGATCCGTTCGCTGGGCACGGCCGCCTGCCCGCCGTACCACCTGGCGATCGTGGTCGGCGGCACGAGCGCGGAGTACGCCCTGAAGACCGCCAAGTACGCCTCCGCCCACTACCTGGACAACCTGCCCGCCGAGGGCTCGCCGCTCGGCCACGGCTTCCGGGACAAGGAGCTGGAGGAGAAGGTCTTCGAGCTCACCCAGAAGATCGGGATCGGCGCGCAGTTCGGCGGCAAGTACTTCTGCCACGACGTGCGCGTGGTGCGCCTGCCGCGGCACGGCGCGTCCTGCCCGGTCGCGATCGCGGTGTCCTGCTCCGCGGACCGCCAGGCGGTCGCGAAGATCACCGCCGAGGGCGTCTTCCTGGAGCAGCTGGAGACCGACCCGGCGCGGTTCCTGCCGGAGACGACGGACGAGCACCTGGACGAGTCCTCCGACGTCGTCCGGATCGACCTCAACCAGCCGATGGACACGATCCTCGCCGAGCTGACCAAGTACCCGGTGAAGACGCGCCTGTCGCTGACCGGCCCGCTGGTCGTGGCCCGCGACATCGCGCACGCCAAGATCAAGGAGCGGCTGGACGCGGGCGAGGAGATGCCGCAGTACCTCAAGGACCACCCGGTGTACTACGCGGGCCCCGCGAAGACGCCGGAGGGCTACGCGTCCGGCTCCTTCGGCCCGACGACGGCCGGCCGCATGGACTCCTACGTCGAGCAGTTCCAGGCGGCGGGCGGGTCCAAGGTGATGCTCGCCAAGGGCAACCGGAGCAAGCAGGTCACCGACGCGTGTGCCGCGCACGGCGGCTTCTACCTCGGCTCCATCGGCGGCCCGGCGGCGCGCCTCGCGCAGGACTGCATCAAGAAGGTCGAGGTCCTCGAGTACGAGGAGCTGGGCATGGAGGCGGTGTGGAAGATCGAGGTGGAGGACTTCCCGGCGTTCGTCGTCGTCGACGACAAGGGCAACGACTTCTTCCAGGATCCGGCTCCGCAGCCGACGTTCACGTCGATTCCGGTGCGGGGGCCTGGGCTGGCGTAGTGCCGGCGGGCGCGGCGGGGGGCTGATTCCGCCCCCGCCGCCCCTTCCCGTCCCGTCCCCAGGGGCTCCGCCCCTTCGACCCCGCTCCCGGGGCTCCGCCCCGGACCCTGCGGGGGCTGCGCCCCCTGCACCCCCTACGGCCTCCGGCTGAGGGGCGCCCCTGCCCCGGACCCTGCGGGGGCTCCGCCCCCTGCACCCCCGTGCGGCCCTGAACGGGCCTCGTCCTCAAACGCCGGACGGGCTGAGGGGCGCCCTCCGCCCCGGACCCCGCGGGGGCTCCGCACCCTGCACCCCCGTGCGGCCCTGAACAGGCCTCGTCCTCAAACGCCGGACGGGCTGAGGGGTGCCCTCCGCCCCGGACCCGGCGGAGGGTGCGCCCCCTGCAACTCCGTTCGGCCCTGGACGGGCCTGTCCTCGAGCGCTGGACGGTGACAACTTGCCCGGGTGGGGAACAGGGGGTCCGTCGTCGGTGCTGTGGGACGTGGAGGTGATCGTCGATGGGCGACGAGCAGGGCAGGGGCGAGTTTCGGATCGAGCGGGATTCCATGGGCGAGGTGCGGGTGCCGGTGGATGCCAAGTGGCGGGCGCAGACGCAGCGGGCCGTGGAGAACTTCCCCGTCTCCGGGCAGCGCATCGAGCGTGCCCACATCGAGGCGCTCGCCCGGATCAAGGGCGCCGCCGCCAGGGTGAACGCGCGGCTCGGGGTGCTCGACAAGGACGTCGCCGAGGCGATCCAGGAGGCGGCGGCGGAGGTCGCCCGGGGTGAGTGGGACGAGCACTTTCCCGTCGACGTCTTCCAGACCGGGTCCGGCACCTCGTCCAACATGAACGCCAACGAGGTCATCGCCACCCTGGCGAGCGAGCGCCTCGGGCGGGCCGTGCATCCGAACGACCACGTCAACGCCTCGCAGTCGTCCAACGACGTCTTCCCGTCCTCGATCCACATCGCCGCCACCGCCGCCGTCACCCGCGACCTGATCCCGGCGCTGGAGCACCTCGCCGCCGCCCTGGAGCGCAAGTCGGAGGAGTTCGCCGACGTCGTGAAGGCGGGGCGCACGCACCTGATGGACGCCACGCCCGTGACACTGGGCCAGGAGTTCGGCGGGTACGCCGCCCAGGTGCGCTACGGCGTGGAGCGGCTGTACTCCTCGCTGCCCCGGCTCGCCGAGCTGCCCCTCGGCGGCACCGCCGTGGGCACCGGCATCAACACCCCGCCCGGGTTCTCCGCCGCGGTGATCGAGGAGGTCGCCCGGGTCACCGGGCTCCCGCTCACCGAGGCCCGCGACCATTTCGAGGCGCAGGGCGCGCGGGACGGGATCGTCGAAACCAGCGGGCAGCTGCGGACCGTCGCCGTGGGGCTGACGAAGATCGCCAACGACCTGCGGTGGATGTCGTCCGGGCCGCGCACCGGACTGGCCGAGATCAGCCTGCCGGATCTCCAGCCCGGCTCGTCGATCATGCCGGGCAAGGTCAACCCGGTCGTCCCCGAGGCCGTGCTCATGGTCGCCGCGCAGGTGGTCGGCAACGACGCCACCGTCGCCACCGCCGGGGCGTCGGGCAACTTCGAGCTGAACGTGATGCTCCCGGTGATCGCCAAGAACGTGCTGGAGTCGGTGCGGCTGCTCGCGAACGTCACCCGGCTGCTGGCCGACCGCACCGTCGACGGGATCGTCGCCGACCGCGAGCGCGCCCGTGAGTACGCCGAGTCGTCGCCCTCGGTGGTCACCCCGCTCAACAAGTACATCGGGTACGAGGAGGCCGCGAAGGTCGCCAAGAAGTCGCTGTCGGAGCGCAGGACGATCCGTCAGGTCGTCCTGGAGGGCGGCTACGTGGAGCGCGGGGACCTGACCGTCGAACAGCTCGACGAGGCCCTCGATGTCCTGCGTATGACGCGTCCGTAACCTTTCGCGGCGGCGCCGTGAACCGTGCCGCGTTCCGCGGCGTCGTATGCCTGGGGCACCTAAAATCTGTTCATGGCAGAGGGCGGAGCGGTGAGAGCGGTGAGAGCGGACGGGGAATCGGACGGGACCACGGCGTTCTGGGCGCCCGGGAGCCAGATCCTGTGGCGGTACCGGGAGAACGCCGGCGAGCGCTTCCACATCGCGCGCCCGGTCACCGTCGTACAGGACGACGAGGAGGTCCTCGCCGTCTGGATGGCGCCCGGGACGGAGTGCGTGAAGCCGGTGCTCGCGGACGGCACCCCGCTGCACCGGGAGCCGCTGCGGTCCCGGTACACCAAGCCGCGGACCGTCCGGCGCGACCGGTGGTTCGGCACGGGCGTGCTGAAGCTGGCCCGGCCGGGCGAACCGTGGTCGGTGTGGCTGTTCTGGGAGCCGGGATGGACGTTCAAGAACTGGTACGTGAACCTGGAGCAGCCGCTGGCCCGCTGGGAGGGCGGAGTGGACTCCCAGGACCACTTCCTGGACATCTCGGTGCGCCCGGACCGCACTTGGTGCTGGCACGACGAGGACGAGTTCGCGCAGGCCCAGCGGGACGGGCTGATGGACGCCCGGCTCGCCGAGCGGGTGCGGGAGGCGGGCGCGTCGGCGGTGGAGGTGATCCGCGCCTGGGGGCCGCCGTTCTCGGAGGGCTGGCAGAACTGGCGCCCGGATCCGTCCTGGGAGGTACCGTCTCTGCCGGAGGACTGGGACCGTACGCCCGCGCACGTGTCCGCATGAGACCCTTGCTGCGCCCCCGGCCCACAACCGTAGGATCGTCCTCCGCAAGGGCGCACAGTGGCAACTCCCGGAGCATGCGCTGGGCTTGACGACGTCACCGAGGGGCGGCAGGACGTGAGCGAGGGGTACGAGGGGAACACCGGCGCGAGTCGCGAGAGAGTCGCCGGTGACACAGGAACAACCTCTGACCACGCGGGAATTCCGTTCCGGGGACACGTATTCCGGGTATCGGGATTCCTGCGGGACGAACTGCACGCGCGGCGCGCAGCCCCGGACGGACGGATTCGACACGCGTGACGGAGCAGCCCATCTCCTTCGAACACCCGCAGCCGGGCGCCGACCCGGCGGACCCTCGCGGGGCGCTCCTGCACACCCCGACGCCGGCCGCGCCGTCGGCCGGTGCCGCCGCCTTACCGCTGCAGGCGCGCACGGGTGAGACGCCCTCGACGCCGGGTGCGGCCGTGCCGCGCGGCGCGGGCGCGGACCCCGTCGGCACCGACCCCGAGCACTCCCAGCCCGCCGGCGTCGAGCCCGGCACCCACCGTCCGCGGCCGGTGTCCGAGACGATCCCGGTCCAGCCGGGCGGCGAGCCGGAGCGGCCGCAGGCCGGTCCGGGCCCGGACCGGCGCACCGGTCAGGGGCTGCCGCCGGGGCGGCCCACGCCCATGCGGCGGGACGGGGACCGGCTGCGGTTCGTGGGGGCCGCGACCCGGCGGATCGCCCGCGGCATCGACCTGGACGAGATCGTCATGGGGCTGTGCCGGGCCACCGTGCCGACCTTCTCCGACGCGATCCTCGTCTACCTGCGCGATCCGCTGCCGGTCGGCGACGAGCGGCCCACCGGCCCGCTGCTGCTGCGGCTGCGCCGCACCGACCGGATCCCGGCGGAGCGGGACACCGAGGGCGGCTTCTCGGCGGTGCCGCAGGCGGAGTCGCCGGACTTCCCGGAGCTCGCGGCGTTCGGTGCGGAACTGTGCGAGGTGCGGACCGGCAGCGCGCTCGCCGAGGTGCTGCGGGGAGTCCGCCCGGTCTTCACGGACGCGCCCGCCGCGCGCGCGGCGCTGCCGGAGCTCCTCGGCGACGGCGGCGAGTTCTCCGTGCCCGACGGGCAGCGGGCGATCCTCGCCCCGCTGCGCGGCCGGCGCCGGGTGATCGGCGCCGCGCTGTTCCTGCGCCGCCCGGAGCGGCTCGCCTTCGAGGCGGACGACCTGCTGGTGGCGGCCCAGCTCGCCACGCACAGCGCGCTCGGCATCGACAAGGCCGTGCTGTACGGGCGTGAGGCGTACATCGCCGACGAGCTGCAGCGCACCATGCTGCCGGAGACGCTGCCCCGCCCGACGGGCGTGCGGCTGGCTTCGCGTTACCTGCCGGCCGCCGAGACCGCGCGGGTCGGCGGCGACTGGTACGACGCGATCCCGCTGCCGGGCAGCCGGGTCGCGCTGGTCGTGGGGGACGTGATGGGGCACTCCATGACGTCGGCCGCGATCATGGGCCAGCTGCGGACCACGGCGCAGACCCTGGCGGGCCTGGACCTGCCGCCGCAGGAGGTGCTGCACCACCTCGACGAGCAGGCGCAGCGGCTCGGCACGGACCGCATGGCGACCTGCCTGTACGCCGTCTACGACCCGGTCGCCCACCGGATCACCATCGCCAACGCCGGCCATCCGCCGCCCGTGCTGCTGCACCTGGGCGGCCGGGCGGAGGTGCTGCGGGTGCCGCCGGGGGCGCCGATCGGGGTGGGCGGCGTCGACTTCGAGGCCGTGGAGCTGGAGGCGCCCGCCGGGGCGACCCTGCTGCTGTACACCGACGGCCTGGTCGAGTCCCGGCTGCGGGACGTGTGGACGGGCATAGAGCAGCTGCGCGAGAAGCTCGCCGCGACCGCGCAGCTGACCGGGCCCGACCATCCGCCGCCGCTGGAGGCGCTGTGCGACGAGGTGCTGGACATGCTCGGCCCGGGCGACCGGGACGACGACATCGCGCTGCTCGCCGCCCGCTTCGACGGAATCGCGCCCAGCGACGTGGCGTACTGGTTCCTGGAGCCGGAGGACGCGGCGCCCGGCCGGGCCCGTCGGCTGGCCCGGCGGGCGCTGGCCCGCTGGGACATGGAGGAGCTGAGTGACTCCGTGGAGCTGCTGGTCAGCGAGGTCGTCACGAACGCGGTGCGGTACTCGTCGCGGCCGGTCACGCTGCGGCTGCTGCGGACCGACGTGCTGCGCTGCGAGGTCGGCGACGACGTGCCGCAGCTGCCGCGGCTGCGGCAGGCCCGGGCGACCGACGAGGGCGGGCGCGGGCTGTACCTGGTGAACAAGATGGCCAGGCGGTGGGGGGCGACGCGGCTGAGCACCGGGAAGGTGGTCTGGTTCGAGCTGAACCGCACGTAGGCCCCCTCCTGGGCCCCCACCGGCCCCAGGAACGCGTGGAGGGGGGGCGGGGGGGGGGGGGGGGGGGGGGGGGGGGCGCGCGGGGGGGGGGGGGGGTGGGGGGGGGTGGGGAGGCGTCACCGGTTG
>NZ_JBVIIE010000086.1:0-27852 GCF_055569945.1 Streptomyces sp. NPDC031340
GGGGCGGGACCCTCCCGCATATGCGGCTGTGCTTCCACCCCTCTTGGCTTCCCCCCCCCCCCCCCCCCCCCCCCCCCGCGCGCCCCCCCCCCCCCCCCCCCCCGGTACGGGGACGGCCCGACAGACCGGTCCGACGGCCATGGACACGGCACCGGACACGGCGCCAGGACTGCGCGGAGGCACGCATGCGGTGGACGGACGGGGAAGGCCACGGCCCCGTCCGGTACGGGCCGCGGCTTCCCGAGGACGGACTGCCGGTGCCGCCCGAGCTCACCGCCGTCCTGGCCGCCGCCGCGGAACGCGTCGACGAGGAACCGGTCGGCGGCGGCGCGGAACTCCTGCGGTCCGCCTGCGACTACTGGGAGCGGCGCGGACTGCCCGTCGGCCCCGGCCGGGTCGCCGCGGGTCCCGGCGCCCCCGCCCTGCTGCTCGCGCTGACCGCCGCGCTCGGCGGCGACATCCTGGTGCCCCGGCCCTGCGCGGCCTGGTGGGCGCCGTATGCGCGTCTGCTGGGCAGAGGCGTCTTCCATGTGGCGACGCCCGCCGAGAGCGGCGGCGTGCCCGATCCGTACGCCCTGCTGGAGACCGTCCGCAGGGTGCGCGCCGAGGGCGGTGACCCGCGGCTGCTGGTGCTGTCCGTCGCCGACGACCCCACCGCGACGGTGGCGCCGCCCGAACTGCTGCACCAGTGCGCCGAGGCGGCCGCGGCCGAGGGCCTGCACCTGGTCAGCGACGAGACCTGGCGCGACACGCTGCACGCCCCGCGGGACACCGTCGTGCTCAGTCCGGCGGAGATGTTCCCCGAACGGGTCACCGTCGTCGTCGACCTGGCCGGTGCCCTGCTCCCGCCGGCCTGGCCCGCCGCGATCGCCCGCTTCCCGGCCGACGCGGACGGGCAGGGCCTGCACGCGCGCGTGCTCGACGTGCTGACCGCGCTCGGCGCCCGCGTCGCCCGGCCCCTCGCCGCCCCGGCCGCCTACGCGTTGCGGGAACCCGAGCCCGTCGCCGCGCACCGGGCCGCCGTCGTGGGCCTGCACGCGCGCGTGGCCGCCGCCCTGCACGCGGCGGTCGTCGCCGCGGGCGCGCTGGCCCGGCCCCCGCAGGCCGGCCGGCACCTGTACGCCGACCTCGGCCCGCTGCGCTCCGCGCTCGCCGCGCACGGAGTCGGCGACGCACAGGAGTTGGAGGACTTCCTCACCGCCCGGCTCGCCATGCCCGCCGCGGGCGGCCACCGCTTCGGCGACGAACTCGACGAACTGCGCGTCCGCCTGGCCACCGGCCCCCTGCTGGGGACCACGCAGACGGAGCGCGCGGAATGCCTCGAATCGCCCACGCCGTTGGAACTGCCACACGTGCAACGCGCGTTGAACCGAGTGACGTCGGTCTTCGATGAACTCCGCGACGACGCTCAGCGATGGGAGCCTCCTCGATGACGCAACAGTCCGAGTCGACCACCACCAGCTCGCCCGGCCGGGAGGACGACGATCCGGCGTCGTCCCGGCCCGCGACCCACTCCCCGACCCACTCCCCGACCCACTCCCCGGCCCTCTCCCCGACCCACCTCTCGCCCCAGTCCTCGGCCCTCTCGACCGCGCCCCGCTCCCCGGCTCTCGCCCCGCCCCGGTCCGCGTCCCTCCCCTCGCCCCCGCTCGCGGCGCCCTTCCCGCCGCTCGCCGAACCCCGGCCGCTGGCCGAGCGCCGGGTGTGGCCGCGGACGTTCCACGACCGCCTGACCGCCCCGCTGCCCGGCCTGATGGCCATGGCCCGCTTCGCCCGCGAGGGCGCGATACGGCCCACCCGCGAGAGCCTCGTCGACATCCCCCTCATCCCCGTCGAACCCGCCCCGCTGCCCCGCGTCGACGCCCGCACGGTCGCCGTGTCCTGGGCGGGACACGCCAGTTGGGTGGTGCGGATCGGCGGGCTGACCGTGCTGACCGACCCGGTGTGGTCCCGCCGCATCCTGGGCACCCCGGCCCGCATCACCCCCGTCGGCATTCCCTGGAGCGAGCTGCCGCGCGTCGACGCGGTCGTCATCAGCCACAACCACTACGACCACCTGGACGCCCCCACCCTGCGCAGGCTCCCGCGCGACACCCCGGTGTTCGTGCCGGCCGGACTCGGCGGCTGGTTCCACCGCCGCCGCTTCACCGCCGTCACCGAGCTGGACTGGTGGGAGGCGGCCGAACTGGACCGGGTGCGCTTCGACTTCGTGCCCGCCCACCACTGGTCCAAGCGCACCCTGACCGACACCTGCCACAGCCTGTGGGGCGGCTGGGTCCTCACCGCCCCCGACGGACAGCGCGTGTACTTCGCCGGCGACACCGGATACGGCCACTGGTTCTCCCGCATCGGACAGCGCTACCCCGGCATCGACCTCGCCCTGCTGCCCATCGGCGCCTACGACCCGCGCTGGTGGCTCAGCGACGTGCACTGCGACCCGGAGGAGGCGGTACGGGCCGTCCGGGACCTGGGCGCCCGCCGGATGGCGCCGATGCACTGGGGCACGTTCGTGCTGTCGGCGGAACCGGTGCTGGAACCGCTGACGCGCGCGCTCGCGGCCTGGGAGAAGGCGGGCCTGGACCGCGCGGACCTGTGGGACCTGCCCGTGGGCGGCTCCCGGGTGCTGGCCTAGGGGATGTCCGGTCGCCGGGTGACGTCAGGTCCGCGTGTCCCGGGCGCTCCCGCGCACCCGCCGCCACACGCTCGGCGCCGCGCTGAGGACCACCGTCAGCGCGACCGCCGCGAGCACGCCCTGCCACGGCTCCGGGAACAGCGACCCGCCCAGGACGCCGATCAGCTGGTAGGTCGCCGCCCAGGCCAGGCAGGCAGGTGCGTTGCCGCGGGCGAAGCGGCGCACCGGCCAGCGCGCCATCAGACAGGCCAGCATCACCGGGATACGGCCGGCCGGCACCAGCCGCGACAGCACGAGCACCGCCACGTCGTGGTCGGCCAGTTTCGCCTGCGACTGCTCCAGCCGGTCCTGCGGCGCCCGCGCCCGTATCGCCTCCAGCCAGCGTGATCCGTTCTTCGACGTCATGCCGCGCCGGCCCAGCCAGTACAGCGTCATGTCACCGAGGAACGCGGCCAGCGACGCCGTCACGAACACCAGCGCCATCGTGAACGGCGCGGCGTGGTGGAAGGCCACCACGGCCGCCGAGCTCACCAGCGCGCCCGTCGGCACGACCGGCACCAGCGCCCCGATCAGCACCAGCAGGAACAGTGACGGATAACCGATCGCCTGCTGCGTCGACTCGGGCGGTACGACCGTCGCGGGGGCCGCCGCCAGCCACGTCACCGGGCGACCTCCGGGCGAGCGCTCTCCCCGTGTCCCAGCCGGTGCACCGTCACGCCGGGCGCGCACCGGGCCGCCCGGCGCACGAACTCGTGACCGGGCGTGTGGAACTCGTGCGGGCGTACGGCGTCCATGCCGATCGGCCAGTAGGTGCCGTAGTGCACGGGCACCGCGCTGCGCGGCGCGAGGCGGGCCAGCGCCTCGGCGGCCCGCCCGGCGTCCAGGTGCCCCTCGCCGAGGTTCGGCCCCCAGCCGCCGACCGGCAGCAGCGCCACGTCGACCGGCCCGACCTCCTTCGCCATCGTGTCGAACAGGCCGGTGTCGCCGGCGAAGTAGGTGCGCGCCTCGCCCTCCAGGACGTAGCCGAGCGCGGGGCAGCGGTGACGGCCCACCGGCAGCCGCCGTCCGTCGTGGAGCGCGGGCACCGCCCGCACGCTCAGGTCGCCGACCCGCACGACGTCGCCGGGCGCGACCTCGGTGACGTTCAGCCGCACGAGCCGGCGCAGCGCCGGTACCGCCCGTGGTGCGCCCCGGGGCACGAGCAGGCGCGTGCCCGGGGCGAGCCGTTCCAGCGAGGGAACATGCAGATGATCGGCGTGCAGGTGCGACACGATCGCCACGTCCGCGCGCCAGGCGCCGGGCGGCGGCAGCGCGCCCCGGCGCCGCCGGAGATGGGCGAGCCGACGGGCGAACAGGGGATCGGTCAGCACCCGTACGCCCGAGTCCTCGACCGTGCAGGTGGCATGACCCCACCAGGTGACCTCCACCGGCACCTCTTTGCCTCCTTCGCGCGACTCCCCGAAGCCTACGGGCAGGAGTAGGGTCGGCGGCGAAACCCGGAGGTGAGGGGAACACCATGGGACCGGTGCGGGTCACGGCGATCGCGAGTCTGACGCCGCTCGAGGAGCTGGACGCCGATCCGTTCCTGGTGGACTCCCGCAGCCAGCACGCCATGTGCGCGCGCTGGGCGGCCGAGCGGGGCTACGTCGTCGCCCGCGAACTGCTGGTTCGGGGGCTCAGGCCGGACCACAGCGTGCTGTGGGACGGGGTCCGCCCGGAGACCGACCTGTTCGTCGCGCCCAGCCGGCGGGTACTGGAGAGCGCGCTGTCGTCCGTGGAGGAGTTCACCGCGGAGTGCGCGCGGCGCGGGGTACGGGTGGAGACCGTCGGCTCCGCGGAGCCCTGCTACGACGCCCAGATGAAGGCCCGCGTCCACCGCCGCCTGTCCATGCCGACAGCCGGCTACGACGGCCGCTAGGTGTATTGACCCGCAGCGCAGCCGACCCGAGCGGGGCCTGGTGCGTGCCCTGCCAAGATCTCAGCGGCACAGCAGGTCGCGCAGCACCCGTTCCAGCGTGCCGTCGAGGTCGCGCCTCCGGCCGTCGCAGCGCCATACGACGACACCGCCGGGGCCGACGAGCAGCGCGCTGCCGTTCGTCAGGCCGTGTGGACCGGCCAAGTCCGCATCGAGGTGGTACACATCGATGGCCACGGAAAGGCGCTGACCGGCCCGGTGGGCGGCGGACTCCCAGGCGTCGCCCTCAGGGCCGACCAGCAGGACGAGACCGGTGCCGTAGAGGTCGAGCGTCGACATCGGCGAAGACGCGTCCTCGGAGACGTACAGATGAGGCGCGCGCGTGCCGGGGGCCCCCTCCGGGACAGCGGCGCCGTACATCAGGACGCTCGTGGGCAGCAGCGTCGAGCCCCTGCCGTGCCCGGGCAGCCGCCAGCGCAGCCGTGCCCGGGCATACGCCTGTCGCATGGCCTGCTCGGCGGCCGGGCGCCGCTCGGCCCCGTACGTGTCCAGCAGCCCCGGACCCGCGCTGCCACGCAGGACGAAGGCCAGCTTCCAGGCCAGGTCGTGCGCGTCCACGATGCCTGTGAGGCCGCCCAGGCTGCCGGTCGGCGGCATTTGATGGGCCGCGTCGCCCGCGAGGAACACCCGGCCCACACGGTATCGTTCGGCGACTCGCGCCCCCACCGGAAACGTGAAGATCCGTCCGGCGCCCGGGGCCTGCTCCAGCAGCCGCACATCCAGTGCGTCCAGTCCGGTCGCCGCTCTGACCCAGGCGGCAGGGTCCTCGCTCGCGATGTCCCCGGACGATACGGCAGTGGCGAAGAACCACCGGGTGCCGGTGGAGTCGAGGGGACCGAGCGTGGTTCCCGGCGCGGGCCGGCCGAGATACGCCATGCCGATACGACGGCCGCGCAGTGCCGGCGACAGATCGGCGTGGATGTGCATGGTGACCATGTGGAAGAGGGTTCCGGGGCCACTGCTGCGGATGCCCAGACGACGGCGGACGGGGCTGGAGGCGCCGTCCGCCGCGACCACGTAGTCCGCCTTGACGGTCTCCTCCGTCCCGCCAGGGCCCCGCAGCCGCGCCGTCACCCCCTCGCAATCCTGCGCCAGGCCGGTGAGCCGCGTGCCGAATCTGAGGTCGCAGCCCCGTTCGCGTACCTGCTGCGCGAGCACGGTTTCGAGCTCGTCCTGGCCGATGGGGACGAACCCGCACGGGGAGACCTGTTCGGCGTCCGCCCCGCCGTCTTCCGGCTCGGTGAGCGGTTCGTGCTCCTCCGACAGAGTGCGGGCGTGGACGGAGACGAGATCGGTGGGCGGGGCGCCGGCCGGACAGCGGCTGACGATCTCGTCCTCCACTCCGGCCTGCCGGTACAGCTCCATGGCCCGAGGAAGCAGGCCACGCAGACGCGGATGGGCAAGGACGCCGTCACGGCGCTCGACCACCAGACAGGGCACGCCGTGCATGCCGAGGAAGAGGGCCGCGGACAGCCCGGTGAGCGAGCCGCCCACCACCAGTACGCCGACGTGCCGCATGGAACACCTTCCACGAGGGGGTGCCGGCCCGCCCGTCAGGGCGGCCCGGCACCTTGTGGGCTCAGTGCTTCTGCATGTACCACGGGGGCCACAGACGCTGGTCCCTGGAAGGTGCGGCGGCCTTCGGCGGGGCCACGTTCACCGCCTTGGACAGCCTCTTCTTCAGCTGCTCCGTCATGGAGTTCACCTCCTTCAACGAAGGTAGAAGGAACCTCCGGCCGGACGGATCGGAGGAACTCGAGGAGACATCGGCTCGGACCCCGGCGGCCTGGGGCCGGCCCGCGGGCAGCCGGCCTCGGCGCCTTCGTCGGACCGGCTCAGGCTTCGGTCATGACGAGGATGCCGCGCTGCGCCAGGTCGGCCAGACAGCTACGGGCCTGCAGCAGTGCCTCGTCCCGCGGTACCTGGCCCGCGACCGCTTCCGCGTACTCGGCGGCGATGTGTTCCTCGCCGCTGCCGTCGCTGAGCTCGAACAGGTACCAGCCGGCCAGGTTCAGCCAATGGACCTTGGGCTTGACCGGGGTGAAGACCATGAGTGCGTCGGCGGCCTCGACGGGGCGCGTGCTCAGGCCGGGCGCCTTGGTGTAGCGGAGATCAGACACGGGCGACCTCCTTCGGCACCGCTGCGGTGGCCTCCAGCAGCCAGCTGACGAACTCCCTGCCGTGATCGGTCAGTTCGTCGCCGCCACGGTCCAGGATCTGCCGACCCAGATAGTGGGCGCGCTCGCTGCCGAAGCGGTACAGGGAAGGTGGGTCGTCGGGCTCGGGGACGCCGAAACGTTCCTTCAGCTCAGGCGTGAGCCTGGCCCGCAACGCGGCCTGGAACAGCACGAGGTGGGCGTACACGTGGAAGGCGCCCAGGGCCCGGTCGAGCGCCCACTCGTTGGGCGCGACCATGGAGGCCCATTTCAGCCACGGCACCCTGACCTTCGGCCCGTCGGCCAGACGCTCGGGGGCGGCGAAGATGCTCGCCGACCGCTGGATGTCGAACAGCTTCAGGTGCAGTCCCTCGTGCAGCGCCGTCTCGGCGAACCGCCATGGACGGGCCATGCGGTTCGGGGAGAAGAACACCACCCCGGGAATGCGTCCCACGTTGCCCGCGAGGAAGGTCTCGCCCTCGGTCCTCACGTCGACGACGCCCACACCGATGTAGTGGGCCGCGACACTTGCTCCCAGCTCGGGAAGCAGGGCGTTCAGGGCCGCGAAGCCGTCGTCGAGCCGCCGCGCGTGCTCGGGCGTGGGCTCCAGGAGGTCACCGGGCACACCACGCAGGAAGTCACGCTCGAAGCTGTTGAGGAACGTACCGCCCAGCGGGGTCGTAGCACCCGAGCCTGTGCTGCACAGCCAGGATTCCCGACCTCGAGTGACCCGCACCCGGCGGCCGGCGGAGACGCTGACGCCGGTCGGCGGGGCCTTGGCGCCATGCAGCTCCAGAACATCGGAGACCAGACGCAGCATGGTCACGACCTCGGTCCAGGCGTCCTCGTCGAGGAAGCCCCGTTCCAGCCGGGACACCGCCTCGTCGAGTGTCACCCGTACCAGCGGGTCCTCCACGACGGCGGTCGGGAGCCGGCCGGTCTCGTCGCGGATACCCGCCGCCAGGCGCTCCACCGTCGCGGACCGCTCGCACAGTAGATCGACCGCGAAACGATAGAATTCGGTGGCCTTCAGAGTGATCCTCGAAGCGTCGCTGAATTCGGGGTGGGACGCAAGCGCTTGTTCGACAGGGACGAGTTCGTCGTCGTGGACGGACACAGAACCTCCTTGGTAAAAGGCTCGGCCGACAGCGTCCGATCAAACGCGCAGTGTTCGCACGACGTCAAGTGTGATGCGTTGCAGTGAAAGTCGAGAAACGGTCTTGTGGCCTGCGGCGGCCCCATATGTCACCGCCCAGGGCCATGAACGCGGAACAGGCGCCTCAGTACGGACGAAATGCCCCGCTCGTCCGCTGTGCCCGCAGGTCAGCATGGGTGGGAGAGCCCCGCGCCACGGGCAGTGGCGCAACTGTTCGCCGCCGGGACAATGCAGGCTGCATCCGCTCCCGGGGCAAGGAACTCCAAAGCCGCATGAATGGCTGATTCCCGGCCTTCGGTACGGCAACGGACATCACCCACTACGGCACGAGTACCGCGACGGCCTGGGGCCGGATGCACCCCCGGCTCACCCACCGCGGCCCTTGGATCAACCATGCCGAGGAAATTCCTTTCCTTCGCCGCTTCGATCTGGAACACACCTTCCGGCCGACGAAGCAGACTCTCGGCTGGACCACCCCGAAGGTCGGGAATTCCGCATGCTCATGCCCATGCCCAGGTGTCTGTCGGGTCCGTGCCGAGGCGGTGGGGGCTCGGAGGGGGTGTGACAGGGTAGGAGGGGTGGGGGCCCGCTGCGGGGGCGGGCCGGGACGTGAGGTGGGCAGGCGTGCGTGGCGGGCGTTGGCGGCGGATCGCCAGTCAGGTGGGGCGGAGCGTCGCTGTCTGGATCGTCTCCACCGCCACCATGCTCGTGCTCGCCGGGATCCTGCCGGACTTCCAGCTCCAGTCCGCGACCGGCGACAGCGCCACCCGGATCGCCGTCACGGCGGCGCTCGGCGCCGGCGCCTTCGGTCTGCTGTCCGCGCTGGTGTGGCCGCTCCTGGTCCGCGCCCTGCTGCTGGTGCCGGCGCTCGTGCTCGGGCTGCTGGTCTTCTTCCTCAACGGCTCGCTGCTGCTGCTCGCCCTGCGCATCAACCCCTCCGGCGACAGCGAGGCCGCGCCCGAGACCGCCGTCATCGTCGCCGCCGTGATGTCCGCCGTGGCCTCCGCCACCGGCGGCGCACTGGCCGTCCGCGACGACGACGCCTACCGGCGCCGTCTCTACCGCCTCGCCCACCGCCGCGGAAGACGCCGGCCGCCCGGCCCGTCCAGCCCGGGCACCGTCTTCCTGCAACTGGACGGCGTCGGCCACGACGTGCTGCTGGACGCCGTCGGCAAGGGACTGGCGCCCACCGTCGCCAGGTGGCTGGACGGCACCCACCGGCTCACTCCCTGGCGCACCGACTGGTCCAGCCAGACCGGCGCCAGCCAGCTCGGCATCCTGCACGGCTCCAACCACGACGTCCCGTCGTTCCGCTGGTACGAGAAGGACAGCCGGGAGGTGATGGTCTGCAACCGCCCGACCAGCGCCGCCGAACTCCAGCGCCGCGCCGTGGCACGCACCGGCGACACCGGCCTGCTCACCGCCGACGGTGCGAGCCGCGGCAACCTCTTCAGCGGCGGCGCGGACGAGCAGGCCCTCGTCCTGTCGATAGCAACCCGTCGCCGCGGCCGGGAGAACCGGTCCCGCGCCGGCTACTTCGCGTACTTCTCCGACCCGGCCAACGCCGTGCGCACCGCCATGTCGTTCGTCGCCGAGGCCGGCCGGGAGATCGGCCAGTCCACCCGGGCCCGCCTGCGCAAGCAGCGCCCGCGGGTCTCGCGCGGCGGCCTCTACCCCTTCGTCCGCGCCTTCGCGACCGTCGTCGAGCGCGACGTCGTGGTCTCCGCCGTGATGGGCGACATGCTCGCCGGGCGCACCGCGATCTACGCCGACCTGGTGGCCTACGACGAGGTGGCGCACCACTCCGGCCCGCTGAGCCGGGACGCCGAGAAGGTCCTCGGACGCCTGGACCGGGCGCTCGCGCTGATCGAGAAGGTCTCCGAGCACGCCCCCCGGCCGTACCGCATCGTCGTCCTGTCCGACCACGGCCAGAGCCCCGGCGAGACCTTCCGCGCCCGCTACGGCCTCGGCCTCGGCGAGCTGGTGCGGGCCGGCTGCGGGCTGCCCGTGCCGCGCAAGGCGCAGCGCACCCACAGCGGCGCCGAGGCCCGCGCCGCGGTGCGGGCGGCGCTGCACCGGCCCGTCGAGGAGGGCGACGAGCGGCACCGGCTGCCGGGGCGCCGCTCGGAACCGATCGTGCTGGCCTCCGGCAACCTCGGCCTGGTGTCCTTCCCGGACGTGCCGCACCGGATGAGCAAGGAGGAGATCGACGCCCGCCACCCGGCGCTGCTGACCACCCTCGCCAACCACCCGGGGATCGGGTTCCTGCTGGTGCGCAGCGAGGAGCACGGCGGGGTCGTGCTCGGCGCGTACGGCGCGGAGGTCCCGCTCGACCGGCTGGAGCAGGATCCGGGTCCGCTGACCGCGTTCGGGCCCGGCGCCGCCGACGCCGTGCGCCGCACCCACTCCTTCCCGCACACCGCCGACATCATGGTCAACTCCTTCCACGACCCGGCCGACGGCGAGGTACTCGCCTTCGAAGAGCAGATCGGCTCGCACGGCGGGCTCGGCGGGGCGCAGGGCAGGCCCTTCCTGCTGTCGCCGCTGGCCCTCTCCGCGCCGGCCGGGGAAGAGTGCGAGCTGGTCGGCGCCGAGCAGGTGCACCGCGTGCTGCGGCGCTGGCTGCGCGAGGCGGACGGCCCCCAGGTCCCACTCACCGAGGACGGCGAACAGGAACGGGCCGCCTGACAGGGGGAGCAGGAGCGGGCCGCCGGGAAATGGGCTGCGCGGGCCGGACCGCACGCTCACACTGGTCCGGAAACCGCGGAACGTCCCAAGGAGCCCCTGCTTTGCAGGCAGCCGTCACCGTCACCCCCGCCCGCATACCCGAACTGCTCCTCGGCCTCGCCACCGTGCGGCCGGTCTTCCTCTGGGGCGCCCCCGGCATCGGCAAGTCCTCCCTGGTGCGGGAGTTCGCCGAGTCCCTGGGCCTGGAGTGCGTGAGCCTGCTCGGCACCCAGCTCGCCCCCGAGGACCTGATCGGCGTGCCGCAGATCCGCGACGGGCGCTCGGTGTTCTGCCCGCCGGAGGCCATCGCCCGCGACGAGCCGTACTGCCTGTTCCTGGACGAGCTGAACGCGGCCGGCCCGGACGTGCAGAAGGCGTTCTACTCGCTGATCCTGGACCGCCGTATCGGCGACTACGAGCTGCCGAAGGGCTCCATCGTCATCGGCGCCGGGAACCGGGCCACCGACAACGCCCTCGCCCGCCCCATCGCCTCCGCGCTGGTCAACCGCCTCACCCACGTGCACCTGGAGGTGTCCGCGAAGGACTGGCTGGCCTGGGCCGCGGGCAACGGCATCCACCCCTGGATCCTCGACCACCTCACCGACCGGCCCGACCACCTGTGGTCCAAGCCGCCGAAGACCGAGGAGCCGTTCTCCACGCCCCGCTCCTGGCACATGCTCTCCGACGCGCTGCACTCCTTCGGCGCCGGCCTCGACGAGGAGACGCTGAAGGTCCTCGCGCACGGCACCCTGACGCCCGCCCACGCGACCGCCTTCTGCGGCTACGTCAAGATCGTGCGCAGCCGCTTCGGCATCGAGGCGATCATCAGGGGCGATGCCGGCTGGCCGCACCGCGTCGAGGACCGCGACCTGCTCTACTACCTCGCCGACTCCTTCCGCGGACGTCTGATCAAGGAACTGCCCGCCGGCAAGGACCACCTGTCGGCGAGCGGCCGGCAGACCGCGTACCGAGCCAAGTCGCTGCTGGTGCAACTCGCCGAGATCTCCGTCGAGGTCGCGCAGACCGTCATCGCCTCCGACCCCGACGGCAATCCCGTCCTGCCGTCGTGGTTCCTGGTGGAGGCGGCGCGGGACATGCCGCGCCTGGTGGAGGCGCGCCGGTGAGCCGTGCCCGCGGCAAGGGGCGGAAGAAGCGGGACCCGGCGGCCGAGGCGTTCGCCGCGGGGATGCGGCTGGTGAAGGCCAACCCGGCGCTCGCGGCCGTCGAGTTCAGCGTCTGCCGGGAGGAGGAGTGCGCCCTCGCGCCCCGCGACGGGCTGGTGCGCGTCGACTCCGGCGCCGTGCTGCACGTGCACCCCGCCCGCATCGCCGACCCGGAGGACTGGGCGTGGGCCCTCGCGCACGCCGTTCTGCACCTCGGCTTCGGGCACGTTCCGGCGGCCAAGGGCGCCCGCGCGCAGCCCGACCGCTGCGAGCTCGCCGCCCGTTGCGCGGTCGTCAACCGCTTCCTGCTCGGCTTCCCCGCCGGCAGGACCCCCGACGACCTGCCGGACTCCTATCCGGACGGCGACGAGGAGCAGCTCGCCGCCCGCTGGCGGCGCGACGGGATCCCGGCCGCCTACGAGCGCTGCGGCACCGCGGGCGACGAGGCTGACCTGCTGCTGGTGACATGGCACGGCTGGTACGGGCAGCCGCCGGACCACCAGCTCGCGTTCGCCACCGCGCTGACCCGCACCGTGTCCGCCGCGATGGACATGGCGGGCGGCCGCCGGGACTCCCTCGGCGGCGAAGCGGCCCCGCAGCGGCCCTGGCAGCGCGCCCTGAGCTGGTTCGTGTCCTCCTACCCCCTGCTGGGCGGCATCGCGGCCGGCATCACCCTGGTCGCCGACGCCGAACTCGCCCGCGCGCACGGCATCTCCGTCGCCGCGGTCGACGCGGAGGCCGGCGAGATCTACGTCAACCCGCTGCGGACCCTCGACGACGAGGAATGGCGGTTCGTCCTCGCCCACGAGATGCTGCACGCCGCCCTGCGCCACGGCGACCGCTGCGGCGCCCGCGACCCCTACCTGTTCAACGTCGCCTGCGACTACGTCATCAACGCCTGGCTGTGCGAGATGCAGGTCGGCACCATGCCCGAGGGCCTGCTGCACGACCCGGCGCTGGCCGGCCTGTCCGCGGAGGAGGTCTACGACCGCATCGCCGGCGACCTGCGCCGCCTGCGCCGCCTGGCCACCCTGCGCGGCAAGGGAGTGGGCGACATCCTCGGCGGACCCCTGGGCCCGCCCGGCGACTACGTCGACCTCGACGAGTTCTACCGCCGCGGCCTGGGCCAGGGCCTGGACCTGCACCAGCGACAGGAGCGCGGCTTCCTGCCCGGCGGCCTGGTCGAGGAGATCCGCGCCCTCAGCCACCCGCCGCTGCCCTGGGACGCCAAGCTCGCCCGCTGGTTCGACGAATTCGTGCCCCGCCCGGAGCCCGTACGGTCCTACGCGCGTCCCTCGCGGCGCCAGTCCGCCACCCCCGACATCCCCCGGGCCGGCCACTGGTTCCCGCCCGAGGAGGTCACCCGTTGCACGTTCGGCGTCGTCCTGGACACCTCCGGTTCCATGGAGCGCACCCTGCTCGGCAAGGCGCTGGGGGCGATCGCCTCCTACGCCGAGGCCCGGGACGTGCCGGCCGCCCGCGTCGTCTTCTGCGACGCGGCCCCGCACGACGCCGGCTACCTGCCGGTCGCCGAGATCGCCGGCCGGGTCAAGGTGCGCGGCCGCGGCGGCACGGTCCTGCAGCCCGGCATCGACCTGCTGCACCGCGCCGACGACTTCCCGCCCGGCGCGCCAGTGCTGGTGATCACGGACGGCTGGTGCGACGTCCTGCGGGTCCGGCGTGAGCACGCCTACCTGATCCCGGAGGGGGCGCGGCTGCCGTTCACCGCTCGTGGGCCGGTCTTCCGGGTGCGGTGACCGGGAATGTGATCGGATGGTGTCCCAAGCAACAGCCGGAATTCGGAAGGATTCACCGTGGCAACCACGCGCTCCGCACACACCGTCTGGGAAGGCAACCTGCTCGAGGGCAACGGAGTCGTCACCTTCGACTCCTCCGGCATCGGCGAGCAGCCGGTGTCGTGGCCGTCGCGCGCCGAGCAGGCGAACGGCAAGACCAGCCCCGAGGAGCTGATCGCCGCCGCCCACTCCAGCTGCTTCTCCATGGCGCTGTCGCACGGCCTGGCCGGTGCCGGCACCCCGCCCACCAAGCTCGTCACCTCCGCCGACGTCACCTTCCAGCCGGGTGAGGGCATCACCGGCATCCACCTGACCGTCGAGGGCACGGTCGAGGGCATCGACAACGACGCGTTCGTCGCCGCCGCGGAGAACGCCAAGGCCAACTGCCCCGTCAGCCAGGCCCTCGCGGGCACGACGATCACGCTGTCGGCGAAACTCGCCTGAGCAGGACGCTCGCCTGAGAAACCGCGGACCCGCTTCCGCTCCGGTGCCGCGCCCCCCGAGACCGGGAGGCGCGGCATCCGCGTTCCCGGGGTACTCGGGACCGTGTGGCATTGACAACGGCCCACTCAAGTTTTGTGCTTGAAATGTGGCAGTGCCCTGGCGAAAGGGGACGGAGATGGCACGTGCGGTCGGGATCGATCTCGGTACCACGAACTCGGTGGTGGCCGTGTTGGAAGGCGGCGAGCCCACCGTCGTAGCGAACGCGGAGGGGGCCAGGACCACCCCGTCGGTCGTGGCCTTCGCGAAGAACGGGGAGGTGCTCGTCGGCGAGGTCGCGAAACGGCAGGCCGTGACGAACGTGGAGCGCACGGCCCGTTCGGTCAAGCGGCACATGGGCGACGCCCACTGGCGCTTCCCGGAGCACGGCTCCGTCGACGGCACCCGCTACCAGGCGCAGGAGCTGTCGGCGCGGGTGCTGCAGAAGCTGAAGCGGGACGCGGAGTCCTACCTCGGCGAGGACGTCACGGAAGCGGTGATCACCGTCCCCGCCTACTTCGACGACTCCCAGCGGCAGGCCACCAAGGAGGCCGGGGAGATCGCGGGCCTGAAGGTCCTCAGGATCATCAACGAGCCGACCGCGGCGGCCCTCGCCTACGGCCTCGACCGGGGCGAGGAGCAGACGGTGCTGGTCTTCGACCTCGGCGGCGGCACCTTCGACGTGTCGCTGCTGGAGATGGGCGAGGGGGTCATCGAGGTCAAGGCGACCAACGGCGACACCCACCTCGGCGGCGACGACTGGGACCAGCGGATCGTGGAGTACCTGGTCAAGCGGTTCAAGGGGCAGTACGGCATCGACCTCGGCAAGGACAAGATGGCGTTGCAGCGGCTGCGCGAGGGCGCCGAGAAGGCCAAGATCGAGCTGTCCGCGTCGTCCGAGACGACGATCAACCTGCCGTACATCACCGCCTCCGCCGAAGGCCCCCTGCACCTCGACGAGAAGCTGACCCGCGCGCAGTTCCAGGAGCTCACCGCGGACCTGCTCGACCGTTGCAAGACCCCCTTCCACCAGGCGGTCAAGGACGCGGGCGTGGAGTTGTCCGCGGTCGACCACGTCATCCTCGTCGGCGGCTCGACGCGGATGCCCGCGGTGACCGACCTGGTCAAGGAACTCACCGGCAAGGAGCCGCACAAGGGCGTCAACCCGGACGAGGTGGTGGCGGTCGGGGCGGCCCTGCAGGCGGGCGTCATCCGCGGCGACGTCAAGGACGTGCTGCTGCTCGACGTCACCCCGCTGTCCCTCGGCATCGAGACCAAGGGCGGCATCATGACCAAGCTGATCGAGCGCAACACCACGATCCCGACCCGGCGTTCGGAGATCTTCACCACCGCCACCGACAATCAGCCCTCGGTCGGCATCCAGGTCTACCAGGGTGAACGCGAGATCGCCGCCTACAACAAGAAGCTCGGCGTCTTCGACCTGACCGGTCTGCCACCCGCCCCGCGCGGGGTGCCGCAGATCGAGGTGGCCTTCGACATCGACGCCAACGGGATCATGCACGTCTCCGCCAAGGACCTCGCGACGGGCCGCGAGCAGAAGATGACCGTCACCGGCGGCTCGGCCCTGCCCAAGGACGACATCGACCGCATGATGCGGGAGGCCGAGCAGTACGCCGAGGAGGACCGGGGGCGCCGGGAGGCCGCCGAGACCCGCAACCAGGCCGAGCAACTCGTCTACCAGACCGAGAAGTTCCTGCGTGACAACGAGGACCGCATCCCGGCGGACACGAAGTCCGAGGTGGAGTCCGCGACCGAGGAGCTGAAGGCCCTGCTGAAGCAGAACGCCGAGACCGGCGCCCTGCGCACCGGAGTCGAGAAGCTCGGCACCGTCAGCCAGAAGATGGGCCAGGCCATGTACGCGCAGGCCGGGCAGCAGTCGACCGCGGCGGGCGCGGGCACGGGCACGAGCGCGGGTACGGAGCACACCGCGCCGCACGACGACGGCGTGGTCGATGCGGAGATCGTCGACGACGACACCGACCACAAGGGAGGAGCGGCTTGAGAGCGGCCTGAGGACCGCCGGACTCCTCGGCGACGAGCGGTGTCACAATGACGCCCTCAGCAGGCGAGGGGATGGGGACAGGCGGCCGTGCCGGACAACCGATCACAAGTGCCTTCGGCGGAAGAGACGGTGGAGACCGCCGAAGAGGCGGAAGAGACCGAAGAGACGGCGGAGCCGAGCGCGCGGGCCGGTGGGCCGGCGGCCGTCACCATCGCGTACATCGCCGAGTCCGCGGGCGTCTCGGTCCCCACCGTGTCGAAGGTGCTCAACGGCCGGCCCGGCGTGTCCGACGGCACCCGGGCCCGCATCGAGGAACTCATCCACCGCTACGGCTACCGCAAGCCGCCGAAGAACCGCAGCAACCTCGTGGAGCTGGTGTTCCGCGAGCTGGAGAGCATGTGGGCGGTGGAGATCATCCGTGGTGTCGAGCGGGTGGCCCGCAGGAACAAGGTCAGTGTCCTGGTGTCGGAGTTCGGTCTCCGGGACACGCCGGTCAGGACCATGGAGGACACGGTGGGACGGCGCCCGCAGTGCGTTCTGTCGGTGGCGCAGCTGTCCGAGGCGGAGCGGGAGCAACTGACCGCGAAGGGCATCCCGTTCGTCGTCTTCGACCCCAACGAGGAGCTTCCCGACGACGTGCCGTTCGTGGGCGCCACCAACTGGCGGGGCGGTCAGGCGGCGACCCGGCACCTGACAGGACTGGGACACCGGCGCATCGCGATGATCAACGGCCCTGACCACCCGTTCTGCCGTGCGCGTCAGGCGGGTTACTCCTCCGCGCTCGCCGAGGCGGGCCTGCCGGTGGAGCCGGACCTGGTGGTCAAGACCTTCCTCACCCGGGAGGACGGGTACACGGCGGCACGCGAGCTGCTCTCCAGGCCCGATCGCCCCACCGCCGTCTTCACCGCCAACGACATGCAGGCGCTCGGCGTCTACCAGGCGGCGCGCGAACTCGGGCTGGGCATCCCCGAGGACGTCAGCGTGGTGGGCTTCGACGACGTACCGGCCGTCGCCTGGGTCGATCCGCCGCTGACCACGGTCCACCAGCCGCTGGCCGAGATGGCGGTGGCCGCCACCGAGCTGGCGCTGGCCCTCGGCCGTGGCGAGGACGTGCCCCAGTCCGGACTGGAGATCGCGACCACGCTCACCGTCCGGGAGAGCACGGCGCCGCCCAAGGACTGAACGCTCCGCCCGAGGACCGGGCGGGCGGCGAAGAGCCCCGGGCGCCAGGGCGGCACCCGGGGCCCGGACGGTCAGGAGGCCGTGCCGGTCACCGAGCTTCCGGACTTCGTCACCGTGTACGTCACGGTGGCGCCGCTCCAGAAGTGGAAGGTGAGCGTCACCGGCGCACCGTCGCGCAGCGCGTTGAGGAAGTCCGAGGTGAGCAGGAGCGCGTTGCCCGGATAGTCGGGGGAGAAGGCCGCGTTGAACTCCTGGTAAGGAGTCCAGCTGGTCTGGCCGGCGTTGCTGCCGTCGGCGTACTTCGCCTCCATGGTCGCCAGCAGGTCGCCGCGGAACTGCGTGGGGACGGTGAGACCACCGGTGGTGCCGGTCGCGTTCGAGAGGACCGGCGTGTCGTACGTGGTCACGTAGATCTTCCAGGGCAGACCCTTGGAGAACCGGGCCTCGACAGTCGCGTTGGTCCCGTAGGCACGGTCGCCGGTCAGCCGGGTGAGGGCCGTGGCCGTGAGCGTGAGCTGGTTGCCGGAGACGGTGTAGTCCCGGCCCGAGGTGAGCTTGGTGCTGCCCTGGTAGAGCCCCTTGAAGGTGGTGCCGTTCAGGTTCAGCGTCAGCGTCTTCGCCGTGATCGCGCTCGACTTGGGCACGAAGACCCGGTCCGAGGAGGCGGTTCCGGAGCGGGTGGTCCAGCTCGACTTGATCTGCGCGATCAGGGCCGGGTCACGCCACTGCAGCGTGGAGCGGTTCAGGTACGCGAAGGGATCCCACAGGGCGGTGGTCACCCCGGCGGTCCGGGCCTCGTAGCCGAACTGCTCGTAGTACTTGAGCGCTTCGCCCTGTTCGACGCGGGAGGGGTGGAAGTAGTCGGGGTACCCCAGCAGGCCGAACTCGCCGATGTAGACGGGGATCTGCTTGGCGACGAGGCTGTCCCGCAGCCGGGTGAAGGTGTCGGTCATGTCCTTCTGCGCGGTCTCGTCGTACCGCGTGCCGCCGGCCACGTTCACGCTGAACGGGTACCAGCCGTAGAAGTGCACGGTGGCCACCAGGTTGGCGTCGTTCAGCGCGGTCATCTTGCTGACCAGGGCGTCCAGGTAGGTCTGGCCGGCGTTGCAGAACAGGGTGGGCAGCATCAGCAGCCGGGTCGCGTTGTTGCCGCCGGAGCCGCGCACGATGCTGTGGAACGAGGTGTCCAGCTCGTCCAGGTACTGGATGCTCTGCGCGTCACTGACGTTCTTGAACTGCGGTTCGTTGATGCTCTCGAAGAGCAGTGTCTGCGGGGAGTCCTTGAACTCCGCGGCGACCTGCTGCCAGATGGCGTTGAAGCGGGCCAGGACGTTGTCGTGGTCGGTGGGCATGGCGGAGACCCACTGCCACGAGTCGTGATGGACGTTGATCACCACGTAGAGGCCGTCGGCCAGGGCCCAGTCGACCACCTGCTTGACGCGGTTCATGAACGTCGTGTCGATCGTGTAGGGGGCGGTGGCGGACTGGTGGTCGGTCCAGGTGACGGGGATCCGCACGCTGCGGAAGCCCTCGGCCTTGATGGTGTCGAACAGGGACTTGGTGACCAGCGGGTTGCCCCAGGACGTCTCGTCCGGGATGGCGTCCAGCGTGTTGCCCAGGTTCCAGCTGGGCTGCATCGCCGCCACCGCGCTCACGGGGCTGAGCGCCCGGGACTTCAGCCCCGCGGACGCCTCCTCGTGGTTCGGTGCTGCTAAGGCGCTGGTGCTGGTGAGCCCGATCGCGGCGACCAGCGCCAGCAGCAGGCCGAGCACCCGGCCCGGACCGCGTCTGCGGCGGCCGCCGGGGCGTTGCGTTCCCTTCATCTCTTGACCTTTCTTCGTTGGCCGAGCGGGGGTTCCGCCCGTGGGGGGTCGGTGAAGGCAGGGGGTGAGGAGCGAGAGGCGGGGAGCGGGGAGCGAGGGGCGAGGGGGAGGCGGGCCCGGCCCGGCCGGGAGCGGCGGCGTGGTGACGGCCGGGCCCGGCCGGTTCAGGGGGCGAGCGGCTCGTAGTCGAACCAGTCGAAGTGGACCGTGCCGGCCGCGGCGTACATGCCGATGACCCTGCCGGTGAAGCCGCCCGCGACCTCGGTCGACAGATAGCGGCCGTCCAGGCTGCCGAGCGTGGTGAACGTGCCGTCCGGCTCCTCGATGCCGAACGTGAGGGTGTCGGGTCCCGTGCGGGCGTCCCGCAGCGGGGTGTCGCTCACGCGGAGGCCGAGGACCACGGGCCCCGCGGGTACGGGCCGGGAGCCCACGACGGTACGCAGAGACCCGACGCGGCCGAGCACGCGCACTTCCCCCTCGGAGGCCTCGATCTCGTAGTGGTGCTCCTCGTCCAGCCGGACGGCGAGACCTCCGCGCCCCCGCGCCGGATCGATCCGGGTCCGCACCCGGCAGGTCAGGTGCTGCTGGCGGCGGCCGACGAAGACGACGCCGGGATCGTCCGGACCGTCCGGACCGTCGGGATCATCCAGACCGTCCGGACCGTCCGGACCGTCGCCCCGGGCACGGAGCGTCAGCCAGCCGGCCCGCTCCTCGGTGGTGCAGTGCTCCTGCGGACGGTTGCGCACGGAGATCCAGCACGGTCGCAGTTCCGCGAGGTCGAAGTCGTCCCGGCCGGACTCGACGGGCCCGGGGACGAGCGGCCAGGGCGGGGCGGGCAGGGCGGGCGACACCTCGCCGACGACGGGCCAGCCGTCCGCCCAGGTCACCGGCGCGAGGAAGGTCTCGCGCCCGAGGACGTGCCAGCCCGGCGTGCCACCGCGCGGCCGGACGCCCAGCAGCACCATCCACCACGAACCGTCGGGGCCCTGGACCAGGTCCGCGTGGCCGGTGTTCTGGACGGGACGATCCGTACTGCGATGCGTCAGGATCGGGTTGGCCGGGCACGGCTCGAACGGACCGTCGGGGGTGCGCCCGCGGGCGATCGAGACGCCGTGGCCGCGCTCGGTGCCGCCCTCCGCGATGAGCAGGTACCAGTACTCGCCGACGCGGTACAGGTGAGGCGCTTCCGGGGCCAGGGCACCGGGGGTGCCGGACCACAGCCGCCGCGGCGTTTCCAGCGTCTCCCCGGTGTACGGGTCGATCCGGACCTGCGAGACCCCGGCGAAAGTGCACCAGCAGGTGCCGTCCTCGTCCCAGGCGAGGTCCGGGTCGATGCCCTTGACGCCCGGCAGACGGACCGGGTCGGACCAGGGCCCCGCGGGGTCGGTGGCGGTGAACAGCATGTTGCCCTCGCCCTCGGCCACGTTCGTGACGATGAGCCAGAAGCGGCCGTCGTGGTGGCGCAGGGTGGGGGCGTAGATGCCGCCGGACGACGCCGTGCCGGAGGTCAGGCGGAGCTGGCTCGGCCGGTCGAGGGCGTTGCCGATCTGCGTCCAGTGCACCAGGTCACGGCTGTGGAAGACGGGGATGCCGGGGAAGTACTCGAAGCTGGAGCAGACGAGGTAGTAGTCGTCGCCCACGCGGCAGACGCTCGGATCGGGGTGGAAACCGGGGATCACCGGGTTGGTCACGATGGCGTCCGCGGACCGCTCGCCCGGCATGCCGTCAGGGCCCTGCGACGGCAGGTTGGTTGTCGTTGTCACGGCTGGTTCGTCCCTTGTTCCCTCAGAGCGTCGATTCCCTCAGAGCGTCGATTTCCTCAGAGTGTCGAAGCGCTTCACTCGGCGGCGAACGCTAATGGCATGGATCTGCCGAAACAAGAGGGTGACTGTGGCGAAACTTTCTTCACCTTGAGCTATTGACAGCCCTCCGGGCTGAATGTCAGCGTCGAAGCGCTTCGACGATATGCTCTCCGCACCAGTCTGCTTAGGGGTTTGCCTCGTGGGATCTCCCTCCCTGATCGCCACCGGCCGGGTGCCGTTCCGTGATCCCGCGCTGCCGACCGACCAGCGCGTCGACGACCTGCTGGCCCGGCTCACCCTCGACGAGCGGATCGCGCTGCTGCACCAGTACGCGCCGGCCGTCCCGCGCCTGGGCGTCGCCTCGTTCCGCACCGGCACCGAGGCGCTGCACGGCGTCGCCTGGCTCGGCACGGCGACGGTCTTCCCGCAGGCCGTGGGCCTCGGCGCGACCTGGGACGAGGACCTGGTCCGCGAGGTCGCCGAAGCCGTCTCCGCCGAACTGCGTGCCTTCCACCACCACCGCCCGCCGGTGGACGGCATCGGCACCCCCGGCCTCCAGGTGTGGGCGCCCGTCGTGAACCTGCTGCGCGACCCGCGGTGGGGCCGCAACGAGGAGGGCTACTCAGAGGACCCGGCGCACACCGCGCGGCTCGGCACGGCCTACTGCCGGGGCCTGGCCGGCGACCATCCGGCCTACCTGCGCACGGCTCCGGTGCTCAAGCACTTCCTCGCCTACAACAACGAGGACGACCGCAGCGTCACCTCCTCCGCCCTGCGTCCCCGCGTACTCCAGGAATACGACCTGGCCGCCTTCCGGCCCATCGTCGCCTCGGGCGCCGCGACCGGCGCGATGGCCGCCTACAACCTGGTCAACGGCCGTCCCTGCCACGTCAGTCCGCTCCTGGAGACGGAACTGCGCGGCTGGGCCGTGCCGACCGGGCACGAGCTGTTCTGCGTCAGCGACGCCGAAGCCCCGGCCAACCTGGTCGACCCGGAGCACTACTTCGACGACCACGTCGAGGCCCACGCCGCGGCGCTGAAGGCCGGCATCGACAGCTTCACCGACCTGGACGAGGACGGCTCGACCACGGCCGGCCGGCTGCGCGAGGCCCTGGAGCGCGGCCTGATCGACGAGGCCGACATCGACCGCGCGGCCCGGCGCCACCTGCAACTGCGGTTCAGACTCGGCGAGTTCGACCCGGACCTCGATCCGTACTCCGGGATCGCGGCGGATGTCGTCGACTGCCCCGAGCACCGGGCCCTCGCCCTGCGGGCCGCGACCGAGTCGGTGGTGCTGCTCAAGAACGACGGCCTGCTTCCGCTCCGCGCGGACCGCGCGCCGCGGATCGCCGTCATCGGCCCGCACGCCGACACCCTGTACGAGGACTGGTACAGCGGGACCCTGCCCTATCAGGTCGGCATCGCGTCCGGGCTGCGGGCGGCGCTCGGCGCGGGCGGCGGCGATGTCGTCACCGAGGAGGGCGCCGACCGGATCGCGCTGCGCTCCCGCACCACCGGTGACCTCCTGGCGGGAACCACGTTCGACGTCGCCGAGTGGGGCGACGGCGTGCTGACCCTGCGCGCCGCCGGGACCGGCCGCCACCTCGGCCGCCGGGACGACGACTCGCTCGTCGTGGACCGCGAGGTCATCAAGACCTGGTACGTCGACGAGACGTTCACCCTGGAACCGGACCCGCACGGCGAGCCCGGCACCGTGCTCCTGCGCCACGTCCGCACCGGCCGCTACGCGGCGGTCGGCCCCGCCGACGGCCGGGTCCGCGTCACCGCCGACACCCCGGCGACCGCCGAACGCTGGCAGCGCGAACTGCTGCGGGACGGCACGGCCGAGGCGCGCCGGGCCGCCGAGGAGGCCGACGTGGCGATCGTGGTCCTCGGCAACCACCCGCTCATCAACGGCCGCGAGACCGAGGACCGTTCGGGCACCGCACTGCCCGGCACGCAGGAGGCACTGCTGCGCGCGGTCGCCGCGGTCCGCCCGCGGACGGCGCTGGTCGTCATGAGCAGCGGGCCCTACGCCGTCGACTGGGCCGACGAGCACCTGCCCGCCGTGGTGTGGACCTCCCACGGCGGGCAGGAGACGGGCCGGGCACTGGCCGCCGTACTGCTGGGCGAGGCCGACCCGGCCGGCCGGCTGCCGCAGACCTGGTACCGCGGTGACGACGAGCTTCCCGACCCCCTCGACTACGACGTCATCAAGGCGGGCTGGACCTACCAGTACCACCGGGCCGCCCCTCTGTACGCCTTCGGCCACGGCCTGTCCTACACCGGCTTCGCCTACCGCGACCTGCGGTTGTCGGCTCCGACGACGGCCCAGGACGGCGCGCTGGACGTGTCGGTGTCGCTGGCCAACACCGGCGCCCGGCCCGGCAGCGAAGTGGTGCAGCTCTACGTCCGGGCCCTGCACGCACGCTACGAGGCGCCCCGGCTGCGGCTCACCGACTTCCGCAAGGTACGGCTCGAACCCGGCGAGAGCCGGGAGGTGGCCTTCCGGCTGCCCGCGGAACGGCTCGCCCACTGGGACGTCGCCACCGGCGCCTTCACCGTGGATCCCGGCGCCTACGAGGTCCTGGTCGCCCGCTCCGCGGAAGACGTCGTGCTGACCGCCCCGCTGACCGTGACCGGCCCCGCCCCGGCGCCCCGCGCGGTCGCCGGCCGGCGCACCCGGGCCGCCGACTTCGACGACCACACGGACATCACCCTCGTCGACGCCACCCGTACCGCCGGCGACGCGGTCACCCCGGCCGGTTCCGGGCGACCCGCGACCCTGCTGTTCCGCTCGGCCGACCTGTCCGGCGTCACCCGCTTCGAGGCCGAGGTGGCCCGCGAGACCCACGAGGCACGCGAGGCCCGCGAGACCCACGAGGCCGGGGAGGCCCGCGAGGACGCCGGAACGGGCCCGGCCCGGCTGGAGGTCCGGGCCGGCGACCGGCTCGTCGCCGAGGTCGCCGTCCCGGTCACCGGCGGCCGCCACACGTGGACGACGGTGACCACCGACACCGGCTCCCCCCTCGACGGCGTCCACGACCTGCGGCTCACCCTGCACGGCGACTTCCGCCTGGCCTCCTTCCGCTTCGACACCCCGAAGGTACAAAACACATGACCGACCAGGTCTTCCCGGTGCTGCCCGCCGGATTCCGCTTCGGCGCCGCCACCGCCGCCTACCAGATCGAGGGCGCCCACGACGAGGACGGCCGCGGGCCCTCCGTCTGGGACACCTTCAGCCACACACCCGGCCGTACGCTCGGCGGCGCCACCGGCGACACGGCCGCCGACCACTACCACCGCTACCGTGAGGACGTCGCCCTGCTGCGCGACCTCGGCGTCGACAGCTACCGCTTCTCCATCTCCTGGTCCCGCCTGCTGCCCGCGGGCACCGGCACGGTGAACGCCAAGGGCCTGGACTTCTACGACCGCCTGATCGACGAACTGCTGGCAGCCGGCATCGAGCCCCTCGTCACCCTGTACCACTGGGACCTCCCGCAGGCCCTCGAGGACCGCGGCGGCTGGCGCGTGCGGGACACGGCGGAGGCGTTCGCGGCGTACGCGGCCCTCGCCGCCGAACGCTACGGCGACCGGGTGCGGCGCTGGATCACGCTCAACGAGCCCTACTGCTCCGCCTTCGTCGGCCACGCCGAGGGACGCCACGCGCCCGGCACCCGGGAGGGCCGGGGCGCCCTGGCCGCGGCCCACCACCTCCTGGTCGGCCACGGTCTGGCGGTGCGCGCCCTGCGCGCGAGCGGTGACCACGAAGTCGGCATCACCCTCAACCTCGACCGGATCCACGCCGCCTCGGACACACCCGAGGACCTCGCGGCCCTCCGCCGCGCCGAGACCCTGCACAACGACGTCTGGACCGGGCCGCTGTTCGCCGGACGCTACCCCGAGCACGAGGCCGAGACGTGGGCCGGGCAGGCGGACGGCCCCTGGCGGCGCCCGGACGACCTGCAACTGATCGGCACGCCACTGGACTTCGTCGGCCTGAACTACTACCGGCCCGTCTGCGTGGCCGCGGCGCCGCACCAGGAGGGCGACCCCGCCCGGCGCACCGCGGTGGACATCGGCGTCACCGAGGTGGACCCGTACGGCACCCGGCACACCACCATGGGCTGGCCCGTCGTACCGTCCGCGTTCACCGAACTGCTCCGCGACCTCCACGCCCGCCATCCGCAGTTGCCCCCGGTGTGGATCACCGAGAACGGCTCCGCCGAGGCCGACACCGTCGCACCCGACGGCCAGGTCCACGACACCGACCGGATCGGTTACCTCGCCGACCACCTCAGCGCCGTGGCCGACGCCGTCGCCGCCGGGGTGGACGTGCGCGGCTACTACGTCTGGTCGCTGCTGGACAACTTCGAGTGGGCGCGCGGCTACGAGCAGCGTTTCGGCCTGGTCCGCGTCGACTACGGCACCCAGACCCGCATCCCCAAGGACAGCTACCGCTGGTACCGGGACCTGATCACCGCGCACCGCGCCCGTACTGAGGAAAATCGATGAAGTTCACGGACGGCTACTGGCTGATGCGTCCGGGCTGCACCGCCCATTTCGCCGCCGAGATCGCCGACGTACGCGCCGACGGGCAGCGGATGACGCTCTACGCCCCGGTGAAGCAGGTCACCCGCCGCGGGGGCACCCTCAACAGCCCGCTGGTGACCGTGGAGTGCTGGTCCCCGGCCGAGGGCGTGATCGGGGTGCGCACCACCCATCACGCCGGATCGGCGCGCCGCGGACCGGACTTCGCGCTGCCCGGCGCCGGCGAGGACGCGGGCAAGGTCAGCCGCGAGGGCACGCTGCTCAGCCTCACCTCCGGCGAGCTGACCCTGCGCGTCGACACCTCCGGCCCGTGGCGGCTGGAGTTCGTCGCGGACGGGCGGGTGCTGACCTCCGCGGGGGAGCGGGGCAACGGATTCGTCACCGACGCCGAGGGCCGCCACCACATGGTCGGCCAACTCGCCCTCGGCGTCGGCGAGTCGGTGTACGGCCTGGGCGAGCGGTTCACCCCGTTCGTGAAGAACGGGCAGACGGTCGACATCTGGCAGGCCGACGGCGGCACCAGCAGCGAACAGGCCTACAAGAACGTCCCGTTCCACCTCACCAACCGCGGCTACGGCGTCTTCGTCAACCACCCCGGCAAGGTCGGCTACGAGGTCGGTTCGGAGTCGGTCGGCCAGGTGCAGTTCAGCGTCGAGGACCAGTCGCTGGAGTACTTCGTCGTCCACGGCCCCACCCCGAAGGAGATCCTCCAGCGCTACACCGCGCTGACCGGCCGCCCGGCCCTGCCCCCGGCGTGGGCGCTGGGCCTGTGGCTGACCACGTCCTTCACCACCGACTACGACGAGGCCACAGTCAACGGCTTCATCGACGGCATGGCCGAGCGCGGCATCCCGCTGAGCGTCTTCCACTTCGACTGCTTCTGGATGCGCGCCTACCAGTGGTGCGACTTCGACTGGGACTCCGAGACCTTCCCCGACCCCGAGGGCATGCTGGCCCGGCTCAGGGAACGCGGACTGAAGATCTCCGCCTGGATCAACCCGTACATCGCCCAGAAGTCCCCGCTGTTCGAGGAGGGCATGCGGGAGGGCCACCTGGTGCGCCGGCCGGACGGCAGCGTGTGGCAGTGGGACCTGTGGCAGGCCGGAATGGCCCTGGTCGACTTCACCTCCCCGGCCGCCCGCGACTGGTACACCGGCAAGCTGCGCACCCTGCTCGCCCAGGGCGTGGACTGCTTCAAGACCGACTTCGGCGAACGCGTCCCCACCGACGTCGTCTGGCACGACGGCTCCGACCCGGAGCGGATGCACAACTACTACACCCACCTCTACAACCAGGCCGTCTTCGAACTGCTGCGGGAGGAGCGGGGCGAGGGCGAGGCCCTCCTCTTCGCCCGCTCGGCCACCGCCGGCGGACAGCAGTACCCCGTGCACTGGGGCGGCGACTGCGACTCCCACTTCGGTGCCATGGCCGAGTCACTGCGCGGCGGCCTCTCCCTCGGCCTGTCCGGCTTCGGCTTCTGGAGCCACGACATCGGCGGCTTCGAGGGCACCCCCACCCCGGCCGTCTTCAAGCGCTGGGTGCAGTTCGGCCTGCTCTCCTCGCACAGCCGCCTGCACGGCAGCAACTCGTACCGCGTCCCGTGGGACTACGGCGACGAAGCCGTCGAGGTCACCCGCGAGTTCACCCTCCTCAAGCACCGCCTCGCCCCCTACCTCCAGCGCGCCGCGCAGCAGGCGCACACCACCGGCATCCCGGTGATGCGCGCGATGCTGCTGGAGTTCCCCGACGACCCCACCGCCGCCCTGCTCGACCGCCAGTACATGCTCGGCGACGACCTGCTCGTCGCCCCCGTCTTCTCCGACGACGGCACCGTCGAGTACTACGTGCCGGAGGGAACCTGGACCAACATCCTGACCGGCGACCGGGTCACCGGCCCGCGCTGGGTGACCGAGCGGCACGACTTCCACACCCTGCCGCTGCTCGCCCGCCCGGAGTCGGTGATCCCGCTGGCCGCCGACGATCAGCGGCCGGTCTCGGCGTGGGCCGAGGACGTCGAGCTGCGCGTGCACGCCTTCGCCGACGGGGCCGAACGCACGGTCGTGATCCCGCACCCCCACGGCACCGGCGAGGCGGCCCGCTTCCAGGTCCGCCGCGAGGGCGACCGGCTCCGCGTGACGACCGACAGCCCGCACCCCTGGCGGCTGCGGACCGGCGGCCCGGGCGGCGCCGTGCACACGGTCACCGGGGGAGCCGCGGTGACCGACGTCCCCTACGAGGACTGAGGCGCCCGGCGCGCCGGCGGGCCCGCCGTCCGGATCACGCCGCCGGGGTGGGGGCGCGGAGTGGGCAGCCAAGAGGAGGGTAGGGGGGGCCCGCCGCCGGATCTGTCGCGGCGCGGACCTTGCTGCAAGTAGTTGGGCTACAG
>NZ_JBVIIE010000087.1:0-27595 GCF_055569945.1 Streptomyces sp. NPDC031340
GGTGGGGGGGGTGGGGGGGAGACGCGCGCGACAATTATTGTCCACACCCACCACCCCCCCCCCCCCCCCCCCCCCCCCCCCCCCCCCCCCCCCCCCCCCCCCCGACGCGGTCACCACACCGATCACGGCTGCCGGCACAGCCGTCACCACGACGGCCGTCACCACCAGAGGCACAACAGCCGTCGGCGGCAGGCGTGTCCGGCGCACCGGGACCCCCGAGGCACGGGAGCCGAGCGGGCCTGGAGGGTCCGGTGACCTCGCCGCCGCCTCCCACGACCACCGTCGACGGAGCGCCGCGGCCGCAGTGCTCCCAGGGCGCGCCGCCCCGCCGGCCGGCCGCGAGCGGCGGGCCCGGCCTGTTCCGTCAACTCGTGGTGGCGCTGGTCTGCGCGGCGTACGCCGTCGGTTCCGCCGTGGGCTGGGGATCCGACGAAGTGTCGCTGATCATGGGCGACTTCGGGCTCAGCGCCGCCGCGGCCACCGCCGCCGTGTCCTGCGGGCTGTACGCCCGCGACCGACGCGTCCGCTTCCGGCCCGCCTGGACGCTGTTCGCCCTGTCCTCCGCGATGGCGGCCCTGGGCAACGGGGTCTGGGGGTGGTACGAGGTGGTCCTGGAACAGCCCGTGCCCAGCCCGAGTTACGCCGACCTGTTCTTCCTGTGCTTCGCGCCGCCCGCCATCGTGGGGCTGTTGGTGCTCGCCAAGCGGCCCGTGACGAAGGCGGGCTGGGTGTGTCTGGCGCTGGACGCGTGGCTGATCGGCGGCTCGCTGCTCACCCTGTCCTGGAGCCTCGCGCTCGCCCAGGCCGCCCGGTTCGACGGACCCAGCGTCGCCTGCACCGCCCTGTCACTGGCGTACCCGCTGCTGGACATCGCCCTGGTCAGCATGGTGCTCGCGCTGCACTTCAGGCGCTCCGCGGTCAACCGCACGGCGGTCAACACCGCCATCGGCGCGCTCGCCCTCACCGTGATGTGCGACGCGCTGTTCACCTCGCCGCTGCTGCACGACAGCTACCACTCCGGCCAGTTGCTCGACGCGGGCTGGTTCGCCGGCTCCCTGCTGCTCGCCTACGCCCCCTGGGCCGCGTCCCGGCACACGCAGCCGGAGCCCGAAGCCCCGGAGCCCGAAGCCCCGGAGCCCGTCGGCGCGGAGGCGGCCGGCGCCGGGGCCGGCCGGCACGACGGGCGCAGCGGCGGCCACAACTGGCCTGAATGGCACGGCGGCCGGCACGACGGGCACACGCGCGTGCTGCACGAACACCTGCCCGGCGAACGGGGCGGCCCGCACCGGCACCCCGCCTCCCCGCAGGCGGACGACCACGGCCGGTACCCCGCGCCCCCGCAGGCGGACGACCACGGCCGGTATCCGGCCGCCCGGCCGATCGCCGGCTCGCTGGCCGCGCTCACGCCCTACCTCGCCGCCGCCGTCTGCACGCTGGGCATCCTCTACAATGTGCTCAGCGGCCGCAGCGTCGACCGCGTGGTACTGCTGACCGGCGGCACGGTCGTGCTCGCCCTCGTGGTGCGCCAGGGCATCATGCTGCTGGACAACATCACCCTCACCCAGGAACTGGCGCAGCAGGAGAACCACTTCCGCTCCCTGGTGCAGGGCTCCAGCGACGTCATCATGATCGCCGCGCCCAACGGCATCCTCCGCTACGTCTCGCCGGCCGCCGCCGGGGTCTACGGACGCCCCGCGGAGGAGCTGGTGGGCACGGAACTGGCCAACCTCATCCACCCGGAGGACCTGGGCCGCGTGGTGCACGAGGTGCGCCGCTTCCTCGCCGCCAGCCCGCTGGAGGAGCCCACCACCCGCATCGAGTGCCGGTTCCGCTCCGGCGGGGGCGCCTCCCGCCCGGGCGGAGCCGGGAGCGGGGGAGACTGGCTCAACGTCGAGTCCACCGTCAACCGCCACCACGGCGGCCTCATCTTCAACAGCCGGGACGTGACCGAGCGAGTGCGCCTGCAGGCGCAGTTGCAGCACAACGCCGAACACGACCCGCTCACCGACCTGCCCAACCGCGCCCTGTTCACCAAGCGCGTCCAGCAGGCCCTGTCCGGCCGACGGTCCTCCGACCGCGGGGCCGCGCTGCGCGGCACGGCCGTGCTCTTCATCGACCTCGACGGCTTCAAGGCCGTCAACGACACGATCGGGCACCAGGCCGGGGACGAACTGCTCGTCCAGGCCGCCCGCAGACTCCAGGACGCCGTCCGGCACGGCGACACGGCCTCCCGGCTCGGCGGCGACGAGTTCGCGGCCCTGATCGTCGGGGACGGCGGCCGCGACCGCTCCGCCCGCGAACGCCACATACTGGAACTCGCCGAGCGCCTCAGAGCCACGCTCTCCCAGCCCTACCTCATCGACGGCAACGATGTCCGGGTCAACGCGTCCATCGGCGTGGCCTTCGCCGAACCGGGACTCGGCGCGGGCGAACTGCTGCGCAACGCCGACCTCGCCATGTACCGCGCCAAGGCAGGCGGCAAGGGCCGCGTCGAGCTGTACGCGCCGCAGATGCAGCAGGACGTCGTACGCAAGGCGGAACTGGCCACGCGACTGCGCGCCGCCCTGCAGGACGGCGAGTTCACGCTGCTGCACCAGCCGGTGGTGCGCCTGTCGGACGGCCGGATCACGGCGGTCGAGGCGCAGGCGCGCTGGCGCTCCTCCCAGGGGGTGCTGTTCACCCCGGCCGAGTTCCTGCGGGTGGCCGAGGAGAGCGACAGGACGCAGGAACTGGACCGCTGGATCCTCGAGGAGGCCGTCGCCCAGGCCGCCGAACGCGCCGCGACCGGCCTGCCGGTGCCGGTGGCGGTCCGGATGAGCGCCCGGCGGCTGCTGGACCGCGCGCTGCCGCTCGGCTCGACAGAGGCGCTGCTGACCCGGCACGGACTGCCGTCCGGGGCGCTGGTGATCGAGCTGTCCGACGTCGACTGCCGGGTCTCGCCGGACGAGCTGGAGCGGCGCCTGTCGGCCCTGCGCCGGCTGGGCGTGCGGATCGCGCTGGACGGCTTCGGCGGCGGCCACGGGGCGATCACGGCCCTGCGCAGACTCCCCGTCGACGTGCTGAAGCTGGACCGCGGCCTGGTCGAGGGCGTCGTCGAGTCCGCGCGGCTGCACAAGATCACCGGTGGGCTGCTGCGCATCGCCGCCGATCTCGGGCTGCAGTCCGTGGCCGTCGGGGTGGACCAGCCCGAGCAGGCCGCCACCCTGCGCGCGATGGGCTGCACGCACGGACAGGGCCTGGTGTTCTCCGGTCCGCTGGAGGAGCACCGGCTGCGCAGGGCGCTCGGTACCGGCCACTGCGCGGTCCCGCACGGGCCCGCCGAGCCCGTCTTCGCGGGTGGCGTGAGAGAGACGACGGGGCGGGTGTACTCCAGTGGGGTGACGGCCGTCCTGAGGGGCGCCAGTGCCCTGCGCTCACATGATGAGACTCCTGTCCCACCGGCTTGACATGCGGTACGCGGTGGGGGGAGGGTCGGTTCCATGCGCACCCGAATTCTCGTACTTGGAAAGCGCGTCGGCTGACGCTGGTGACGTCCGGACGGACCCGGAACTCCCAGCGAACACACCCGGCGCGCTCCCCTCGCTTGCCTTATGGCACGAGGGGTTTTTTGTTGCACAGGCGCCTGTCGTGCAGCAGCCCAACGCCGCCCAAACCTCGCAAAAACCCTCAGCATCGAGAAGAGAATGCCGATGACCGAGCAGGCCACCGGGGCCCACCATCCGCAGCCGCGGCCCCGATCCGGAGGACAGCACTCCGCCCCCGAGTACGTCACGGGTGCGCAGTCCCTCATCCGCTCTCTCGAGGAGGTCGGCGCCGACACGGTATTCGGCATTCCCGGCGGTGCCATCCTTCCCGCCTACGACCCGCTGATGGACTCGACCCGGGTGCGCCACGTCCTGGTCCGTCACGAGCAGGGCGCCGGCCACGCGGCCACCGGCTACGCGCAGGCCACCGGCAAGGTCGGCGTCTGCATGGCCACCTCGGGCCCGGGCGCCACCAACCTGGTGACGCCGATCGCGGACGCCCACATGGACTCGGTGCCGCTGGTGGCGATCACCGGCCAGGTCGCCTCCTCGTCGATCGGCACGGACGCCTTCCAGGAGGCGGACATCGTCGGCATCACCATGCCGGTCACCAAGCACAACTTCCTGGTCACCAAGGCCGAGGACATCCCGCGGGTGATCGCGCAGGCGTTCCACATCGCCTCCACCGGCCGCCCCGGCCCGGTCCTGGTCGACATCGCCAAGGACGCCCTCCAGGCGAGGACCACCTTCTCCTGGCCGCCCGTCATGGACCTGCCCGGCTACCGCCCGGTGACCAAGCCGCACGCCAAGCAGATCCGCGAGGCGGCCAAGCTGATCACCGCCGCCCGGCGGCCGGTCCTCTACGTCGGCGGCGGTGTGCTCAAGGCGCACGCCACCGCGGAGCTGAAGGTCCTGGCAGAGCTCACCGGAGCGCCCGTCACCACCACCCTGATGGCGCTCGGCGCATTCCCCGACAGCCACCCGCTGCACGTGGGAATGCCGGGCATGCACGGTGCGGTCACCGCCGTCACCGCGCTGCAGAAGGCCGACCTGATCGTCGCCCTCGGAGCCCGCTTCGACGACCGCGTCACCGGCAAGCTGGACAGCTTCGCCCCGCACGCCAAGATCGTCCACGCCGACATCGACCCGGCCGAGATCGGCAAGAACCGCGCCGCCGACGTGCCGATCGTCGGGGACGCCCGCGAGGTCATCGCCGACCTGATCCAGGCCGTGCAGAAGGAGCACAGCGAGGGCCACAAGGGCGACTACACCGCCTGGTGGAAGGACCTGTCCCGCTGGCGCGACACCTACCCGCTCGGCTACGACCTGCCCGAGGACGGCTCGCTCTCCCCGCAGCAGGTCATCGAGCGCGTCGGCCGGCTCGCCCCGGAGGGCACGATCTTCGCGGCGGGCGTCGGCCAGCACCAGATGTGGGCCGCGCACTTCATCCAGTACGAGAAGCCCGCCACCTGGCTGAACTCCGGCGGCGCGGGGACGATGGGCTACGCGGTCCCGGCCGCGATGGGCGCCAAGGCCGGCGCGCCGGACCGGACCGTCTGGGCGATCGACGGCGACGGCTGCTTCCAGATGACCAACCAGGAGCTCACCACCTGCGCCCTGAACAACATCCCGATCAAGGTCGCCATCATCAACAACGGCGCCCTCGGGATGGTCCGCCAGTGGCAGACGCTGTTCTACAACCAGCGCTACTCCAACACCGTGCTCCACTCCGGCCCCGACGACATCAACCCCGACGCCAGGGGCACGCGCGTGCCGGACTTCGTGAAGCTGTCCGAGGCGATGGGCTGCGTGGGGCTGCGCTGCGAGTCCCCGGACGACCTCGACAAGGTCATCGAGGAGGCCAACGCGATCAACGACCGCCCGGTCGTCGTGGACTTCATCGTCCACGAGGACGCGATGGTCTGGCCGATGGTCGCCGCCGGCACCTCCAACGACGAGATCATGGCCGCCCGGGACGTCCGCCCCGACTTCGGCGACAACGAAGACGACTGAGCGAGAGAGACCAAACGAAGACATGTCCAAGCACACGCTCTCCGTCCTGGTGGAGAACAAGCCGGGCATCCTGGCCCGGATCGCCGCCCTCTTCTCGCGCCGCGGCTTCAACATCGACTCCCTCGCGGTCGGCGTCACCGAGCACCCCGACATCTCCCGCATCACCATCGTCGTGGGGGTGGAGGAACTGCCGCTGGAGCAGGTCACCAAGCAGCTCAACAAGCTCGTCAACGTCCTGAAGATCGTCGAGCTGGAGCCGGCGCAGGCCGTTCAGCGCGAACTCGTCCTGGTGAAAGTGCGCGCCGACAACGAGACGCGCTCCCAGATCGTCGAGATCGTCCAGCTGTTCCGCGCCAAGACCGTCGACGTCTCCCCGGAGGCCGTCACCGTCGAGGCCACCGGCTCCACCGAGAAGCTGACCGCCATGCTCAAGATGCTCGAGCCGTTCGGCATCAAGGAGCTGGTGCAGTCCGGCACGATCGCGATCGGACGCGGCGCACGTTCGATCACCGACCGGTCGCTGCGCGCTCTCGACCGCTCGGCATGACGACGGATGCGGGCGACCGGGTGACACCGGCCGCCCGCATACCGAGACCGTGAGACTTCCCTTCCCCCCGCCGTCATACGGTGGGACGCAACACCAGCACTCAAGGAGAGAACCCAAAGTGGCCGAGCTGTTCTACGACGCCGACGCCGACCTGTCCATCATCCAGGGCCGCAAGGTCGCGGTCATCGGTTACGGCAGCCAGGGCCACGCCCACGCGCTGTCGCTGCGCGACTCGGGTGTCGACGTCCGCGTCGGTCTGCACGAGGGCTCCAAGTCCAAGGCGAAGGCCGAGGAGCAGGGCCTGCGCGTGGTGACCCCGGCGGAGGCCGCCGCCGAGGCCGACGTGATCATGATCCTGGTCCCGGACCCGATCCAGGCCCAGGTCTACGAGGAGTCCATCGCCCCGAACCTCAACGACGGCGACGCCCTGTTCTTCGGCCACGGCTTCAACATCCGCTTCGGCTTCATCAAGCCCCCGGCCGGCGTCGACGTCTGCATGGTCGCCCCGAAGGGCCCGGGCCACCTGGTGCGCCGCCAGTACGAGGAGGGCCGCGGCGTTCCCTGCATCGTCGCCGTCGAGCAGGACGCCTCCGGCGACGCCTTCGCGCTGGCGCTGTCGTACGCCAAGGGCATCGGCGGAACCCGCGCCGGCGTCATCAAGACCACCTTCACCGAGGAGACCGAGACCGACCTGTTCGGTGAGCAGGCGGTCCTGTGCGGTGGCACCGCGGCGCTGGTCAAGGCGGGCTTCGAGACGCTGACCGAGGCCGGCTACCAGCCGGAGATCGCCTACTTCGAGTGCCTGCACGAGCTGAAGCTGATCGTGGACCTCATGTACGAGGGCGGCCTGGAGAAGATGCGCTGGTCGATCTCCGAGACCGCCGAGTGGGGCGACTACGTCACCGGCCCGCGGATCATCACCGACGCCACCAAGGCCGAGATGAAGAAGGTCCTCGCCGAGATCCAGGACGGCTCCTTCGCCCAGAACTGGATGGACGAGTACCACGGCGGTCTGAAGAAGTACAACGAGTACAAGAAGCAGGACTCCGAGCACCTGCTGGAGACCACCGGCAAGCAGCTGCGCAAGCTGATGAGCTGGGTGAACGAGGAGGCGTAAGCCTCCAGGCCACGGGGCCGGAGCGGATCGCTCCGGCCCCGTTGTCCAACCCGTCCAGTCTCCGACGGGTGATCCTTCCGCGGTGGCGTGAGACGACGCCCGCCGCGCCACTAGACTGCTGCACAACAAACGCGTCAGGCCCACAGCGTCGTGCGTCTTCCACGCGGCCCAAGGGCCTGTCTGACATTCCCCCCTGCCTCGCGGCGTCTCCTCGGGCGGACGACGGGAATGGCCAGACCGGCCCCAGCACCCCTCCACCGCCTGCGGCCGTCGGGACGGCCGTCCGCATCGCACATGTGAGGACCACGTGAGCTCGAAACCCGTCGTACTCATCGCTGAAGAGCTGTCGCCCGCGACCGTGGACGCACTCGGACCCGACTTCGAGATCCGGCACTGCAACGGAGCGGACCGAGCCGAGCTGCTCCCCGCCATCGCCGACGTCGACGCGATCCTGATCCGCTCCGCCACCAAGGTGGACGCCGAGGCGATCGCCGCCGCGAACAAGCTGAAGGTCGTCGCGCGAGCCGGCGTCGGCCTCGACAACGTCGACGTCTCCGCCGCCACCAAGGCCGGCGTGATGGTCGTCAACGCCCCCACCTCCAACATCGTCACGGCCGCCGAGCTGGCCTGCGGCCTGCTCATCGCCACCGCGCGCCACATCCCGCAGGCCAACGCCGCGCTGAAGAACAGCGAGTGGAAGCGCAGCAAGTACACGGGCGTGGAGCTCGCCGAGAAGACCCTCGGCGTCGTGGGCCTGGGCCGCATCGGCGCGCTCGTCGCCCAGCGCATGTCCGCCTTCGGGATGAAGGTCGTCGCCTACGACCCCTACATCCAGCCCGCGCGGGCCGCGCAGATGGGCGTCAAGGTGCTGTCGCTGGACGAGCTGCTGGAGGTCTCCGACTTCATCACCGTCCACCTGCCCAAGACCCCCGAGACCCTCGGCCTGATCGGCGACGAGGCGCTGCGCAAGGTCAAGCCGAGCGTGCGCATCGTCAACGCCGCCCGCGGCGGCATCGTCGACGAGGAGGCGCTGTACTCGGCGCTGAAGGAGGGCCGCGTCGCGGGCGCCGGCCTCGACGTGTACGCCAAGGAGCCCTGCACGGACTCCCCGCTGTTCGAGTTCGACCAGGTGGTGTGCACCCCGCACCTCGGCGCGTCGACGGACGAGGCGCAGGAGAAGGCCGGCATCGCCGTGGCCCGGTCGGTGCGGCTCGCCCTCGCCGGTGAGCTGGTCCCCGACGCGGTGAACGTCCAGGGCGGCGTCATCGCCGAGGACGTCAAGCCGGGCCTGCCGCTCGCCGAGCGCCTCGGCCGGATCTTCACCGCGCTCGCGGGCGAGGTCGCGGTCCGTCTCGACGTCGAGGTGTACGGCGAGATCACTCAGCACGACGTGAAGGTGCTGGAGCTCAGCGCCCTCAAGGGCGTCTTCGAGGACGTCGTCGACGAGACCGTCTCCTACGTCAACGCCCCGCTGTTCGCGCAGGAGCGCGGTGTCGAGGTGCGCCTGACGACCAGCTCCGAGTCGGCCGACCACCGCAACGTGGTGACCGTGCGCGGCACGCTCGGCAGCGGCGAGGAGGTGTCGGTCTCCGGCACGCTGGCCGGTCCGAAGCACCTGCAGAAGATCGTCGCCGTCGGCGACTACGACGTCGACCTCGCGCTCGCCGACCACATGGCCGTCCTGCGCTACGAGGACCGTCCGGGCGTCGTCGGCACGGTGGGCCGTGTCTTCGGCGAGGCGGGCATCAACATCGCCGGCATGCAGGTCGCCCGTGCGGCGGCCGGCGGCGAGGCGCTGGCCGTGCTGACGGTCGACGACACGGTGGCCCCGAACGTGCTGGCCGAGGTCGCCGAGGAGATCGGGGCGACGTTCGCCCGGTCGGTGAACCTCGTCTGACGCGACGAGACCGCGCGGGACGCACGCGAACGCCGGACGGGCCGAGGAACATCCTCCTCGGCCCGTCCGGCGTTTTCGCGGGCCGTCAGCCGTCCTCGCCACGGGCCTTCCGCAGGGTCGCCGTCGCCAGCGCCGCCGCCCCGGCCAGCAGGACCGCCCCCGCGATCGCCGCCCCGTGCATCCCGGCGGTGAACGCCTCGCGGGCCGCCGTCGCCAGCCCCGGGACGCCGTCGGCGACCGCCAGCGCGCCGCCCAGCGTCTCGCGGGCCGCGTCCGGAGCCGAGGCCGGGATGTCGTGGCGGTAGACCGCCGTGCCGATGGAGCCGAGGACCGCCATGCCGAGCGCGCCACCGAACTCCGCGCCGGTCTCCATCAGGGAGGACGCGGAACCCGCCCGCTCCACCGGGGCGCTGCCCATCGCCAGGTCCGTGATCTGCGAGATCACCATGACGATCCCGGAGGCCAGCACGCCGCACGCGGCCAGCAGCAGCCACAGGGAGTCCGTGTCCGTGAGGACCAGCATCCCGTAACCGCCCGCGGCGATCGCGAAGCCCGCGGCGACCACGTGGGCGCGGTCGACGCCCTTCTGGACGAGCGCGGTCGCCGCCGGGGCTGCCATGCCGATCGGCACCGAGGGCAGCAGCGCCCACAGGGCCGCCTCCATCGCGCTCCTGCCGAGCACCGACTGCAGGTACTGCGTGGTGAAGAACGCCGAGCCCATCATGGCGAACGAGGCGATCAGGTTGAGGACGACGGACGGGGCGAAGCCGCGGCCGCGGAACAGGGCCGGGTCGATCAGCGGTGAGGCCGCGGTGCGCTGGCGGTGGACGAAGGCGGCCGCGAAGAGCAGGCCGACGGTGATCGAGACGACGTACCGGACGTTCCAGCCCTCGGACGGGATCTCCTTCAGCCCGTAGATCACCGGGAGCACGGCGGCCATCGACAGCGGGACGCTCAGCCAGTCGAACCGGCCGGGAGCGGGGTCGCGCGACTCCGGCAGCAGCAGGGGGCCGAGGACCAGCAGCAGCGCCATCGCCGGCAGGTTCACCAGGAAGACCGAGCCCCACCAGAAGAACTGGACCAGCACGCCGCTGAGCACCGAGCCGAGCGCGATCCCGGCCGTCATCACACCGGACCACAGCCCGATCGCCTTCGCGCGCTGGGCGGGGTCGGTGAACATCGTGCGGATCAGCGCCATCGTCGACGGCATCAGGGTCGCGCCGCCGACGCCGAGGACCGCGCGCGCCGCGATCAGGGTCCCGGCGCTGTCGGCGTACGCCGCCACCAGGGAGGCGGCGCCGAAGGCGGCCGCGCCCAGCAGCAGGAGCCTGCGGCGGCCGATGCGGTCCCCGAGCGAGCCCATCGTCATCAGCAGGCCGGCCAGCACGAAGGCGTAGATGTCGAAGATCCACAGCTGCTGGGTGCCGCTCGGCCGCAGGTCGGCGCTGATCGCCGGGATGGCGAAGTACAGGACGGAGACGTCCATCGAGACCAGCAGCAACGGCAGCATCAGCACGCCCAGCGCGGTCCATTCGCGGCGGCCGGCGCGCCGGCCGGCCGAAGTGGTGGCGGTGCTCGTCGAGTTCGTCATGCCGATGACTGTACGGGCGTATAAAACGTCTGTCTAGTACGGCTGTATAAATCGTTCGTCTAGGACGGGTGTATGGAACGGCGCTAGGGTGGGGGCATGGGACATCGTGAGGATCTGCTCGAGGGCGCCAAGCGCTGCCTGCTGGACAAGGGGTTCCTGCGCACGACGGCGCGGGACATCGTCAAGGAGTCGGGGACCAACCTGGCGTCGATCGGCTACCACTACGGGTCGAAGGACGCGCTGCTGGTGGCGGCCTACGTCTCCCTGATCGAAGGCATGGGCGACCGCTTTGACCCGGGCTGGGGCACGGGCGGTGCGATGTCGGCCGCGCCGGGGTCGCTGGAGCGGTTCCGGGAGGTGTGGAGCAACGTCATCCGCACGCTTCCCGAGTCCCGCGCGGTCTGGCTGCTCACCTTCGAGCTGATCATCCAGGGCGACCGGCTCCCGGAGGTGCGCAAGCTGCTGGTCGAGGCCCAGGAGCAGGGCCGCTCCGGCATCGTGCCGCTGTTCACCGGCGTCCCCGAGGACGAGATCGATCCGGAGACCGCCGACACCGAGGGCCGCTTCTACCAGACCCTGCTGCAGGGCCTCATGGTCCAGTGGCTCTTCGACCCCGGCTCCGCCACCGACGCCGACCGCCTGACGGAGGGCCTGCGCCGGGTGATCGAGGCCGCAGGGAAGACGCCCTGAGCGGGGTGGCCGCGGCGATCCGGCCGAGGGGAACCGGGGCCGGGCCGGGCGATCACAGTCGGGCCGCCTTCAGGGCCATGTGCAGCAGCAGCCGGTCCTCGCCGTCGTCCAGGTCGAGGCCGGTGAGCTGCTCCACGCGGGACAGGCGGTAGTAGAGGGTCTGGCGGTGGATGCCCAGCTCGGCGGCGGTGCGGCCGGCCTGGCCCGCGAGGTCCAGGTAGACCTCGGCGGTGCGGGCCAGCTCCCGGTGGGCGGGGGAGAGCAGGGCGTGCACGGCGGGATCGCGGGCCACGTCCGGCGGCAGCGACGTCAGCAGGCGGAACGGCCCGATGCGCGCCCACTCGGCGACCGGGCCGAGCCGCGGCTCGGCGAGCGCCGCCCGGGCCGCCGCCGAGGCCTCCCGCCAGGCCGCGCCCAGCTCCGCCAGCCCGGTGCGCGCGGCGGCGACCCCGGCCGCCGGGCCGGACTCCGCCCCGGCCGGCCGCCCCGCCCGTTCCAGCAGCCGGGCCGCCGCCGACGTCGCCGCGGTCAGGGCGTCGGCCGAGCGCAGCCGGACCAGCAGGGCGAGGCACTGGGCCGCCGTCCCCCAGGGGACCGTGCACAACGCGGTCGCGCCCGGCACCGTCCGCACCGAGGGCGCGTCCTCCGGGTCGGCGGAGGGCCAGGGGGCCACGCACACCACCGTGTGCGGGCCGTCCGCGCGGGCCCCGAGGGCGGTGCGCAGCTCCGCCACCGCCATCTCCCGCTGCCAGCCCCGCTCGGCGGTCAGCACCGCCCGCAGTTCCCGGGTGAGGTCGGCGCCGTGCTGCGCCTCGTCCGCGAGCAGCGCGCCGATCCGGGCCGTCACCGCCATGGCCGCGTCGAGCTGCCGCTCGGTCGGCCCCGGATCGTCGTCCAGCAGCCAGACGTAGCCGAGCACGACCCCTCGGTGGCGTACCGGCAGGCAGACGCGCCCGCGGTAGACCCCGGCCTCCGGACTGGGCGGGATGCGCACCGGGCCGGTCGCGCGGGTGATGCCGAAGCCCTCGAACCAGGTGCGCACCGCCGGGGTGGAGCGCCGGGACAGGATCGAACGGGTGCGCACCGGGTCCAGGGCCGACGCGTCCAGGTCGCGCTCGTTGTCGTAGGCGCCGAAGGCGATCAGCTCGAAGTCCCGGTTCTCCAGCGTCGCGGGCGCGCCCAGCAGCTCGGAGATCTCGTCGACCAGCTCCTGGTAGTCACCTTTGTAGTCCGAGGTCACCCGGGCATTGTCCCGCATGGCCGGGAAACCCTTCATACATCTGTCTGAGATCTGCGGCACGGATGCGTGACAGCTGTCGATGGCCGACGATCGGAGGGATCCTTAGGTTTCACGGTGGTACTCCGTGCCGTGCCCGCTTCGCCGGGTCACGGCCCCCCTTCTGGCCTTGTTGTGGAGGTGCCCCGTGCTGGGTCCCGTGATTCTCGCCGCGTCGCGCAGCGACCGGATGCGACGCCTGGTCTCGGCGGCCCCGGGAACCAGGCAGGTCGTCGACCGCTTCATCCCCGGCGAGACCGTCGACGACATCGTGCCGGTCATCCAGGACCTCACCGGCAAGGGCCTGGAGCTGACCATGGACGTCGTCGGCGAGGACATCACCACGCCCGGGCAGGCCGCCGCCGCCCGCGACGCCTACCTGGAGCTCGTCGACCGGCTGAAGGACCTGGAACTCGGTCCCCGGGTCGAGATGTCGGTCAAGCTGTCCATGTTCGGACAGGCGCTGGCGGACGGCCACGAACTGGCGCTGCGCAACGTCCGGCCCGTCGTCGAGGCCGCCGCCGCGATCGGCACGACCGTGACGCTCGACGCGGAGGACCACACCACCCTCGACTCGATGTTCGCCATCCACGACGCGCTGCGCGAGGACTTCCCGCAGACCGGCTGCGTCATCCAGGCCTACCTCTTCCGCACCGAGGACGACGCCCGCCGGCTCGCCGCGAACGGCAGCCGGGTGCGGCTGGTGAAGGGGGCGTACAAGGAGCCCGCCTCGGTCGCGCACCAGCGCAAGCACGACATCGACAAGGCGTACGTGCGCGTCCTGCGGACCCTGATGCAGGGCGAGGGATACCCGATGATCGGCTCCCACGACCCGCGCCTGATCTCCATCGCCCAGGAACTCGCCCGGCGCGCCGGGCGCAAGCCGGACGAGTACGAGTTCCAGATGCTGTACGGCATCCGCGGCGAGGAGCACCTGCGGCTGGCCGCCGAGGGCCACCGCATGCGCGTCTACACCGCCTACGGCACCGACTGGTACGGCTACTTCATGCGCCGCCTCGCGGAGAAGCCGGCGAACCTGCGCTTCTTCCTGCGCTCCACGCTCACCCAGGGCTGAGCCCGACACCCGCTCACGTACAAGGAGTTACGCATCCCATGGACGCTGTGACCCAGGTCCCCACCCCCGTCAACGAGCCGGTGCACGGCTACGCCCCCGGCTCGCCCGAGCGCCAGCGCCTGGAGGCCAAGCTCAAGGAACTGGCCGAGAACCCGGTCGACCTGCCGATGACCATCGGCGGCGAGAAGCGGATGGGCGGCGGCGAGCCCTTCCAGGTCGTCCAGCCGCACAACCACAAGGCCGTCCTCGGCACCTTGCGCAACGCCACCCGGCAGGACGCGCGCGACGCGATCGACGCGGCCCTCGCCGCCGCCCCGGCCTGGCGCGCGATGTCCTTCGACGACCGCGCGGCGATCATCCTGCGCGCCGCCGAACTGCTCGCCGGGCCCTGGCGCGAGACCATCGCCGCCTCCACCATGCTGGGCCAGTCGAAGACCGCGCAGCAGGCGGAGATCGACTCCCCGTGCGAGCTGGTCGACTTCTGGCGGTTCAACGTCCACTACGCCCGCCAGATCCTCGCCGAGCAGCCCCCGGCGAACTCCCCGGGCGTCTGGAACCGCCTGGACCACCGCCCGCTGGAGGGCTTCGTCTACGCGATCACGCCGTTCAACTTCAGCGCGATCGCCGCCAACCTGCCCACCGCCCCCGCCCTCATGGGCAACGTGGTGATCTGGAAGCCGTCCCCCACCCAGACCCACGCGGCCGTCCTGCTCATGCGGCTGCTGGAGGAGGCGGGCCTGCCCAAGGGCGTCATCAACCTGCTCACCGGCGACGGCCTCGAGGTCTCCGAGGTCGCCCTGAACCACCGTGACCTGGCCGGCATCCACTTCACCGGCTCGACCAAGACCTTCCAGTACCTGTGGAAGACGGTCGGCAACAACATCGAGAAGTACCGCTCCTACCCGCGCCTGGTCGGCGAGACCGGCGGCAAGGACTTCGTCGTCGCCCACCCGAGCGCCGACCGCGCGGTGCTGAAGACGGCGCTGACCCGCGGCGCCTTCGAGTACCAGGGCCAGAAGTGCAGCGCCACCTCGCGCGCCTACCTCCCGGCGTCGATCTGGAACTCCGGTTTCAAGGAGGAGTTCGCGGCCGAGGTCGACGGCCTGACGATGGGCGACGTCACCGACCTGTCCCACTTCATGGGCGCGGTGATCGACGAGCGGTCCTTCGCCAAGAACAAGGCGGCGATCGACCGCGCGAAGCAGGACCCCAGCTGCACGATCGTGGCGGGCGGCGGCTACGACGACTCGGTCGGCTGGTTCGTCCGTCCGACCGTCGTCGAGTGCACCGACCCGGACAACGAGGTCTTCCGCACCGAGTACTTCGGCCCGTTCCTCGCCGTGTACGTGTACGAGGACGACAAGTACGACGAGATGCTGACCCAGATGGAGTCGGTGTCCGACTACGCGCTGACCGGTTCGGTGATCGCGAACGACCGCGCGGCGGCGGCGTACACGATGGAGAAGCTGCGTTACGCGGCCGGCAACTTCTACATCAACGACAAGTCCACCGGCGCCGTCGTCGGCCAGCAGCCCTTCGGCGGCGGCCGTGCCTCCGGCACCGACGACAAGGCCGGCGCCCCGCAGAACCTGCTGCGCTGGACGCTGACCCGCGCCATCAAAGAGACGCTGGTCCCGCCGACCGACTACACCTACCCGCACATGGGCTGACGGATCGTCACCCACCGTGACCGGGGCCGGGGCCGGACCGCAGAGGTCCGGCCCCGGCCTCCTTCCGTGCGCCTCAGCTCGGCAGTTCCGTCCGCTCCCACCACTCGTACACCGGCAGCCGGCCCTGGTCCGTCTCCGCCTGCCGTGGAGTCGCGCGGAAGTGCTCGTATCCGTTGAGCCACTCGATCTTCACGTCGTTCCCGGGCGGCGGGACCGGGACGATCCGCTGGGGCAGATCCTTCGGACCGCCCTCGAGAAGTGCCTTGTCGCTCATGACGTCACCTTCCCGTGGCCCGGCTCCGCCGTGGCGTGCGCGGAGCGGACCTCAGTCGCGTGGACGACTCCATTATCGACCCGCGCACCGCCGTTGTCGGCCGAGGAGCCGCCGTCCGGCTCACGGGCGGCCGGGCACCAGCACCACCGCGCCCTCGGTGTCGCCCGCCTCGCCCAGTTCCTGGGCCTTCGCCGCCTCGGCGAACGGCAGCACCGCCGCCACGTGGACGCGCAGGCGGCCGTCCGCCAGGAGGCCGGCGACCTTGGCGAGGCGTTCCCCGGAGGGCTCGGCCCGGACCATGGCGAAGCGCATGCCGCGGGCCTCCACGTCCTCCGGGGCGAGCCCCGGGTCGCCGGGGACCGCGGACACCAGCAGGCCGTCCGGGCGCAGGGTCCCCAGGGTGCGCGGACCGTCGTCGCCGCCCACCAGGTCCAGGGCCACGTCGATGTCGTGCACGACGGCGTCCAGGTCGGCGCCGGCCGGGTCGAGGAGTTCGTCGGCCCCCAGGTCGCGCACCAGGCCGTGCCGGTCGGCGCGGGCGGTGGCGACGACGTACGCGCCCTCCGCCCTGGCCAGCTGGACCGCCAGGTGCCCCGCGCCACCGTCGGCCGCGTTGATCAGCACCCGGGTGCCCGGGCCGACCCGGCCGATGTCGATCAGGGCCTGCCAGGCGGTGAGCGCGGCCGTCGGGGCCCCGGCCGCGTGCACGTGGTCCAGCGTCGCGGGCTTCGGCGCGAACTGACCGGCCGGCGCGGTGACGTGGGTGGCGTAGCCGCCGCCGTCGTCGATCCTGCCGAACACCTCGTCGCCGGGGCCGAACCGGGTGACGTCCGCTCCGGCCGCCGCCACCACGCCGGACACGTCGAGGCCCGGCGTGAACGGCGGCTCCGCGTACGGAGGTTCCCCGTACTGCGGTTCCCCGTTCCGCGGGGCCGCTCCGGGACGCGCCGCCGGGGCCGCCGGGACGACGCCCGCGGCGAGCACCCGCAGCAGCACCTCGTCCGCCGCGGGCGCCGGCCGCTCCTCGGTCCGGTGATGTGGCGTGCTCATCTCTCCATTCTGACTCCGCCGGCCGGCCTCGGACATCCCGGCACGGCGGGGCGCGCGTCGGCCATGGGGCCGCGAGGACGGAAAGTGCAGGTCGGAGCGGTGTGACCCGATCCACTGTCTCAGATAGTAGGAAGTCCGAGTAATTGTGGAGACAGACCGGGACCGCTCCCTTAGCTTTGTAGGAGCCGAACGTATCGCTCGACCAAGCGAATGGCGGTCGTGAGCCGGGCCCCGCGCAGGCAACCCCTGCGGCCCCGCTCCCCGCCCTACCCGGCGTCTCGCATCCCCATCTCTGTTTCCCGCACTCCCGTGTGTCGAAGGAGTCGATTTCCCATGGCCGAGACGACCGCCCGCCGCCGAGTCCGTCGCATCTCCCGTACCACCGAGTCCGAGCGCAAGAACGCCGCGGCCGCCCTCCAGCGCGCCCTCGACCGCAGGGACAACGGCGGCGCGACCGGCCACTGAGCCGTCACCCGCGGCGCGGACCGAGCCGTCACCCGCGGCGCGGGCTCACGCCCCGCGCCGCACCTCGAAGTGGTCGATGCGCTTACCGCTGTCCGTGAGCGCCGACACCCTGAGCCGGGGCGCCGCGCCGCTCACCGCCTCCACCGAGAGCAGCGAGAAGCCCCGGTAGCGCACCCGCGACCACTCCGCCGTCTCCGCCTTCGCGGCCCGCGACTTCGTCCACCGGAAGGTGTCGACCGGGTCGTGGCGGGTGACGTGCCCCTCGTAGCTCTCCTTGACGCCCGGCGGGAAGCCGTACAGGTCCCTGCCGCCGCCGCCCGCCGTGACGTACACGGTCCCGTCCCGCGTCGGGTCGGTCGACGCGCCGACCGGCACCGCCCGGCCGACCCCGCCGTCCCTGATCGCGTCGGTCCGTTCGTAGACGTGGTTGTGGCCGTTGATCACCAGGTCCACCTGGTGCTCGGCGAACAGCGGGAGCCACTCGGCGCGCACCCCGCCGTCGGAGGCGTGCGTGGAGGTCGAGTAGGCGCAGTGGTGGAAGAAGACGACGATGAAGTCGACGTCCTTCGCCGCCCGCAGCTCACCCAGCTTCGCGGCCAGCCACCTCGTCTGCCGGCCGCCGGTGTAGCCGAGGTTGGCGGGGATCTCGTACGACACGTCGTTGGCGTCCAGCGCGACGAAGCCGACGTTGCCGTAGGTGAACGCGTACACGCCCGGCGCCGTGCGCGGGTCGAAGCCGCTGTCGGGCAGGGAGAAGCGGGCGAGCTGGCCGCCGTAGCCGTCCGGCGAGTACCAGGCCTCCATGTCGTGGTTGCCGGTCGTCACCATCCACGGCACCGACCGCGCCACCGGCTCGTTCTGCTTGAGGAACAGGTCCCAGAACGCGGGGTCGTACCCGTCGCTCTGCCGGCCGCGCCCGTTGACGTCCGCGTAGCAGATGTCGCCCGCGTGCAGGTGGAAGGCGGGCTTCTGGCGCAGCACCACGTGGTCGTTGGCGGCCGCCGCCCGGCTGACGCCCTGGTCGCCGAACGCCGTGAAGACGAACGTCTCGGGACGCGCGGGCGCCGTGCGGAAGGCGCCGATCGTCGAGCGGTGCCGTGCGGAGGCGGGGTCGAAGCCGTCGTGGCCGACGCCGTAGTAGTACGTCGTGCCGGGCTGCAGGCCGTCCAGGGCGGCGTGCAGGTAGTACTGCTCCAGGGCCGGGCGCACGCCGGTCACGCCGGGGGTGTGCAGGGCGCGGACCTCGGCCGCGGTCTTCCGGCCCAGGTCGTCGGGTCGTGTCCCGACGCGCACGTAGGGCCTGCGCACCGCCAGCGGCACCTGCCAGGAGACGCGCATCTGCGTCTTCGGGTCCGCGCCGAAGGCGAGATGGCGGCCGAACGGGGAGACGGCGGAGCCGTGGACCAGGGAAGCCGCCGGCGACGCGCCCGTGGCCGTCGCGCCGCCCGGCCCGGCGCCCCGCGACGCCGGGCCGCCGCAGCCGGTCAGCAGCCCGCCCGCCACCGCGCCGGCCGTCACCAGCGTGCGGCGCCGGCTCAGCCCGGTGCGCAGGTACTCGTACTGCTCGGCCATGCTCATCCGGCTCGCGAGCTGCGGCGGGATGCCGACGTCGGGAAGGTCCATGGCGGTGAACTTCCCAGCAAATCCCAACGGCCGCCACACCTGGGGGTGAACGGGCGGCGACGCCTCGGTGCCGCCACCCGCGCCGGTGTCCGCATGACGGACAGCCGGTGTCATTCCATGGGACGAGGAGTAGGGTGCCCGCATGTCTCGCAGCATCAATCTCGCAGTGATCCCCGGTGACGGCATCGGCCAGGAGGTCGTGGCCGAAGGTCTGAAGGTCCTCTCCGCCGTCCTTCCGCAGGATGTGAAGCTGGAGACCCAGGAGTACGACTTCGGCGCCAAGCGCTACCACGCCACCGGTGAGACCCTCACCGACGCCGACCTCGACGCCCTGAAGCGGCACGACGTCATTCTGCTCGGCGCGATCGGCGACCCGAGCGTCCCCTCCGGCGTGCTGGAGCGCGGCTTCCTGCTGAAGCTCCGCTTCGCCTTCGACCACCACGTCAACCTGCGTCCGTCGAAGCTGCTGCCGGGTGTCGCCACCCCGCTCGCCGGTGAGCCGCAGATCGACTTCGTCGTGGTCCGCGAGGGCACCGAGGGCCCGTACACCGGCAACGGCGGCACCATCCGGAAGGGCACGCCGCACGAGGTCGCCACCGAGGTCTCCGTCAACACGGCCTTCGGTGTCGAGCGCGTGGTCCGCGACGCCTTCGCCCGCGCCCAGGCCCGCCCGCGCAAGAAGCTCGCGCTGATCCACAAGAACAACGTGCTGACCTTCGCGGGTCACCTGTGGACGAACGTCTTCAACGAGGTGGCGAAGGAGTTCCCCGACGTCACCACCGAGTACATGCACGTGGACGCGGCGACCATCTACCTGGTCACGCAGCCCGAGCGCTTTGACGTGATCGTCACCGACAACCTCTTCGGCGACATCATCACCGACCTCGCCGCGGCCGTCTCCGGCGGCATCGGCGTCGCCGCGAGCGGCAACATCAACCCCAGCGGCGAGTTCCCCTCGATGTTCGAGCCGGTCCACGGTTCCGCGCCCGACATCGCCGGCCAGGGCAAGGCCGACCCCACCGCCACGGTCCTGTCCGTCGCCCTGCTGCTGCGCCACCTCGGCTACGAGGCCGAGGCCGCCCGCATCGAGGAGGCGGTCTCCGCCGACCTCGCCGACCGCACCGGCAAGCCCGCCCGCTCGACCGCCGAGATCGGCGACGCGCTGGCCGTACGAGTAGCCGGCTGACCCCGCCGCGCTCCTCGGATACACCAGAAGCCGCCGGGTCACTCGCACCCGGCGGCTTTCCTGCGTCCCCGCCGGGTGCCACCATCATCCCCTGGGCCGCATTCACGCCTTTCGTTCCACGGACTCCCGCTTGTCATAATCGAACGCGGGTCGCGGAACGAGGGAATGCTCGGACGTCCTAGCACTGGCCACTGGCAGTCACGGGCGTGAGGCGGCTCGTCACTACACGACCGGTGAAGGACAACTTCTCATGACGACGCCCACGATCGAGCTCAAGCCCTCCGCCAGCCCGCTGTCCGACGCCGAGCGCGAGGCGATCCTGGCCAGCCCCGGGTTCGGCCGCCACTTCACCGACCACATGGTGACGATCAAGTGGACGGAGGGGCGCGGCTGGCACGACGGCCAGCTCGTGCCGTACGGGCCGCTCTCCCTGGACCCGGCGAACATGACCCTGCACTACGCGCAGGAGATCTTCGAGGGCCTCAAGGCCTACCGCCAGCCCGACGGGTCCGTCGCCACCTTCCGCCCCGAGATGAACGCCCGCCGCTTCCAGCGCTCCGCGCACCGCCTCGGCATGCCCGAGCTACCGGTCGAGACGTTCATCGACGCCTGCGACGTGCTGGTCCAGCAGGACCAGGCGTGGGTGCCCGCGCACGGCGGCGAGGAGTCGCTGTACCTGCGCCCGTTCATGATCGCCACCGAGGTCGGCCTGGGCGTCAAGCCCGCCAACGAGTACCTCTTCCTGGTCATCGCCTCCCCGGCCGGCGCCTACTTCCCCGGCGGCGTCAAGCCCGTCACCATCTGGCTCTCCGAGGACCGCGTCCGCGCCGTCCCCGGCGGCACCGGCGACGCCAAGACCGGCGGCAACTACGCGGCCTCCCTGCTCGCCCAGGCCGAGGCCGCCGCCAAGGGCTGCGACCAGGTCTGCTACCTCGACGCGGTCGAGCACAAGTGGATCGAGGAACTCGGCGGCATGAACCTGTACTTCGTCTACGGCGACCGGATCGTCACGCCGACCCTCACCGGCTCCATCCTGGAGGGCGTCACCCGCGACTCCCTGCTCACCGTCGCCCGCGACCTCGGCTACACCGCCGAGGAAGGCCGCGTCTCGATCGACCAGTGGCAGCGCGACGCCGAGAACGGCACGCTGACCGAGGTCTTCTCCTGTGGAACCGCCGCCGTCATCACCCCGGTCGGGACGGTCAAGCGGGAGGGCGCCGAGTGGCAGCAGGCGGGCGGCGAGCCCGGCGAGGTCACGCTGAAGCTGCGCCGGGCGCTGCTGGACATCCAGCGGGGCATCGCCGAGGACAAGCACGGCTGGATGCACAAGCTGAGCTGACCGGCGCGCCGTCACGAGGGGCGCCTCCTGCCTGGAGGCGCCCTTCTTCGTCTGTAGTTTGAGCATTGCTCAAATCTTCCACTGTCGACTTACCGGCGATCCTTTTCTTTCAGGCGTTGTCGTGGTTAGAGTGAAGCTCTAACTGTCAGGATGAGTCAGGACGAGGAGGTGTCGTGGCGTGCGGCTGACCCCCACCGAACGCGACCGGCTGCTGCTCTTCGGGGCCGCCGAACTGGCCCGCGCCCGCAGGGCCCGCGGCCTCAGGCTCAACGTTCCGGAGGCGACCGCGCTGATCGCCGACACCGTGTGCGAGGCCGCCCGGGACGGCGCCCGGCTCGCCGAGGCGATCGAGCGGGCCCGGTCCGTCCTCGGGCCGGACGACGTGCTGCCCGGTGTGGCGGACATCGTCACCGAGGTGCACGTCGAGGCCGTCTTCGACGACGGCTCCCGGCTCGCGGTGGTCGGCGACCCGATCGGCGGCGGGCTGGGGGAGCGGGCCCCGGGCGCGCTGCTGCCCGGACCCGGAACCGGGGACGCCGAGCCCGAGGCGGTCGTCCGGCTGACGGTCACCAACACCGCGACCGTGCCGGTCTCCGTCACCTCCCACTTCCACTTCTTCGAGGCCAACCCGCGCCTCGACTTCGTCCGCGCCACCGCCTACGGGATGCGGCTCGCCGTGCCCGCCGGGTCGTCGGTCCGCTTCGGGCCGGGGGAGAGCGTCGAGGTGGGGCTGGTGCCGATCGGCGGCGAGCGGATCGCGATCGGCTTCGCCGGGCTCGTCGACGGCGCGCTGGACGCGCCCGGCGCGAAGGAAGAGGCCCTGCGCAGGGCCGCCGCCTGCGGATACCTGGGAGCGGACGCGTGAACCCGTACGAGTACGCCGCCACACACGGCCCGCGGGCCGGCGACCGGGTCCGGCTCGGCGACTCGGGGCTGGTGATCCGCGTCGAGTCCGACGCCCAGCGCCCCGGCGACGAGTTCCTCGCCGGGTTCGGCAAGACGGCCCGCGACGGGCTGCACCTCAAGGCCGCCGCCGTCCGCGACACCTGCGACGTCGTCATCAGCAACGTCGTCGTGATCGACGCCGTGCAGGGCATCCGCAAGGTGTCCATCGGGATCCGCGAGGGCCGGATCCACTCCATCGGGCGGGCCGGCAACCCCGACACCCTGGACGGGGTCGACGTCGTCGTCGGCACCGGCACCTCGATCGTGTCCGGCGAGGGGCTCATCGCCACCGCGGGCGCCGTCGACACGCACGTCCACCTGCTGTCGCCGCGGATCATGGAGGCGTCGCTGGCGTCCGGCGTGACCACGATCATCGGGCAGGAGTTCGGCCCGGTCTGGGGCGTCGGCGTCAACTCGCCGTGGGCGCTGCGGCACGCGTTCGACGCCTTCGACGCCTGGCCGGTCAACATCGGCTTCCTCGCCCGGGGTTCGTCGTCCGGCCCGGCGCCCCTGGTCGAGGCGCTGGCCGAGGGCGGCGCGTGCGGGTTCAAGGTGCACGAGGACATGGGCGCCCACACCCGGGCGCTGGACACCGCGCTGCGCGTCGCCGAGGAGCACGACGTCCAGGTGGCCCTGCACAGCGACGGGCTGAACGAGTGCCTGTCGGTGGAGGACACCCTGCGCGTGCTGGAGGGCCGCACCGTGCACGCCTTCCACATCGAGGGCTGCGGCGGCGGACACGTGCCGAACGTGCTGAAGATGGCCGGGGTCGCCAACGTCATCGGCTCCTCCACCAACCCGACCCTGCCCTTCGGCCGGGACGCCGTCGCCGAGCACTACGGCATGATCGTCTCCGTCCACGACCTGAAGCCCGACCTGCCCGGCGACGCCGCCATGGCCCGCGACCGCATCCGGGCCGGCACCATGGGCGCCGAGGACGTGCTGCACGACCTGGGCGCCATCGGCATCACCTCGTCCGACGCGCAGGGCATGGGCCGGGCCGGGGAGACCGTCCGCCGCACCTTCGCCATGGCCGGGAAGATGAAGGCCGAGTTCGGCGCCCCGGACGAGGGCGACGACAACGAGCGCGTGCTGCGCTACATCGCCAAGCTGACCGTCAACCCGGCCATCGCGCACGGACTTTCCCACGAGGTCGGCTCCATCGAGGTCGGCAAGCTGGCCGACATCGTGCTGTGGCGGCCGGAGTTCTTCGGCGCCAAGCCGCAACTGGTGCTCAAGGCCGGCTTCCCCGCGTACGGCGTGACCGGGGACCCCAACGCGGCCACCGACACCTGCGAACCCCTGGTCCTCGGACCGCAGTTCGGGGCGTACGGGGCCACCCCCGCGGAGATCTCCGTGGCGTTCGTCGCGCAGGCCGCCCTCGACCGGGGCGGCGACACCATGCCGACGCGCAGACGCCGGGTCGCCGTCCGCGGCACGCGCGGCATCGGCCCGGCCGACCTGCGCCTGAACTGCCGTACCGGAACGGTCGACGTCGATCCGCGCACCGGGCTGGTCACCCTCGACGGCGAGCCGGTCCGCTCCGACCCCGCCGACTCGGTCAGTCTCAACCGCCTGTACTTCCTGTGAGGAACACCCATGTCCGCAGCCGCCGACGGCTTCCGCATGCCCCCCGAGTGGGCCCCGCACGAGCGCACCTGGATGGCGTGGCCGGGCCCCAACCCGACCTTCCACGACCCCGAGGCCCTCGCCGCCTCCCGCATCGCCTGGGCGTCCGTCGCCCGTGCGGTACGCCGCTTCGAGCCGGTGACGGTGGTGTGCGGCCCCGGACAGGCGGACGGGGCGCGGGCGCTGCTCGGCCCCGGCGTCGACACCGTCGAGCGGGAACTCGACGACGCCTGGATGCGTGACATCGGCCCCACCTTCCTCACCAACGGGCGCGAACTGGCCGCCGTCGACTGGACGTTCAACGGCTGGGGCGCCCAGGACTGGGCCCGCTGGGAACACGACGCGAAGATCGCCGCGCACGTCGCCGACCTCGCCGGGGCCCGGACGTACACCTCGGAACTGGTCAACGAGGGCGGCGCGATCCACGTCGACGGCGAGGGCACGGTGCTGCTGACCGAGACCGTGCAGCTCGGCCCCGAGCGCAACCCGCACTGGACGCGCGAGCGGGTCGAGGCGGAGATCCACGCCCAGCTCGGCACCCGCAGGGCGATCTGGCTGCCGCGCGGCCTGACCGGCGACTACCCTCCCCCACTGCCCGAAAGGCGTGGGGGGACCCCCGACGGCTACGGCACCCTCGGCCACGTCGACATCGTCGCCGCGTTCGCCCGGCCCGGCGTCGTGGTCGCGCACCACCAGCCGGACCCGGCGCACCCCGACCACGAGGTGACCAAGGAGGTCATCGGCATCCTGAAGTCCGCCACCGACGCCCGCGGCCGCCGCCTGGAGGTCGTCGAGATCCCCGCCCCCACCGTCCTGGAGGCCGACGGCCGCTGGGCCGACTGGTCCTACATCAACCACTACCTCTGCAACGGCGGCGTGGTCCTGTGCGGCTTCGACGACCCGCGCGACGAGATCGCGGCGGGCATCTTCCGCCGACTGTTCCCCGAACGGACGGTGACCCTGGTGGACGCCCGTACGATCTTCTCCGGAGGCGGTGGCATCCACTGCGTCACCCAGCAGCAGCCGAGGATCTAGGAGCAACGGATGGCCGGTGCGCGCAGGAACGCGCCGCCGCGCGAGGAGGTCCTCGCCGCAGCCATGGACATGATCGCGGAACGCGGTCTGGAGAAGCTGACCATGGCGGCGCTGGGAACCGCGGTAGGGATGAGCAGCGGCCACCTGCTCTACTACTTCCACTCCAAGGACGAACTGCTGCTGCAGACCCTGGAGTGGAGCGAGGGCCGGCTCGGCGCCGAGCGCGGACGCCTGCTGGCCCGCCCCGGCACGGCCCGCGAACGGCTCGACGCGTACGTCGACCTCTACGTGCCCGACGGCCACCGCGACCCGCACTGGACGCTGTGGCTGGAGGTGTGGAACCGCTCGCAGAACGCCGACGAACGCGCCCGCGACCGCCAGGCCGCCATCGAACTCGCCTGGCACCGCGACCTCGTCGCGCTGCTCGCGGAGGGCATCTCACGCGGCGAGTTCCGCGCGGTCGACCCCGACCGCTTCGGCACCCGCCTGCGCGCCCTGCTGGACGGTCTCTCCCTCCACGTCGCGATCGGCCTGCGCGGCACGGACCGGCAGAACGTCCTCACCCATGTGGCTGAATTCCTCGCTCAGACCCTGCTCCCGGAGCGCTGAGCACCGCCCGCGGTGACCAGGGCGGTGCTCGCATCCTGAGACGGGCCGCGGGTGCGCGGGCGGTATGTGCCACACTGCCCCCGTGCTCTCGTTCGCCATGATTATTGGCAGCAGGCGCGCCGGTCCGCAGTGACCGCCACGTACGACCAGGTACGGGCGGACACCGTCGTCCTCGACCCGCGCGCAGACCTCTCGCACCCGCGAGGGGTTTTTCGCTTTTCTGGCCCACCTTCAGCCGGGGGCGCAGCGCGAGGGATCATTGGAGGACGGTGGAGCCGGTCATTCCGGTAAAGACCGAGATCCGACATCAGGAGCCTTGAGACCATGACCGCAACCAGCGAGCTCGACGATTCGTTCCACGTCTTCGACACCACCCTGCGTGACGGCGCGCAGCGCGAGGGCATCAACCTCACCGTCGCGGACAAGCTGGCCATCGCACGGCACCTGGACGACTTCGGCGTGGGCTTCATCGAGGGCGGCTGGCCCGGCGCCAACCCGCGGGACACCGAGTTCTTCGCCCGCGCCCGGCAGGAGATCGACTTCCGGCACGCCCGGCTCGTCGCGTTCGGCGCCACCCGCCGCGCCGGCGCCAAGGCGGCCGAGGACCCGCAGGTCAAGGCGCTCCTGGACTCGGGCGCCGAGGTGATCACCCTGGTCGCGAAGTCCCACGACCGGCACGTCGAGCTGGCGCTGCGCACCACGCTCGAGGAGAACCTGGAGATGGTCCGCGACACCGTGTCCCACCTGCGCGAGCAGGGCCGCAGGGTCTTCGTGGACTGCGAGCACTTCTTCGACGGCTACCGCGCGAACCCCGAGTACGCGAAGTCCGTCGTACGGGCCGCGGCGGAGGCGGGCGCGGACGTGGTGGTGCTGTGCGACACCAACGGCGGCATGCTCCCGGCGCAGATCCAGGCGGTGGTCTCCACGGTGCGGGCCGACACCGGCGCCCGGCTCGGCATCCACGCCCAGGACGACACGGGCTGCGCGGTCGCCAACACCCTCGCCGCCGTCGACGCGGGCGCCACCCACGTCCAGTGCACGGCGAACGGCTACGGCGAGCGGGTCGGCAACGCCAACCTCTTCCCGATCGTCGCCGCCCTGGAGCTGAAGTACGGCAAGAAGGTCCTGCCGGAGGGCCGGCTGCGCGAGATGACCCGCATCTCGCACGCCATCGCCGAGGTCGTGAACCTCACCCCCTCCACCCACCAGCCCTACGTCGGCGTCTCCGCGTTCGCGCACAAGGCCGGCCTGCACGCCTCCGCGATCAAGGTCGACCCGGACCTGTACCAGCACATCGACCCCGAGCTGGTCGGCAACACCATGCGGATGCTGGTCTCCGACATGGCCGGCCGCGCCTCCGTCGAGCTCAAGGGCAAGGAACTCGGCATCGACCTCGGCGGCGACCGGGAACTGGTCGGCCGGGTCGTCGAGCGGGTCAAGGAACGCGAGCTCAAGGGCTACACCTACGAAGCCGCCGACGCCTCCTTCGAGCTGTTGCTGCGCTCCGAGGTGGAGGGCCGGCCGCTGAAGTACTTCGAGGTCGAGTCCTGGCGGGCGATCGTCGAGGACCGCCCCGACGGCACCCACGCCAACGAGGCCACCGTCAAGCTGTGGGCCAAGAGCGAGCGCATCGTCGCCACCGCGGAGGGCAACGGCCCGGTCAACGCGCTCGACCGCGCCCTGCGCGTCGCCCTGGAGAAGATCTACCCCCAGCTCGCCAAGCTCGACCTGGTCGACTACAAGGTCCGCATCCTGGAGGGCGTGCACGGCACGCAGTCCACCACCCGCGTGCTGATCTCCACCTCCGACGGTGCGGGCGAGTGGTCCACCGTGGGCGTCGCCGACAACGTCATCGCCGCGTCCTGGCAGGCGCTGGAGGACGCGTACACCTACGGTCTGCTGCGGGCGGGCGTGACCCCGGCCCAGTAGCCCCGTCGCGGCCCGGGGGGCGGGGGGGGGGGGGGGGGGGGGGGGGGGGGGGGGGCGGGGAGGGGGGGGGGGGGGGGGGGGGGGGGGGGGGGGGGGGGGGGGGGGGGGGGG
>NZ_JBVIIE010000088.1:0-26253 GCF_055569945.1 Streptomyces sp. NPDC031340
GACCCGGTCTCGGGTGCGGAGGAGGTCGTCGCCTTCGCCCGCGAGCACGGCCTGCCCATCGCGATCAAGGCCGCCTTCGGCGGCGGCGGCCGCGGTCTGAAGGTCGCCCGCACCCTCGAAGAAGTGCCGGAGCTGTACGACTCGGCGGTGCGTGAGGCGGTGGCCGCGTTCGGCCGCGGCGAGTGCTTCGTCGAGCGCTACCTCGACCGCCCCCGCCACGTGGAGACGCAGTGCCTGGCCGACAAGCACGGCAACGTCGTCGTGGTCTCCACCCGTGACTGCTCCCTGCAGCGCCGCCACCAGAAGCTGGTGGAGGAAGCCCCCGCCCCGTTCCTGTCCGAGACCCAGGTCGCCGAGCTGTACCGGGCCTCCAAGGCCATCCTCAAGGAAGCCCACTACGAGGGCGCCGGCACGTGTGAGTTCCTCGTCGGCCAGGACGGCACGATCTCCTTCCTGGAGGTCAACACCCGCCTGCAGGTCGAACACCCGGTCACCGAGGAAGTCGCCGGCATCGACCTGGTCCGCGAGATGTTCCGCATCGCCGACGGCGAACCGCTCGGCTACGACGACCCGCCGCTGCGCGGCCACTCCTTCGAGTTCCGCATCAACGGCGAGGACCCCGGCCGCGGCTTCCTGCCCGCCCCCGGCACGGTGACGACGTTCACGCCGCCGTCGGGCCCGGGCGTGCGGCTGGACGCGGGCGTGGAGTCCGGCAGCGTCATCGGCCCCGCCTGGGACTCCCTGCTCGCCAAACTCGTCGTCACCGGCCGCACCCGCGCCGAGGCCCTCCAGCGCGCCGCCCGCGCCCTGGACGAGTTCACCGTCGAGGGCATGGCCACCGCGATCCCGTTCCACCGCGCCGTGGTCCGCGACCCCGCCTTCGCCCCGGAACTGACCGGCTCCACCGACCCGTTCACCGTCCACACCCGCTGGATCGAGACCGAGTTCGTCAACGACATCAAGCCATTCGCCGCCCCCGCCGACACCGAGGCGGAGGAGGACGCCGGCCGTGAGACGGTCGTCGTCGAGGTCGGCGGCAAGCGCCTGGAGGTCTCCCTCCCCGCCTCGCTCGGCATGTCCCTGGCCCGCACCGGCCTCGCCGCCGGCGCCAAACCCAAACGCCGCGCGGCGAAGAAATCCGGCCCCGTCGCCTCCGGCGACACCCTCGCCTCCCCCATGCAGGGCACCATCGTCAAGGTCGCCGTCGAGGAAGGCCAGGAAGTCGAGGAGGGTGACCTGGTCGTGGTCCTGGAGGCGATGAAGATGGAACAGCCCCTCAACGCCCACAAGTCCGGCACCGTGACCGCGCTCGCCGCCGAGGCGGGTCAGGCCCTCTCCTCCGGTGCCGCGGTCTGTGACATCAAGGACTGATCGACGTGGCATCACTCACCTACACGGACGCCGTCAACGAGGCACTCGAGCGGTTGCGTCCGGTGGGCTTCGAGCACGGCCGGAGTTTCGTCAACCATGCCCCGATGGCCGCCGAGGCCCTGGCCCACATGGGGTACGCCGACGAGGTCCCGGGCTGGGTCGAGCGGAATCTGCGCAAGTACCGCTACCACGACGTGCCCGAGCGCCGGTGGACCATCGACCCGGCCGACCCGCAGGACTGGAAAGCGGCGCTCGGGGACTTCTCTCGGGTCGCCGACTGGACGGCTCTCTTCGAGCGGGAGCTGACCGGGGAACCATGGACCGAGGTCCTCGCTCGCTGGTGGCCGCGGTTGCTGCCCGGCATGTCGGGGATGCTGACGCACGGCGTGATCCGCACCGCGCACGCGGTCCGCGCGGTGGCGGCCGCCGACGGTGACAACCGCCGCCAGCTGGGCGAGCTGGCGCAGGGGCTGGGTTACTGGGCCTCACGCTACTCGGCCGGCGGCGTCCGGGCGGGCACGGCGGACGCAGGCGCGCAGCCGGGACCGGAGACGGCCGCCGAGGGAGGCGACGGCCGCGACCCGGCCGTGCGGGCACTTGACGATCTGGTCGCCGAGTACGCCGGGATCTACGCCACCGTCTCCCAGCACCACCCCATTCCGCTGATCCACGCGGTCACCGGGCCTGCCGCCGTACGCCTGGTGGCCGAGCACCTGCCGCCCGAGCAGCGCTGGCCCTCCTACCTGGTCGCGCGGGCGGTCAGCCGCACGATGCTCGACTGGTTCCACGCCACGCCGTCCCCGGCGGCGGTGCTGCCGGAGGCCCCCGGCGTGCAGGAGGTCTTCGCACAAGCCGTCCAGGTCGGTGACGAACACACCATCAAGCTCGCCGAGGTCGCCGTCCGGCACGAGGCGCTCGCGCCCGACCCGCGGCACGCGGCGGCCGCCCACGTGGCCAACCAGGCCATCGGGCGGCTGAACCTCTGATCTGCCTCTGACCCGTTCTTCCCCGCCCGGAGGGCGGGTTGTTCCCGAGGAGTGTCATGGACGCACAAGTCATCGTTGTGGGCGCCGGACCGGCCGGCATGATGCTCGCGGGCGAGCTGCGGCTCGCGGGCGTGAACGTCATCGTCCTGGAGAAGCTGCCCGCCCGTACCGGCGAGTCCCGCGGTCTCGGCTTCACCGCCCGCACCATGGAGATATTCGACCAGCGCGGACTGCTCCCGCGTTTCGGGGACATCGAAGTCAGCAACGTGGGCCATTTCGGGGGCCTGCCCGTGGACTTCGGTGTCCTCGACGGGGCGCACCAGGCTGCCAAGAGCATTCCGCAGTCGGTCACCGAGACCGTGCTGGAGGAGTGGTCCACGCAGCTGGGCGCGGACATCCGGCGCCGCCACGAGGTTCTGTCGGTCAAGGAGAAGGAGGACAGCGTCGAGGTCGAGGTGCGCGGCCCCCACGGTGTGCAGCACCTGCGCGCCGAGTACCTGGTCGGCTGTGACGGTGGCCGTTCGACGATCCGTAAGACGCTCGGTTTCGATTTCCCGGGTACGGCCGCGACCTTGGAGATGTTCCTCGCCGACGTCCGTGGGATCGAGCTGCAGCCCCGCATGATCGGTGAGACCCTTCCCGGCGGCATGGTGATGGTCGGCCCGCTGCCCGGTGGTGTCACCCGGCTGATCGTCTGTGAGCGCGGTACCCCGCCGCAGCGGCGCGACAAGCCCCCCGCCTGGGACGAGGTCGCGGCGGCCTGGCAGCGGCTGACCGGTGACGACATCTCACACGCCGAACCGGTGTGGGTGTCGTCGTTCGGTGATGCCACCCGCCAGGTCACCGAATACCGGCGGGGCCGGGTGTTCCTCGCGGGTGACTCCGCCCACATCCACCTCCCCGCCGGCGGCCAGGGCATGAACACCAGTATCCAGGACTCGGTGAACCTCGGCTGGAAGCTGGGCGCCGTGATCCGCGGGCGGGCCCCGGAGTCGCTGCTCGACACGTATCACGCCGAGCGGCACCCGGTGGGACAGCGCCTGCTGATGAACACCCGTGCCCAAGGCCTGCTGTTCCTGTCCGGGCCCGAGGTCCAGCCGTTGCGTGACGTGCTCGGCGAGCTGATCCGCTACCCCGAGGTCAGCCGGCACTTCGCGGCGATGGTCTCCGGCCTGGAGATCCGCTACGACCTTGACGGCGGATCGCACCCGCTGCTCGGCCGACGGCTGCCCAATGTGAAGCTGAAGGGTCACAAGCTGGTGTCTTCCAGCACCGAAGCGCTGCACGCCGGGCGGGGTGTGCTGCTGGACTTCACCGGCAACGACCGACTGCACGACCGTGCCTGGCCCTGGCTGGACCGGATCGACATCGTCGCGGCGGCCCCTGACCTGCCCGAGGACAGCGTCCTGCAGGGCACCACCGCTGTGCTGGTCCGTCCCGACGGCTATGTGGCCTGGGCCGCTCCGGGCAGTTACGCCGATCTCCCGATGTCCCTCGACCGCTGGTTCGGCCCGGCCCGCTGACCCCACCGACCCCACCCCCCTGCGGCCCCTGGCCCGAAGGAGAGACCATGCACAGCACGTTGATCGTCGCCCGGATGGACCCGGGCAGCAGCCACGAAGTGGCCCGCCTGTTCAAGGAGTTCGACAACACCGAGATGCCGCACCTGATGGGCACCCGGCGGCGTCAGCTCTTCGCCTACCGGGGGCTCTACTTCCACCTGCAGGACTTCGACACCGACAACGGCGGCCAGCTGATCGAGGCGGCCAAGACCGACCCGCGCTTCGTGCAGATCAGCGAGGACCTCAAGCCGTTCATACAGGCCTATGACCCGGCGACGTGGCGCTCTCCGGCGGACGCGGTCGCCACGCGTTTCTACGACTGGGAGGGCCGGGCGTGAGCGCCAGGCGAGTGGTCATCACCGGAGTCGGCGTCAGCGCTCCCGGTGGTGTGGGCACGAAGAACTTCTGGAACCTGCTCAGTGAGGGCCGCACCGCCACCCGCGGCATCACCTTCTTCGACCCGTCTTCCTTCCGGTCCCGGGTCGCCGCCGAGATCGACTTCGATCCGGAAGAGCACGGCCTGAGCCCCCAGGAGATCCGCCGGATGGACCGGGCGGCGCAGCTGGCGGTGATCAGCGCCCGCGAGGCACTCGCGGACAGCGGCCTCGATCTGTCCGGCGCGGATCCGTACCGGGTCGGTGTCACCATCGGCAGCGCGGTCGGCGCGACCATGGGACTCGACCAGGAATACCGGGTCGTCAGCGACGGCGGCCGGCTCGACCTGGTGGACCACACCTACGCCGTCCCGCACCTGTACAACTACCTGGTGCCCAGCTCCTTCGCCGCCGAGGTGGCGTGGTCGGTGGGCGCCGAGGGCGCCACGACGGTGGTCTCCACCGGCTGCACCTCCGGCCTGGACTCGGTCGGGCACGCGGTGGAACTGATCCGTGAGGGCTCGGCGTGCGCCATGGTGGCCGGCGCCACCGACGCCCCGATCTCGCCGATCACCCTGGCCTGCTTCGACGCGATCAAGGCCACCACCCCGCGCAACGACGACCCCGAGCACGCCTCGCGGCCCTTCGACGGCACCCGCAACGGCTTCGTGCTCGGCGAGGGCTCCGCGGTGTTCGTACTGGAGGAGCTCGAGGCCGCGAAGAAGCGCGGCGCGCACATCTACGCGGAGATCGCCGGCTACGCCTCGCGCTGCAACGCCTTCCACATGACGGGGCTGCGTCCGGACGGCCTGGAGATGGCCGAGGCCATCACGGTCGCGCTGGGCGAGGCCCGCCTCAACCCCGAGGACATCGACTACATCAACGCGCACGGCTCCGGAACGAAGCAGAACGACCGGCACGAGACCGCCGCGTTCAAGAAGAGCCTGGGCGATCACGCCTACCGGACTCCGGTGTCCTCCATCAAGTCGATGGTGGGGCACTCGCTCGGTGCGATCGGCTCGATCGAGATCGCCGCGTCGGTCCTCGCCATGGAGCACGGCGTGGTGCCTCCGACGGCGAACCTGCACACGCCCGACCCCGAGTGCGACCTGGACTACGTGCCGCTGACGGCACGCGAGCACCGCACCGACGCGGTGCTGACGGTCGGCAGCGGGTTCGGGGGCTTCCAGAGCGCGATGGTGCTCGCCCGACCGGAGAGGAGCGCGGCATGAGCACGGCCACTGCGCGGACGGTGGTGACGGGGATCGGCATCGCCGCTCCCAACGGCCTGGGCACGGCGGACTACTGGGCGGGTTGCCGCTCAGGCAAGAACGGCATCGCCCGTATCACCCGTTTCGACCCGTCCGGCTACCCGGCCAAGCTGGCCGGGCAGGTCCCCGGATTCACCGCCGCCGACCATCTGCCGAGCCGGCTGCTCGCCCAGACCGACCACATGACCCGCCTCGCCCTGGTGGCCACCGACTGGGCGCTGGCCGATGCGGGTGTGGTGCCCGCCGAACTGCCCGCCTACGACATGGGCGTGGTCACCGCCAGTTCCTCGGGCGGCTTCGAGTTCGGCCAGGGCGAGCTGCAGAAACTGTGGAGCCGGGGCAGCCAGTACGTCTCCGCCTACCAGTCCTTCGCCTGGTTCTACGCCGTCAACAGCGGCCAGGTCTCCATCCGCAACGGCATGAAGGGCCCCAGCGGTGTGGTCGTCTCCGACCAGGCCGGCGGACTGGACGCGCTGGCTCACGCCCGCCGTCAGATCCGCAAGGGAACCCAGCTCATCGTCTCCGGGTCGATCGACGCCTCGATCTGCCCGTGGGGCTGGGTGGCGCAGCTGGCCGGCGGCCGGCTGGCCACGTCGGAGGAGCCCGACCGGGCCTACCTGCCCTTCGACGCCGCCGCGGCCGGCCACGTACCGGGTGAGGGCGGCGCCATCCTCATCCTGGAGTCGCAGGAGGCAGCGGCCCGCCGGGACGCACGGGTGTACGGCGAGATCGCCGGCTACGGTGCGACCTTCGACCCAGCGCCCGGCAGCGGGCGCCCGCCCGGACTGCGCAAGGCGATCGAACTCGCCCTGGCCGACGCGGAGGTGGACGCCGGCGACATCGACGTCGTCTTCGCCGACGCGGCGGCCGTGCCCGACCTCGACCGGATCGAGGCCGAGGCGCTCAACGACGTGTTCGGGCCGCGTGGCGTGCTCGTCACCGCGCCCAAGACGATGACCGGCCGGCTCTACTCGGGTGCCGCCCCGCTCGACGTGGCGACGGCGCTGCTCGCCATCCGGGACGGTGTCGTCCCGGCCACCACCAACGTCGACCCCGACCAGGCCTACGGCCTCGACCTGCTCACCGGCGAGCCGCGCGCCATGGAGGTGCGTACCGCTCTGGTCCTGGCCCGCGGCCACGCCGGTTTCAACTCGGCCCTCGTCGTCCGCTCGGCCTGACCCGCCCGGCACCCGCCCGGTGGACGCCCGGCCGGCCGCAGTCCACGGCCCGTCTCCGGCGGCGTTGCCTGCACGGGCCGGCCGCAGGACGCGGCCGGTCACGGCCTCCAGCCAGGGCGTGAGCCGGGACCGGCGCCCCGTGCGTCCGCTGCCCGGACCGGTCAGCACCGGATGTGTCTGTCCGACCGGTCCACTCGTCTCTCCTGTGCCTGTGCCTGTGCCTGCGCCCGTGCCCGTGCCTGCGCCCGTGTCCGGGTGCCCGGTGTGAACGTCCTCCGGCCCTTCCCGGGGGCGTGTCCGGGCCCCGAAATTCCCAGAAGAGAAAGGAACTACCTGTGGCCACCCAGCCCTTCACCCTCGACGACCTCAAGCGGATCCTCCTGGAGGCCGCCGGGGTCGACGAAAGCGTCGATCTCGACGGTGACATCCTCGACACCGAATTCGAGCAGCTCAGCTACGAGTCGCTGGCCATCCTGGAAACCTGCGGCCGGATCGAGCGCGACTACGGCATCTCGCTCGACGACAGCGTGGTGACCGAGGCCAAGACCCCCCGCGCTCTGCTGGACCTGGTCAACGCCCAGCTCGCCGAGACCGCCAACGCGGCCTGACCCGCGCCACCGCACCACCCCCTCTCTCTCACACACACCGGCCGCCGGTACCCGCCCCCCTGGGCCGGGTACCGGCGGCCCCCCGGACCGGGGCACACCCCTGCCCAGCAGCAGACACACGACCACAAGCGCCTACAAGGGAGCACCAGACATGTCCGACAAGCACCAGCGGGTCGCCCTCGTCTCCGGGGCCACCAGCGGCATCGGCCTCGCGGTCGCGCAACTGCTGGCCCAGCAGGGCCACCGGGTCTTCATCGGCGCTCGCGACGCCGAGAACGTCGCCCGGACCGTCAAGGAACTGCGCGCCCAGGGCCTGGACGTCGACGGCGGCGTCCTCGACGTCCGCTCGGCACCGTCGATCGAGACCTTCGTCAAGGCCGCCGTGGACCGCTACGACACCGTCGACGTGCTGGTCAACAACGCCGGCCGGTCCGGTGGCGGTGTCACCGCCGACATCGAGGACGATCTCTGGTACGACGTCGTCGAGACCAACCTCAACAGCGTGTTCCGTCTCACCCGCGCTGTCTTGAACACCGGCGGCATGCGTCACAAGAACCGCGGCAGGATCATCAACATCGCTTCCACCGCCGGCAAGCAGGGCGTGGTCCTCGGCGCCCCCTACTCCGCTTCCAAGCACGGAGTCGTCGGCTTCACCAAGGCCCTGGGCAACGAACTCGCCCCCACCGGCATCACCGTCAACGCGGTCTGCCCCGGCTACGTCGAGACCCCGATGGCCCAGCGCGTCCGCGCCGGGTACGCCGCCGCCTACGACACCACCGAGGACGCCATCCTCGACAAGTTCACGGCGAAGATCCCCCTCGGCCGCTACTCCACGCCCGAGGAAGTCGCCGGCCTCGTCGGTTACCTCGCCTCCGACACCGCCGCCTCCATCACCGCTCAGGCCCTCAACGTCTGCGGCGGCCTGGGCAACTTCTGACCCCGCCGCCACCGCACACCCTCCGAGGAGTTCACACATGTCCCCATCCGAGCTGCGGGAAGTCGAGCACCAGATCACGATTTCCGCTCCGGCCGCCGAGGTCTACCGGCTGATCGCGGACGTCGCGAACTGGCCGCGGATATTCCCGCCGACCATCTACGTCGACCACCTGGAGCGCTCCGGCAACGAGGAACTGATCCGGATCTGGGCGACCGCCAACGGCGAGGCCAAGAACTGGACCTCCCGCCGTGTCCTGGACCCCGAGGCCCTCACGATCACCTTCCGCCAGCAGGTCTCCACCCCGCCGGTCGCGACCATGGGCGGCACCTGGATCATCGAGCCGCTCGACGGACAGACGTCGTCGGTCCGGCTGCTGCACGACTACACGGCCGTCGACGACGACCCTGCGGGCCTGGCCTGGATCGAGGAGGCCGTGGACCGCAACTCCCGCTCGGAACTCGCGGCCCTGAAGACCAACGTCGAGTTCGCCGCCGCGTCGGAGGAACTCACCTTCTCCTTCGAGGACACCGTCGAGGTCGACGGCTCCGCCAAGGACTGCTACGACTTCGTCAACGACGCCGGCCTGTGGTCCGAACGGCTGCCGCACGTGGCGACCGTACGGCTCACCGAGGACACTCCCGGCCTGCAGACCCTGGAGATGGACACCCGCGCCAAGGACGGCTCCACCCACACCACCAAGTCCTACCGCGTCTGCCTGGAAGGCCGGAAGATCGCCTACAAGCAGACCACCCTGCCGGCCCTGATGAACCTGCACACCGGCTACTGGACGTTCCGCGAGACGGAGACCGGCAGCCTCGCCTCGTCGCAGCACACCGTCGTACTGCGCCCCGAGAACATCCAGAAGATCCTCGGGCCCGAGGCAGGCGTGGCCGAGGCCCGGGAATACGTGCGCACCGCACTGAGCACCAACAGCCGCGCCACCCTGGGCCACGCCAAGGCCTACGCCGAAGCGAGGCGCTGACCCATGGCCGGCGCCGACGCTGTCGATACGCACGTCGTCGTGGTCGGTGCCGGACCCGTCGGGCTGATGCTCGCCGGTGAACTGCGGCTCGGCGGCGCCGATGTGACCGTGCTGGAACAGCTGGACGCCCCGACGACGGAGTCACGGGCGTCCACGCTGCACGCACGGACCATGGAGATCTTCGAGCAGCGCGGTCTGATCGAGGGCCCGGCCGGCTTCGGTGACCCCCTGCCGCCGCAAGAACCCAGGGGACACTTCGGCGGCCTTCCGATGGACCTCACACTGCCCGGTTCCTACCCGGGGCAGTGGAAGGTGCCGCAGGTGGACACCGAGGAGATCCTCGGCGCCTGGGCGGCCCGGCTCGGGGCGAGGGTGCTGCGCGGTCACACGGTCGTGTCCCTGACACAGCATCCGGACCGTGTGGAGGTCGTCGCCGAGCACGCCGGACGGCACGTGAGGTTCACCGGTTCGTACGTCGTCGGCTGTGACGGCGAGAAGTCGGCCGTACGACGGCTCGCGGCTGTCGATTTCCCCGGCAACGACGCCGAACGGGAACTGATCCGCGCTGACGTGGAAGGCATCGACATCCCCGGCCGGCGGTTCCAACGGCTGCCGAACGGTCTGGCGATCGCCGCCCGCCGCGGGGACGGTGTCACCCGGGTGATGGTCCACCGGTTCGGCACGCCGCCACGCGCCGGTGAGGCCGACTTCACGGACATCGTCACAGCCTGGCGTGATGTCACCGGGGAAGACATCTCCGGCGGCACCCCGCTGTGGGTCAACTCCTTCGGTGACGCCTCCCGGCAGGCCGCGCGCTACCGCGACCGGCGGGTACTGCTCGCCGGGGACGCCGCCCACCAGCAGATGCCGATCGGTGGCCAGGCGCTCAACCTCGGCCTGCAGGACGCGGTCAACCTCGGCTGGAAACTCGCCGCGACGGTACGCGGGCGCGCTCCCGAGGGCCTGCTGGACACCTACCACGACGAACGGCACGAGATCGGACGCCGGGTGCTGTCCAACATCCGCGCGCAGGCCCGGCTGCTGCTCGGCGGGCCCGAGGTGGAGGCGCTGCGCTCCGTGATCGGGGAACTGATCTCCTACGAGCAGGTCCGGGCGCATCTGGCCGGGATGATCAGCGGACTGGACGTGCGCTACGGGCCCGCGGACGAACCGGAGCCGGTGGGGGCACGGCTGCCCGAGGTACGGCTCGACTCGGGCACGACCACCCTCCGGCTGCTGCGCGCCGCACGGGGACTGCTGCTCGTGACCACCCCCGACGAGGAACTGCGTGCACGCCTGGTCCAGTCCGCGCGGTCCTGGTCCGCTGCCGTCGACACCGTGACGGCACACGTCGGCGGCAGCGGCCCCCTGAGCGGCCACCCCGCCGTCCTGGTACGCCCCGACGGTTACGTCGCCTGGGCGGGCGGGTCCCCGGACGGCCTGCAGGCGGCGCTCGCCCGCTGGTTCGTCCCCGGCACGCCGGCCGGGCGCCCGGCACGCACGCACACCGACCGGCCATCCGGCACACCCATTACCGGCACACCCGGCACCAGCACACCCACCGGCACATGCAATGCCGGCACACGCAATGTCAGCACACACAAGGGCAGGAGAGGGCACATGGGCAACCTGACCGGAAAGACCGCGCTCGTCACGGGCGCCAGCCGGGGCATGGGCCGGGCCACCGCGGGCCGGCTGGCCCGCGACGGCGCGCTCGTCGCCGTGCACTACGGCACGAGCCAGGACGCGGCGGCCGAGGTCGTCGCCGAGATCGAGAAGGACGGCGGGCGGGCGTTCGCCGTACAGGCCGAACTCGGCACGCCCGGTGACGTGCACGAGCTGTTCCTCGCGCTGGAGCAGGGCCTGAAGGAACGCACCGGCTCCACCGAGCTGAACATCCTGGTCAACAACGCCGGTGTGATGGGCGGGGTCAAGCCGCAGGACACCACACCGGAACAGTTCGACCGGATCTTCGCCGTGAACGCCAGGGCACCGTTCTTCATCATCCAGCGAGCCCTGGCGATCATGCCCGACGGCGGGCGGATCGTGAACATCTCCTCCGGACTGACCCGGTTCGCCAACCCCGACGAGATCGCCTACGCCATGAGCAAGGGCGCCGTCGAGCAGCTCGCCCTGCACTTCGCCAAGGCGCTCGGCCCGCGGGGCATCACCGTCAACAGCGTCGCTCCCGGGATCACCCGCAACGGCAACCCGCTGTTCGACATCCCCGAGGCCGTCGAGGCCATGGCCGCGCTGTCCGCGTTCAACCGGGTCGGAGAACCCCAGGACGTCGCCGACGTCATCGCCTTCCTCGTGTCCGACGACGCCCGCTGGATCACCGGCTCCTTCGTCGACGCCAGCGGCGGCACCCTCCTGGGATGACACCGTGACCAGGACCCTTCCGCCGCCCGCGGCGGACACCGGGGAGGGACGGTGGAGCCTCCGGCTGTGGGGGCTGCTGATCGTCCTCGCCGGCAACATGCTCATCGACGCACTCGAAGTGTCCGTGGCGGTCGTGGCGCTGCCCTCGATCGCCACGGACCTCGCGCTGCCGCTGACCGAAGTCCAGTGGGCGATGACGGGCTTCGCCGTCGGCTTCGGCGGACTGATGCTCTTCGGCGCGCGAGTGGTGAGCCTTCTGGGGCGCCGCCGGGTCTACCTCGCGGCGCTCTGCTGCTTCGCCGCGGCCTCCGTCCTCAGCGCGCTCGCCCAGGAACCGGGGCTGCTGCTCGCCACCCGCCTGGTCAAGGGATTCTGCGCGGCCCTGACGGCACCCACCGGGCTCGCCATCATCTCCACCGCCTTCCCGGAAGGACGCGCCCGCACCCGGGCGCTGTCCGTCTACGCCCTCTTCGGCGCCGGCGGCTTCACCGCGGGCCTGCTCCTGTCCGGCTGGCTGACCACCTACACCTGGCGTCTGGCCTTCACCTTCCCTGCCCCGGTCGTCCTGCTGCTCTTCGCCTTCGGGCTGCGCCTCATCCCCGCACAGGACGGCGCAGCGGGCGGCGCGCCCGCCACCGCCACTCGCCACTACGACATCGCGGGCGCCGTCACCTTCGCCAGCGCGCTCCTGGCCCTCGTCAACGGCATCGCCGCGCTGCCCGGGCGAGGCTGGGACGACCTGCGGGCCACAGGATCCCTGGCCGTGGCGGTGGTGCTGCTGGGAGTGTTCTGGGCGGTGGAACGCACCGCGGCCGAGCCGCTGCTGCGCACCCGGCCGCTGCACAGCCGGGCCCTCCGGCGCTCGGCGCTCGGCGCGGCCTGCCTCAACGGCTCCTACCTCGGCCTGCTCTTCGTGCTCACCCACCAGATGCAGACCGTCGCCGGCTGGTCACCACTGAAAACGGCGCTGGCACTCGTGCCGGCCGCCGCGCCCCCGGCACTCACCGCACTCGCCTCCGGGCGCCTGGTCGCCCGGTTCGGCGCGCCCCGCCTCATCGCGGCCGGCGCCGCCTGCGCCTTCGCCGGCTACCTGCTGCAACTACGCCCCTCCTGGCCGCTCGACTACCCAGGCCGGCTGCTGCCGACGCTGCTGCTGGTGGGAGCGGGATTCGTCCTGTCCTTCGCCGCGCTGAACATGCAAGCGACCTGCGAACTCGAGCCCGCCGACCGCGGTGCGGGCAGCGGGCTCTACCAGACGGCCGTGCAACTGGCCGCGGTCGTCGTGGTCGCCGTGGTCGCCGCGCTGCTCGCCGGCTCGGACACCGGCGCCGGGCCGGCTGCGGCGATCGGCGCCTGCCGGGCTGCCCTGACCCTGGTGGCCGCACTCGGAGGGCTCGGACTGCTCGTCGGCCTCACCGGCTTGACATCAGCCGCCGCCACCCGTGCCGCCCGGTCCGCACCACGCACCTGACGTCCGTCCTCCCACCCCACGAGGGGGCACGATCATGGACCAGACAACGAAGGCCCGGGTCCCGCCGGGACCGACAGCCCGGCCGGTCCCGGCACACCCGGACCACCAGTCCGGGAACAGCCCGCACCAGCGCACCGGACACCACCACCCCGACCCCCACCACGCCGCGAGCACCACGTGACCGGGAAACTGCTCACCCCTGAAAGGTCCCTGACCCCGCGGCTGCCCCTGCCCGGGCAGCTCGACATATGGCTGGTGCGCCGCCCCCGGCTGAAGACCGTCGCCGAACTGCTGGACCTCTCCGACCTCAGCGACACCGAACGCCGCCGCACCGCCTCCTTCGTACGCCTCGCAGACGCGGCGACGTACGCCTGCGCACACGTCGCGCTGCGCCGCCTGCTCGGCGCCTACCTGGGACTGCCCCCGCGCGACGTACCGTTCGTGCGGGAGCCCTGCCCCGGCTGCGCCGGACCGCACGGCCGGCCGGCCGTCGCCCACCCCGACCCGCCCCTGCACTTCTCCCTGGCACACAGCCACGGCATGGCCGCCGTCGCCGTCTCCCACAAGGTCACCGGCATCGACGTCCAACGGCTGCCACGGGCCGACACCGTCGAGTTGTGCACTCCGTCGCTGCACCCGCAGGAACAGGCGGAATTGGCGGACCTGGACACCGAGGAACGCCGCACGGCCTTCGGCCGGACCTGGACCCGCAAGGAGGCCTACCTCAAGGCACTGGGCACCGGCCTGTCCCGTGAACCCGCTCAGGACTACCTGGGTTCCGACCCGCGCCGCCGGCCGGCCGGCTGGACCGTGCTCGACCTGCAGTCCGGCCCCCGGCACCACGCGGCCGTCGCCGTGCTCGGCGCACCGCCCGACCGGCTCACCCTGCGCCGACTGCCCACCTCCGCGCTGTACCCCGGCGCGACGGTGGATCTCGACGCCGACGGCACGACCACTTGAGCATCCGACTGGGGAGCGTGATACAGCAATGTCGATCGAACAGGAAGTCGATCAGGTGATCGACCGGCCCAGACTGCGTGACCGCGAGTACCGCGGCCAGTGGAGCGCTGCCGACCGTATCGAGGAACTCGGCCTGATCAAACAGGCCGCCCGGCACGGCGATCCACTCGCCACCGAACGCCAGCACGCCAAGGGCAAGCTCACCGCTCACGAGCGGATCGAACTGCTCCTCGACGAGGGCTCGTTCACCGAGGTCGAAATGTTGCGCCGCCACCGCGCCACCGGCTTCGGACTGGAGAGGAAACGCCCCTACACCGACGGTGTGATCACCGGCTGGGGCACGGTCCACGGCCGTACCGTCTTCGTGTACGCACACGACTTCCGTATCTTCGGCGGTGCTCTCGGCGAGGCCCACGCGCAGAAGATCCACAAGATCATGGACATGGCCATGGCCGCAGGCGCGCCCCTGGTCTCGCTCAACGACGGTGCGGGCGCCCGTATCCAGGAAGGCGTCTCCGCGCTCGCCGGTTACGGCGGGATCTTCCAGCGCAACACCCGGGCATCGGGAGTCATCCCGCAGATCAGTGTGATGCTCGGACCGTGTGCGGGCGGTGCCGCCTACTCGCCGGCGCTCACCGACTTCGTCTTCATGGTCCGCGACATCTCCCAGATGTTCATCACCGGCCCTGACGTGGTCAAGGCCGTCACGGGAGAGGAGATCACCCAGAACGACCTCGGCGGCGCGGACGTGCACGCCACCACCTCCGGCGTCGCCCACTTCGCCTACGACGACGTGCGCTCCTGTATGGAGGACGTGCGTCACCTGCTGTCCCTGCTGCCGTCGAACAACCGTGACCTCCCGCCCAGGGCCTTCGGGTCGGATCCGGCCGACCGGCGTACCGACCGGTTGCTGGAACTCGTTCCCGACGACCCCAGCCGGGTCTACGACATACGCGCCGTCATCGAGGAGATCGTCGACGACGGCGACTACTTCGAGGTCCACCCCGGCTGGGCGACCAACATGGTCTGTGCGCTGGCCCGTCTCGACGGCGAGGTCGTCGGTGTCGTCGCCAACCAGCCCGCGTCCTTCGCCGGTGTCCTCGACATCGACGCCAGTGAGAAAGCCGCCAGGTTCGTCCAGTTCTGTGACGCCTTCAACATTCCCCTGGTCACGCTGATCGACGTTCCCGGTTTCCTGCCGGGTGTGGACCAGGAACACAACGGGATCATCCGGCGCGGCGCGAAACTCCTCTACGCGTACTGCAACGCCACCGTGCCGCGGATCTCCCTCGTGCTCCGCAAGGCATACGGCGGCGCGTACATCGTGATGGACTCCCGCTCCATCGGCACCGATCTGGCCCTGGCATGGCCGTCCAACGAGATCGCCGTGATGGGAGCCGAAGGCGCGGCCAACGTCATCTTCCGCCGCGAGATCGCTGCCGCGGACTGCCCGGAGGCCGTCCGCGCACAGAAGATCAAGGAATACCAGGCAGAGCTGATGCACCCCTACTACGCGGCCGAACGCGGTCTCATCGACGACGTCATCGACCCGCGCGACACCCGTCGCGCGCTCATCCGCTCGCTCGCCATGCTGCGCAGCAAACAGGCCGACCTGCCGTCCCGCAAGCACGGCAACCCGCCGCAGTGAGCGGCACCGACAGCGCGGACGGCAGCCTCGTCATCCGTGTCGTGAAGGGCCAGGCCGGCCCCGCCGACATCGCCGCGCTGACCGCCGTGCTCCTCGCCCGCGCCGCCGCGCTCGCCGCGGCGGGCCCCGGACTGCAGGACCAGCGGCCCACCGCCGTCTGGCGCCGCCCGGAACGCATCCCGCACCACCATGACCCCCGCGGCTGGCGTATCACCGGCGGCCGCCCGGGGTGACCGCGCAAGGGCAGGCGCCCGGCTCACCCTCCGGCCCCGGGCGCTCTGCGCACACAGGTCCGGCTCCTCGCTGACCGGGCCGGGATCTCCGAGCGGACCGACCGGCACGGCACCCTGCTCGACGCACCGGACGGCCACCACTCCGACGACACCCGACCCCGCACGATCCTCACCGAGGACTGCCGGCCGGAACTCACCGACGGCACGGTCGAGGGGACTCCGCGAGACCACCGCGTTCCCCTCCGACCGCACGTCGCCCGTACCCGCTGCCCGTGTCCGCCTCGCAACTGCCCCACGCCAGTCCCGGCCCGGGGGCTGTTTCGGCACCGGCGGCTGCACCGAGGGCGAGGCGGTGCGGACCCCGGACGTCCGGCGGCTGCACCGCCGGCGGTTGCACCGGTCCGGCCGGACGGGCCGGACCGCCCCCGGGCCCCGGCCCCGCGCCCTGCACAGTTCCCGGCCCGCCCCTCGCAGCCGAACCCCCAAGTTGGACGAAAGGATGAGACCATGTCAGGAGAACCAGCCACCCTCGATCTCGCGACACTGCGCCAGCTGCAGCGTGACGCCCGCCTGCAGATCTTCGAGAGGTTCCTCTGCCGCGATCTCGCGAAGTGCCTCGACATCCCGCCGGCCCACCGGATCTCCCTGACCCGGCCGCTGCGCACTCAGGGAATCGACTCACTGACCGCGCTGGCCCTCCAGCGCCGACTGCAGTCAGCACTCCGGATCCCTGTTCCGGCCCACCACTTTCTCCGGGAACAGTCGGTCGGAGAACTGGCCGTCACGCTCAGCGAGCTGATCGACCGGACCAGCCCTTCCGGCTCCTGCTGACCCTCCCGCCTCTGCGGCCCGCCGGCCTGCACAAGGCCTTCGAGCCCGCGCCCGCCGAAGGCCACCGACGCCCACTCCCTCGCCAAGGCCGCCCGCCCGAGCAGGCCATGGAGGAAGAAGCCCGGGACTGGAGCCGCCTCCCCGACCAGCAGGAGACGAAGCCAGCTCCGCATCACCCGGGGCTGACAGGAGCGGCCTCGCCCGAAGACTGCTCACCGGCCTGGCCCGAGCGCACAGGGCGCCCCGCGTGGAACTCGTGCTGGGCGAACCCGGCACCGGTGAGACCAGCCTGCTGTGGAACCCCACCAGGCGGCTCACCGGTCGACGGGCTGCTGCACCAGCCGAAGCACCGCGGCTCGGTAGGGACTGCTGCACGGATATGTGACACCTGAACCGGCTCGCTGAGAGGCGCCCTGGAAGGATGTTGCAGCGCCCAAGCCGTATCCGAAGGAGTTCCGCGAGGACGTCGTGCGGGGCGCGCGCAACCGTGAGCCCGGCGTCACGCTGGAACAGATCGCCGTCGGCTTCGGCCTCCACCCGATCAGGCTGTCGAAGCGGCTGCGCCGCGCCGACAGCGACGAGGCGCCAGGCCCGCGACGGCGTCGGGTGAGTCGGCCGAGCTGCGCGAGGCCCGCAAGCGGATCCGGCTGCTGGAGCAGGAGAACGAGGTCCTGCGGAGGGCCGCGGCGTATCTGTCGCAGGCGAACCTGCCGGCAAAACGATGTACCCGCTCGTCCGCGAGCCGGCCGCCGCCGGTGCCCCTCACCGGGTGCCGGTGGCGGTTACGTGCCGGGTGCTCGGGCCGGCTCGCCAGCCCTGCTACCGGTTGCTGGCCTCACCGGTCACCGACGCCGAGCTCGCCGAGACATACCGGGCCAACGCCCTCTTCGACGCGCATCGCGACGATCCCGAGTTCGGTCACCGCTTCCTTCTCGACGAGGCCTGGGCCGCCGTGAGTCGATGGCCGAGCGGACTGCCTGGCGGATATGCCGGGACAACGAGTGGTGGAGCGCCTTCGGCAAGCGCAGAGGCCGTGGGAAGAACGCCAAGGCCGGGCCGCCCGTCCATGATGATCTGGTGCGGCGGGACTTCACCGCAGCCGGGCCGAACCGCTTGTGGCTGACGGACATCACCGAGCACGCAACCGGTGAGGGCAAGCTGTATCTGTGTGCCGTCAAGGACGTGTACTCCGGCCGCATCGTGGGCTGTTCCATCGACGCCCGGATGCAGTCCGGCCTCGCGGTCAGAGCCCTTGAATCCGCGGTGGCCCGTCGCGGCCGGGTCGCCGGATGCCCGGACAGCAGCGGCAGCCGGGTCCCGCGCAGCGCGCGCCGGGCGCGGGCGATCCACGGATCGGTGCCGGTCGCAGCCCCCAGGACAGCGGCCACCCGGGCCGCAGTCACGTCCTGCTACGGCAGCGCGAAGTCGTACACGAAACCGACAGGTGCCAGGTGGTACCCGACCACAGGCCGACTCACCACGACGAGCAACTGCGCCGACATCAACATCAAGCCCAACCAGTCCGCCTATGTGGAGGTGTGCTTCTACCCGACGTCGGGGGGCAGTACGTGCAACTCCTACAAGTACGCACCGGCAGGTCAGTGGACCGTGGTGGCCACCGGTGTCAAGGACGGCACCCAGTTCCAGTTCCACTTCGCCTCGGACGCGTACAACTCCGGCGTCTGGGCCGGCTAGCGGTCCTCACGTCTCGGCGGCAGGCAGCCGCCGACCGGCGGCTGCCTGCTGCTTTGCGGGTGGTGGCTTGCCCGCCTGACGGCCGGTTCGTTGCCGGACGGCCCATGCGCCGACATGTCTCCTCGGCGGCTGTACAGGTCCTGACCGAGCGGCCTACTGGATGCTCCAGCGGTGCGGGTGGCCGGGTTCCCTCGGGCAGGCGAAGACGTTGAGCTGGCCCCAGCGCCCCACGGTGACCTCGGTCGGCTCAGCGGACTGGTGGGTGGCGAGGCCCTGTTCTTCCAGCGGCTTCCAGCTGCCGCTGCCGCCGTCCCATTCCGAGCTGTCGACGGTCAGCAGCAGGTGCATCGGCGCCGAGCAGGTCCGGCAGTTCATGGGGGAGGGGTCGGTGGTGTGCCAGGAGGCGAAACCGCCGACGCGCCAGCCCGGTGGGATGGACAGGTCGTACTGATAGCCCACCGGCGCTGCGGCATCCTCACCCGTCGACTGTTCCTCCAGCGCGGCCTCCCAGGCATCGATCCGGGCGCGCAGGTCGTCTGGGAGGAGGCCGGCGAACGGGTAGGTGGCCACCTGCTCCGGATGCAGCACGCACGGCTCCGGCACGTATCCCTCGGAGCCGACCACCTGCGGCTGCGGCGGTGACTCCAGCACCGCGGTGACCTCCCACGACCGGCGCCAGCGCAGGTCCAACAGCATGCCGTAGCCGGTCGGGCCGTGTGCGTCGAAGGGGCACCAGAACACCTGGAGCAGATCGCAGTCGTCCGGTCCGGCCGGCAGGTCGGGGATGTCCCTCCGGTAGAGCTGCGCGAGACCGATCAGTGGCAGTGCACCGTTCGCAGCGGGATCTGGGACGCAGTGTTCCCGGCCCAGCTCCCGCAGCGTCTGCCGTTCCTCGTCCGTGGGACCGGGGTTCGGTTCACGGAGCCATGCGGAAGCCAGGATCCGCCGCTTGCGGTGGATGTCCGCCGGGCGTCGGCCACGCGCGTGGCTGTGCGGCTCGGTGCACACCGGCCAGGGTTCGTCCATCGGCCACAGCAGCGGACCGCCCACGGAACTGGTCGCTGCGTCCGGTCGGCCGGGGCGCGGGTGGAGCCGGGTGGTGGTGCCCCGGTAGGCCGCCAGCTCCGGGAACAGCGCCTCGACATCGAGCGGGCGCGGCGGTGTGGTCCTCGACATGCACGTGACCTTAGGACAGCCGTCTCCGAACGACTCAGGGCGCCCTACGCCGGTTGCCGTGAGCGATCATATGAACGATGCTCCGCCCGCCGAGGAACATGCCTGACGTGGCAGGGGAGCGCGTGACCGTCCGTCATCCCGGACGAGAGCAGGCATGAACGTGCGTTGGTGCGTTCACAGTGAACGCACTCCGAACGCATCGCCCCCGGGGCGAGGGTTGCCGCCCATGCGCCTGCTTCACGCACGGGCGGCAGGCCCGGGGCGGGTCAGCTGGACGGCAGCACCTTCCAGGAGCCGGTGCCGGTGCCGCGGTCGGTGTAGTGGCTGGTGACGACGTCGTACTTGGCGCCGGACTGGTTGGCGGCGCCGTTGGTGTCGAGGAAGCCGCCGTTGGCGGACTGGTAGTCGTCGAGCAGGTGCACGATGTCGTCGGTGCGGATGTGGCCGTCGGCGGGCGAGGACGTCTTGCCGAAGATGTGCCACTTCGCGGTGCCGGGGCCGCGGTCCTTGGTCTTCGTGGCCGACACCTTGTACTTGGCGCCGCTCTTGGTGGAGACGCCGTTGGTGTCGAGGTAGGTGCCGCCGCCGTACGCCGGCCGTCACCCGGGACGTCCGGGGGACCAGGGGCATACGGCACCAGACAGGCCCTTGGGACGTGGCTCGGGGGGGGGGGGGGGGCGGCCCACCCCCCCCCCCCCCCCCCGCGCCATCGAGTCGGGCGGTGAGCGGACGCGGCCCCGCGCCGGTTCTGTCAACCACCTGCCGCAGACAGCAGCGCACGACGGTCGAGCTTGCCTTGCGGGGTGCGCGGCAGGGAAGGCAGCGGTGTGATCACCGCCGGGACGAGGTGGCGCGGGAGACGGGCGGCGAGGGCGGTGCGCACGGCCTCGGGCGGAGCGGCGCCGGGTCGGGCGGTGTAGAAGAGGGCGAGCCGGTCGAATCCGCCGTCGTCGCCGGTCAACGGCAGCACGGCGCAGTCCCGGACGCCAGGCAGCCCACGCGCCGTGGTCTCGATCTCGGCGGGCTCCACGCGGTGGCCGGCGATCTTCACCTGGCGATCGGCCCGGCCCCGGTAGTGCAGCACGCCGTCCGGGTCGAGGACGCCCAGGTCGCCGGTACGGTAGAGCGGGACGGACCGGCCGTCCTGCCGGTGGGTGGTGAAGTTCGCCGAGGCCGGATCCTCGCCGAAATAGCCCAGGGCGAGCCCGGCGCCGGTCAGGCAGATCTCGCCGATCGTGCCCGGCGGCACCGGCTCGTCCCCGTCCAGCACCAGGACTCCGGTGCCGCGGACCGGCCGGCCGAGCGGGATCCCGTCCGGCAGCGCGCAGTCGACGCGGGAGACGGTGTGGGTGGTGGCGAACACGCAACTCTCCACCGGGCCGTAGCCGTTGACGAGCGCGATGTCGGGATGCCGGTCGAGGAAGCGCGCCACATGCTCGGGCGACAGCCGCTCGCCGCCGGTGATCACGCGGCGCAGCCCGCCGAAGGCGTCGGGATCCTCATCGACGAACAGGTTGAACAGCGAGGAGGTGAGCCACAGTTGGTCCACGCCGCACCGTTCGGCGAGGTCCCGCAGGTCGTCGGGCAGCAGGTGGTCGTCCTCGGGGACGACGCAGGTGCCGCCGGTGGTGAGCATCCCCCACACCTCCAGCGTGAACGCGTCCCACGGCACCGGCGCCGCCTGCGGCATGGCGTGGCCGGGGCCGAAGTCCGCGAACGTCGGGGCGCCGAAGAGCCGCAGTGCGGCGCGGTGCGGGGAGACCACCGCCTTGGGCCGTCCGGTGGTGCCGGACGTGAAGAACACCGTCGCCGGAGCGTCGCCTGCTCCCGGCGGGGCGGCGGCCGGCGCCGCGTCAGGGACCGGACCTGGATCGTCCGGCAGCGTCCAGGCCGGGACCGGCCAGCCTGCGGGTTCGTCGGTCACGACGAGCGGCGCGCCCAGCCGGCCGGCCAGGGAGGCCAGGTGAGCAGGCGGCCAGCGGTGGTCGAGGGCGCAGTACGCGGCGCCGGTGTGCAGCACCGCGAGCAGCGCGGTCAGCAGCCGGATCCCCCGCGGCAGCACCACGGGGACGATGTGCCCGGGCCCGACGCCGAGCCGGGCGAGCCGGGCCGCGTGGGCGCGGGCGGCGGCGTCCAGGGGGCCGTAGCCGATACGGGCGGAGCCGTGGATCACAGCGGTGGCGCCGGGACGCAGCGCGGCCTGCCTGGCGACGGCGTGGTGGATGAGGCCGGTCACCGTGCCTCCCCGCCGGGGACGGTGACCGGCAGGTGTTCCAGTTCGGCCGCCGTGAGCGTGCGGGTGCCACCGGCGAAGGTGAAGGTGTAGCTCAGCAGGCGGCGGGCGCGTTCCATGGTCGCGAAGACCTCCTCGAAACTGCCGCCGGCTCCGGTGACTGTGTCGAGGGGGCGGGTCATGACGCTGGTCGGCCAGTGCTCCCCGGGCTCCACCGTGGGACGGTAGGCGACCACACCGGGCAACGCCCGGACCGCATCGATGCCGTGCACCTCCTCCAGGGTGAATTCCTCGACGGGGGCCGGCGGGATGTACTGGAAGTGGAAGCCGCGCGGGGGCGGCGGCGGCGTCCAGGCGGTGAGCCCCAGGGCGAGGCGGCCGGACAACTCCACGCAGTCGAAGCCGAGCGCCCGCCGGCACATCTCGTTGATGCGGCCGCCGAGCCGCCCGTTCACCTCGACGATACGGGGGCCGTCGGCGGTCAGCTTGACCTCCGTGTGGGTGATGCCGGTGGTCACACCCAGGGCGTCCAGCGCGCGGTCGACCAGGTCCTCGATCTGCTGGATCTCCTCCTTCGGCAGCGGCGACGGCCACACCTGGCCGGTCTCCCGGAAAGGCGTGAGCTGGGGGAGCTTGCCGGAAACGGCGAGGGGGACGCGGCCGGAGGGGGTGCAGACGGTCTCGACGGAGACGTAGTCGCCGAAGGGATCGCTGGGCCGGCCGACGAGGTACTCCTCCAGGACGAACGCGGGCGCCCCGGCCGGCTGCGCGGAGCCGATGAGTGCGGTGAACAGAGCGCGTCCGGCGTCCGCGTCGGTGACCAGGTGGGCGTCACGGCTGCCCTGGCCGTGCACGGGTTTGAGAACGGCGGGCAGTCCGACGGCGGCGACGGCGGCCGCCCAGTCCGTGGGCGTGGTCAGGGCGGCGGTGCGCACGTCCTCCACTCCGGTCTCGCGCAGCCGCTGCCGCTGGCGGGACTTGTCGGTGAGCAGGGACGCGGTCCCGACACTGTGGTACGGCAGGCCGAGACGTTCGGCGAGCCGGGCGGTGACCGGCAGCATCGCGTCGCTGTAGCTCACGATGGCGTCCGGGGCGAGAACGGCCAGCCGGTCGGCCGCTTCGTCGAACCCACGGTCGAGGCGGACGACTTCGCCCAGGTCCCGCAGGAGCGGGATCAACGGCGTGGTGTGCGGGGAGTCCTCGCCGACGAAGACGAGGTCGCCCAGGTGGCCGAGGCCCATCGCGATCTCGGCCACGTTGACGGAACCGTAGTCGTAAGTCACGGCAATCGTGGTCATGTCTGCTCCTTCGCCGGTGGGTTGCAGTGCCGGTCGGCAGCGCGGGACGGACGGCTACTGGGCGGCGGTCTCGACGAGGGCGCGCACCTGCGCGGTGAAGTCGGACAGCACGGGGTGGTCGAAGATCAGGCGGGTGGGGACGGGGACGGACAGTTCGCGACGCAGCCGGGTGACGGCGCGCATCGCGGCCAGCGAGTGCCCGCCGAAGTCGAAGAAATGGGTGGCTGGCCCGTCCGGCTCGGCCTTCAGCACCTCGGTCCACACGCGCAGGACTGTGTCGTCGACGGATCCGCCGGATGCCGAATGGCGTTCGCTCATGGGATCTCCTCGGTCGGCCCGCAGGGGGCGGGGGCGTGACGGTCGGGGTCAGGCAGTGGCGGCGTCCTCGCCGGGCAGCGGCGGGGGGTTGCGCAGAACGGGCATGACGAGGCCGACGAGGCCGAGCAGCACCATCCAGGCCAGCATCGACACGATCGTCGTGGTGGTGCCGGCGTACTCCAGCAGCACGCCGGCCACGAGGGGGCTGAGCAGGCTGACGGACTGGGTGAAGAACCGGCAGGCGCTGTCCACCCGCCCCTGGAGTCCGTCGGGCACGAGGACGATGCGGTACGTGGAGATCACGGAGTTCCACAGCGGCGCGACAGCCAGCATCAGGCCGAAGACGACCCCCATCACGACGACGCCGCCGGGCAGGAACAGCAGGGGCAGCAGTGCCGCCCACACCCATGGGAAGCCGAGGACGACCGTCGTCGCCGACACCCGGTCCGCCGCCCACGAGGCCACGACCGAGCCGATCAGGCCGCCCGCGCCGGAGAGGGTGAGCACGGCGCCGACGAGAGCCGGCGAGCTGCCGTGTGCGTGCGCGGTGACGATGAGCAGCGTCGGCATGGCGTTGCCGACCATGTTGCTCGCCGCCACCATCAGGACGCTGGCGCGCAGGAACCGCTGGCGCACCAGCCATGACAGGCCCACTCCGATTCCCCGGATGATGCCCTCTGTCCGCTTCCCGCGGGCCGGTGCGGAACGGAACGGCGTCCGGATCGCCGAGACGGTGAGGAAGGAGACGAGGTAGGACAGGGCGTCGCCGAGGAACGGCAGGAAGCGCGAGACGGCGAACAGGGCGCCGCCGAGGGAAGGCCCGGCGAGCATGGCGCCATACTCGCGACTCTCGTTGCGCGCGGTGGCCGCCCGTACCTGTGACGCGGGGACGACGTGCCGCAGGGCGGAGACCTCGGCCGGGGAGAACAGCACCGCGGCAGAGCCCTCAACCAGGGCCACGACGACCACCTGGGGGTAGGTCAGCAGGTCGGCGGCCAGGCCGACGACGAGGGTGGTCAGCGCGATGAGACAGACCAGGTCGCAGGTCAGCATGAGCCGCTTGCGGTCGACCCGGTCGGCGATGAGCCCGGCAGGCAGGCCCAGGATCCACTGCGGTGCGGCGCGCACCGTGCCGATGAGGCCGGCCATGACGGGCGAGCCGGTCAGGGACAGAACCAGCAACGGGTAGGCGACGTACGCCATGCGGTTGCCGAGGACGGACGCGAGCTGGCTGATCCACAGCAGGGTGAAGTCACGGTTGCGGCTCAGCGGCACCACGGCCTGCTCGGCCGGCGAGGCCGGCGCGGCGGCGCCCGAGTCGGCTTCCGTGTCCAGGTCCTCAGGCATCGTCACGGCCTGCCTCCAGAGTGTCGCGCAGCCAGCCGACGACCCGCTCCAGGTGCGGGCGTTCCATGACGGAGAGGTGAGTGCCGGGCACCTCGGTGAACGCGGTCCGCGGCGCGTAGTCACGCCAGGCGTCGAACCAGGACCGGTCCCAGTTGCCGTTCTCGGCCCTGAGGACGTGCAGCGGCACGTCGGCGGGGACCGGCCGGTAGGTGCGTTTGGCCTCGCGGAAGAAGCGGTTGCGCCGCAGGCGTTTCTCCAGTGCGTCCTTGCCGAGGCCGATCTGCTCCTCGCGCAGGTCCAGTTGGCGCATGTGCCCGGCCAGCAGGCCCGGCGCCCGGTCGGCCCATTCCTGCTCGGGGATCCTGCCGGACATGTCCAGGAGTTCCTCCAGCAGCCGGTCGACGCGGTCCCGGTTGGCCGTCTCGGGGGCGGCCACCACGGAGTCGACGAGCCCGACCCAGGCGACCTCGTGGCCGGCGCGGTGCAACTGCGCGGCTATCTCGTAGGCGATGACGCCGCCCATCGACCAGCCGCACAGCAGATACGGTCCCTTCGGCCGGCGCTCGGTGACCAGCCGCACATAGGCCGAGGCCATGGCCGCGAGCGGGTCGGGGGCGCCGGAGTCGACCAGGGACTCGTCGAACTCGATACCGGTGACCGCGAGTTCGTCGCGGAGCATGCGGGCCATCTCGTAGTAGCCGGTGATGCTGCCGGTGCCCTCGTGGACGCAGAACAGGGTCTGCGGTGCCGTGCTCGACGTGAGGTCGACCAGACCGTGCGCGCTCTGCCGTCCCGGCTCGGGACGGTCGATGAGGCCGGCGAACTCCCGCACCGTGGGCGCGCCGAACAGCGAACGCAGGGGCAGGGTGACGCCGTGCCGGGAACGCATCCGGGCGATGACGTGGGCGGCCAGCAGGGAGTGGCCGCCGAGGTCGAAGAAGTCGTCGTCCAGGCCGATCCCGTCGACATCGAGGACGTCGGCCCACACGGCGGCCACCACCTGCTCCCACGGAGACCGCGGGGCGATGAACGCGGCCTCCAGGTGGGGCCGTTCGGCACCGACCGCGGGCAGCGCCGCGCGGTCCACCTTGCCGTTGGGGGTGCGGGGGAGCGTGGGCAGGACGACGAACGCGGAGGGCACCATGTGCTCCGGCAGGGCCGGCTCCAGCCAGGAGCGCAACTCGCCGACGGTCGGCCGACCACCCGGGGCGGCCACGAGGTAGCCGATCAGGCGCGGCTCCCCCGGGGTGTCCTCCCGGGCGACGACGACGGCCTCGGTGACCGCTTCGTGGCCCACCAGCCGGGTTTCGATTTCGCCGGGTTCGATGCGCATGCCGCGGATCTTGATCTGGTGGTCGGTGCGTCCGAGGTGTTCGAGTCGGCCGTCCGCGG
>NZ_JBVIIE010000089.1:0-19143 GCF_055569945.1 Streptomyces sp. NPDC031340
AAAAAAACACCCCCCCCCCCCCCCCCCCCCCCCCCCCCCCCCCCCCCCCCCCCCCCCCCCCCCCCCCCCCCCCCCCCCCCCCCCCCCCCCCTCCTTCCCCCCCCCCCCCCCCCCCCCCCCCCCCCCCCCCCCCCCCCCCCCCCCGGCAAGGGACCGGCAGGAGCCGTCAGCTGACGAAGTACGTGGGGTTCGGCAGCTTGTACGTCTTGTCGGCGTAGCCGCCGTCGAGGTCGGAGTACTGGTCGCCGAAGTTGGCGATGATCTCGTAGCCGAGGTCGTCCTCGATGTGCTTGCGGGTGCCGGACTTGTACTGCACCGTCGTGCAGGTCCAGGTGCCCGGAGTGGCGCAGGCGCTCAGGTAGGACGGCGGGTTGGCCTTGTCCTTGAGGAACACGTGCGCGGTGTCGAGGTTCACGTCCGCGCCGATCTTCTTCAGGTTCTCGACGGCGGCGGAGCGCTGGGCCTCGCTCAGACCCGAGTTGTAGAAGACCTCGACGCCCTTGGCCTCGGCGTACTGGACCAGCTCGGGGCTGCCGAAGACGGCCGGGCGGTCGGCCCGGTTGACGTAGTCGGCCCACGAGGCGGAGTTGTAGGTGTAGTTGTAGCGCTTCTCGTAGTCGAGGCTGAGCAGCAGCGTGTCGTCGATGTCGAAGACGACCGCGGGCTTCTCGTGCCGGTGGTGGGCCTTGCGGGCCGCCTGGTCGATGTACTTCCGGGCGGCCGCGTCGACGCGCGCCAGGTCCTCGGCGTAGGGGCTGTCCGCGGACGCCTGGTAGACGCCGTTGGCGTCGAGCGTGGTGCCGTAGTAGGTGTCGATGTCCTTCACCAGGAGCCCGATGTTGTAGGGCTCGTGCGTGGAGTTGGCGGTGGACTGACCGGCGGTGGCCGCGCCGGCGCCGTAGAGGGCGGCGCCGGTCAGGGCGCACGCCGCGGCGACGGCCGCGATACGCAGTGGCTTATGCATGACAGTTTTCTACGCGCGTAACGGCGTTGGGCGCGAGACCCGTTGCCCGATCGAGACTCTTCCACGGGCAAAAAACGGGTCAAGCGCCCCGGTCGGGCTCGGCCCGGTCTCGGCCGCCCCGGCGGGGATCGCCGGGGCGGCCGCGGATTCAGTTCATCGTCGCCCCGATGGTGGTGCTGCCGGTGGTGAGGAAGGTGGTGGCGGGCAGCGAACCGTCCGACTGGCGGGCGTTGTACGTCGTCGAGGCGTCGGTCGACCTGAACGCGGGCGTGGCGATGCCGGAGTCCCAGTTGTTGCCGGCCGAGACCACCGAGGAGCCCTTGCTGACCTGGCCGCTGCCGTTGCTCACGGCGAGGTTCTTGCCGAGCCGGGCCGAGCTCGTCGCGAAGTAGTAGCCCCACTTGGCGTTGGCGTAGGCGGTGGTGCGGTTGATGACGATGGCGCCGGTGTTGGAGTTCTCGGTGAAGCCGTTGCCGGTGTTGCCCCAGGCGGCCGAGTTGTTGACGACGTGGGCGACCGTGACGCCGTTGCCGCCCAGCTTGTAGCCGTTGCCGTTGCCCTGGAAGGCGGAGTCGCCCCAGCGGTTGACGCCGTTGCCGAAGGACCAGGTGTGCTCGATGGTGACGGGCGAGGAGAAGGACCACAGGTCGATGCCGTCGTCCGAGTTGTTGTAGAGGCGGGCGCCGGTGATCAGGTTGCCGGTGCCGGAGCCGAACTTGACGGCCACCCCGTCGGCGTTCTGGCCGTGCGTCGCGGCGTCGTAGTTGCCGTAGCTGTCCAGGTTCTTGACGGTGTTGTTCACGGTTCCGTCGCCGGTGAGCGTGAAGCCGGAGTCGCCGCCGTTGATGGTCTTGACGTTGTTCCAGTTGGTGCCGGTGCAGGACTGGCAGACGACCGCGCTGTCCGGGGAGTTCTGGAAGGTGATGTTGGAGACGTTCCAGTAGTCGGCGGTCAGCTTGAAGATCCAGGAGCCGGCGGGGAGCGACGACCCGTCGATCTTCACGGTCTCCGAGCCGTACGCGGTCAGCGTGACGGGCGCGGAGGAGGTGCCGTTGGCGGTGGACTGCAGGGTGGCCGTCGGGTAGTAGGTGCCGCCGCGGACCTGGATGACCGTGCCGGCGGTGGCGTTCTTGATGGCGTTGGACAGGTCGGTGGAGTTGCTGACGACGACGGTCGCCGCCTGCGCCTGGGTGGGCAGGACTGCGAGTCCGGCGCCCAGCGCCAGGGCCGACAGGGCGGTGAGAGCGGTACGACGAGACCGAGGAGACATGGGGGCGGGTCCTTTCGTCGTGCGGGGGCGGTGTGGAGGGGGAAAGGTCACAGGACGCGGTCCAGCCAGGCGAAGACCTCGTCCTGCATGCGGTCGACGAAGACGTGGCCGAGGTCGGGCCAGGTCTTCAGGTGCAGCCGCTCCTCGGCGTGGCGGGAACGCCAGACGGTGCGCAGCCTGTCGTGGGCGGCGCGGACGCCGTCGGCGGGGAACAGCGGGTCCAGCCCGCCGTTGAAGAAGAGCATCGGCCGGGGTGCGGCGATGCTCGCCACGTCGGGGAAGTCGAGGAACCGGGGAAGCCCGGGGTGCAGCATGTAATAGGAGGACTGCCCGCGCAGGGTGTTGTTGCCGGGGACCATCATCTCCTTCAGTCCGGTCATCCAGCAGACGGCGGCCGCGGCGGCGACGTCGTCGCCGAGCGCGGCGGTCTGCCAGGCGCGGAAGGCGCCCATGGAGAACCCGACGGCCGCGATCCGCCGCCGGTCCACCCGCTCCAGGCCGGCCAGGAAGCCGGCGGCGCGGGCGTCCTCGCGGGCCATGAGACCGGCCAGCGAGGAGCCGAGGTTGAAGAAGTTGCTCGCCAGGGCCTGCTGCTGGTCGTAGCCGAGCGGACCGCGGTCGCCCCAGCCGAGGGCGTCGGCGACGAGCACGACGTAGCCGCGGCGGGCCAGTTCGTCCCCGACGAACCGGCCGCTGAAGTACTTGTCGGCCCACCCCTGCGCGGACGCGAGCCGGGTGTCGTCGTACCAGGGGCGGACCAGTTTCTCCTTGCCGATGTCGAACTTCGCCCCGTGGTCGTGCAGCAGCAGGACGGCCGGGAAGGGGCCGGTGCCGTGCGGGGTCAGCAGGAGGGCGCGGACGCGTTCGTAGCGGGTGAGGGAGAGGGTGACCGACTCCCGGGTGTACCCGTCGCCCTCGCAGCGGTCGGCGAACCGCGGGGCGTACGGGGTGTGTTCGTCCCCGCCGACGATCAGCAGCTCCTCGACCTTGGCGCGGGCGGCTCGGCGCCAGGCGTGGAAGTCGCGGATCGGTGAGGTGCCCCAGGCGAGGGGGAAGGTCAGTTCCTGCTTCAGCAGGGGGTGGAAGTCGGGCAGCGGCCCGTCCGTGACGGCAGCCTGCGCCGCCTGCGCCGGTCCGCCGGCGCCCGCCGCGAGCAGCGCGGCGCCGGTCCCGGTCACGAACGCCCGCGCCGAAGGGGCGCGCCGGTGTCGAGGGCGCGAGCGCGCGGAGGCCCGCAGGGTCGAGCACGGTCGCGGTCTCGACACCGGCTCAGGCGCCCCGGAGGCGCACCGAGCACAGACAGCCCCAGCGCGTCACGGCCGTTCATACGGCCTCCAGTCGCCCAGATACGTCCGCCGGGTGTGCCCGGCGGCCTCCTCCGCGGTCAGCTGCGGCCGGTTCTCCGGCACCGAGACCACCGCGCCCGGGCCGGAGTTGGCGTACTCACGGAAGCGCATGGACTGCCAGGGGTAGGCGTCGCGCATGTTGGTGTACGGGGCGACGGCGTCGATGCCCGGCCCCAGCCAGGTGTCCCGCACGACCAGCGAGGGCCAGGCGGTGGTCTCGTACGACGGCACCCAGGGCCGGGCGAGCTTGTACGCGCCGTCCTCCGCACCCGAGGTCACCCGCCCGCGCACGGCCAGGAAGCCGTGGGGGTTGGCGCGGGCGGTGGAGGGGGCGAAGACCATGCCCTTGGGGACGAAGTCCACGTCCCGGCGGAGCGTGTGGAAGTGGCACTCCTCGAACACCGCCGTCGCCCGGCCGAAGACGAAGTCGACGTCGCCCTCGATGTAGCAGTGGCGGAAGTACTGCCGGCCGAAGGCGTCGAGCGCGGTCGTGTCGGCGAACAGGGTGTCCTGGTGGGCGAGCAGGCGGACGTTGTCGAAGTGGGTGCGGTCGCCGGTGAGGTACGCGGCGACGGCCTGCGTGCCGGTGATGTCGGGGTGGTCGGCGCGCAGCCAGTCGTTGGCCAGGGTGAGGTCGCGGACGGTCAGTCCGGCCGCCGCGGAGGTGAAGGTGGCGGAGCCGGCGGTGCCGTAGGTGGTGCCGTCGGGTTTCTTGGTGCCGTTGGCGCGGTCGAAGACGACGACGGTGTCGCGCGGGTCGCGGGTGGCGCCGCGGATCGTCAGCCCGGCCTTGTCGGCGGGAATCTGGACGACCTCGCGGTAGGTCCCCGGGTGCACGACGATCGTCCGGCCCGGTCCGTCCACCGCGTCCACGGCCGCCTGCACCGAGTCGCCGGGGCGGACGTGCAGGACCCGGCGGTCGCCGGCGTGGGCGGGAGCGGCGGCGAGGGCGGCCGGTACGCCGGCCAGGCCCGCCAGCAGGGTGCGGCGGCGCATGTCAGCAGCCCTCCCGCCACGGCGTCCAGTCGCCGAGATAAGCCGCGCGGGTCGCCGACCCGGCTTCCTCGTCGGTGAGCTGGGGGCGGTCGGCGGGGACGGTGATCTCGGCGCCGGGGCCGGTGTTGCGGTACTCGGCGAACCGCTGGTTCTGCCACGGGTAGGTGTCCGACATGTTGGTGTAGGGCGCGACCGCGTCGAGGCCGGCGCCGAGGAAGGTGTCCCGGACGGTGAGCATCGGGCGGGCGGTGGGGTCGGAGCCGGGCACCCAGGGCCGGGCCAGCTTGTAGAAGCCGTCCGGGGCCTCGCTGCTCACGCGGCCGCGGGTCACCAGGTAGCCGCGCGGGTTGGCGGCCGCCGTCGAGGGCGCGAAGACGAAACCGTAGGGGGCGGCGGCCAGGTCGGTGCGGTCCAGGGTGCGGAAGTGGCAGTGCTCGTAGACGGCGGTGGCCCGGCCGAAGACGAAGTCGACGTCGCCCTCGACGTAGCAGTGCGCGTAGTACTGGCGGGCGAAGGTGCCGAGGGCCATCGAGTCGGCGTACAGGGTGTCCTGGTGGCCGAGGAACCGGCAGTGCGTGAACGCGCTGCGGTCGCCCTGCACCTTGACGGCCACCGCCTGGGTGCCGGTGATGTCGGGGTGGTCGGCGCGCAGCCAGTCGTTGGCGAAGGTGATCCAGCGGGCGGTGAAGCCGTCCGCCTGGAGGGTCGTGGTGGCCGAGCCGGTGGTGCCGTAGGTGCCGCCGCCGGGCTTGGGGGTGCCGTTGGCGCGGTCGAAGACGATCACGACGTCGCGGGGGTCCTCGGAGGCGCCGATCCAGGTGGCCTCGGTGCGGGTGGCGTCGAGCACGACCGTCTCGCGGTAGGTGCCGGGCGCGATGACCAGCGTCCGGCCGCTGCCGGTCGCGGCGGTCACCGCGGCCTGGACGGAGGTGAAGTCGCCGCGGCCGTACGGGTCGACGTACAGGGTCAGGGGCGTCAGACGGCGGTCCGGGGAGCCGTAGCGGCCGAACGGGCGCGTCCCGCCCGCGGCCCGCGCGGGGACCGGGGCGAGACCGAGCGCGGCGGCCGCCCCGGCGCTCGCGGCGAGGAAACGCCTTCTGGACAGCGGGAGACGGACATGGGGCGAGGGCATGCGGGTGCTCCTTCGCGGTGCGGCTCAGGGGGGAAGGGCCCAGGGGAAGGCCGGGGGCAAGGCCGGAGGGAAGGGCGGCCGGGGGGACGGGCCGGGGAAAGGGCGGGCCGGGGCTCGGAGCGGCCCCGGCCCGGACGCGGAGGGTCAGCCGAGACGGCCGGCGCCCGCGCAGTGGTCGACGATGCCGGGGACCGCCTTCGCCGGGTCGATCCTGGTGCGCAGGGTCGGCGTCCAGCCGGCGCCCGACTGGAGGGTCTCGCCGGGCACTTCGGCGTTGTGCACGGCGATCAGGTCGGTCAGCGTGCCGTTGACGTAGTTGTCGGCGGCGGTGACCGGCGCCTCCTTCCACTTCTTCAGCACCTTGCCCACGTTGCCCCCGTCGGGCAGCGTGAAGGCGTTGTGCTCGGCGACGAGCTGGGACTCCATGCCGATGCCGTAGCTGTAGGAGTAGTCCTCGCCCGCCACGAAGTGGTTGTTGTAGGAGTCGACCTGGCCGAAGCGGACCCGGGGGGCGCGCTCGACGAGGTTCGAGAACAGGTTGTGGTGGAAGGTGACCTTCAGGTGGCCGCGGTCGACGGCGGCCGTGGCGGCGCTGTCGCTGTTGCCGATCAGGATCGTCTTGTCGTGGTCGGCGAAGACGTTCCAGGAGGCGGTCACGTAGTCGGCGCCCTTGACGATGTCCAGTTCGCCGTCGTGCTGTTCGAAGATCCGGCCGTAGTAGTACGGCAGGGTGCTGTCGGGGTGCTCGCCGTCGGTGAAGGTGTTGTGGTCCATCCACACGTGCGTCGACCCGTAGATCACCGCGCTGTCGTACTCGGAGTTCCAGTTGCCGTCGGCGGTGTCGGTCGGGTCCCACTGCGGGAAGCAGTCGAGGGGGCTCTCGAAGGTGAGGTTGCGGACGATGACGTTGTCGACGCCCTTGATCTGCAGGCTGGCGCCCTTGAAGCCGGCGTTCTTGCCGAGGCCGACGATCGTGGTGTTCGCGGGCACGTTGGCCTTGATGTAGACGTCCTGGTTGGCGGCGGAGGCGCGGCGCAGGCCCTCGGGGCTGTCGTCGGGCTCGGCGTCCAGGTTCTTGGTGCGGCCCCAGACGGCGGGGTCGTAGGTCTTCAGGTAGGTGTCGAAGTCGTAGCCGGGCGCCGCGAAGGTGGCGCAGTCCGGGCCGTCGGCGTCGATCGTCCCCTTCACCTTGACGATCTTAGGTGCGGTGCCGCCGTCGGCGAGGGCCGCCTTGAACTCGTCCCAGGTGGTGACGGTGTAGACGTGGGCGGCGTCGGCGGCCGCGCCGCCGGTGGTGCCGGTGCCGTAGGCGGCCCAGCCGTCGTTCGCGCCCAGCGTCTGCCGGGCGACGTCCCGGGATCCGGCCTGGGACTGGGCCTGGGCGGCGGACGTGCCGGTGACGGCGAGCACGAGGGCGGTGCAGCCCACCAGGGCTGCTATGGCACGTCCATGACATTTCTGTGTACGCACTGTGCGGCTCTCCTTGCTCATGCGACCGAGGCGTCCGTCGCCTCGGGCCAGGTGATCCAGGACGGGGGGATGTCGTCGTCCAGCCGGACGACGTCCCGCGGCGCGAGCACCCGCGTGCGCAGCAGCTCCCGCGCCACGAGGCGCGCCACGGCGATCGCGCCCGGCGGGTTGAAGTGCGTGTTGTCCTGCTCGGTCGCGGTCCAGTTGAAGTAGGTCTTGGTCGCCTCGACCCCGAGTTCCTGCCACAGCGCGAGCGACAGGGCCTGGATGTCGAGCAGCGGCACGCGCTCCTCGGCGGCGAGCGCGCGCATCGCCGCCGGGTAGTCGCCGTGGGTCGGCACGGCGTTGCCGTCCGCGTCGAACCTGCGGCGCTCGACCGGGGTGGCGAGCACCGGCCGGGCCCCGCGGGCACGGGCGCCGTCCAGGTACCGGCGCAGGTAGTCCTGGTACGTGGTCCACGGCTCGGTGTAGCGGGTGGGGTCGGCCGCCTTCTCGTCGTTGTGCGCGAACTGGACGAGGAGGAGGTCACCGGGCCGGATCACGGCGAGGATCGCCTCCAGTCGGCCCTCGTCGACGAAGCTCTTGGAACTGCGCCCGTTCACCGCGTGGTTGGCGACCGGGAGGTCCTTGTGCAGGAAGAACGGCAGTGCCATGCCCCACCCGGTCTCGGGGGCGGCGTCGGCGTACTTCTGCGCCGCGGTGGAGTCGCCGGCGATGTAGAGGGTGCGGGTGGAGCGGCCGGCCGCCCGTGCGGTCCCGTTCACCGCGAGGGCGAGGGGAACGGCGGCCAGGGCGGCCGCGGTGAGCTGTCTGCGGGTAAGAGACACGGAGGGTGCCTTTCGGACAGAGGTGCCTTTCGGACGGGGGTGAGTCGACCGGCCGGGGGCGCGGGGAACCGCGCGGCCGGCCGCAGCCGGACCCGCGGTCCCCCGCTCCCCAGGACCACCAGGGCCCTCAGTGGTTCTTCTTCCAGTCCGCCTGCGCGGCGTTCAGCTGCTGCGCCAGCGTGTCCAGGAAGTCCTTCGCGCTCATCTTCCCGAGCAGCACCTTCTGGAAGTTGGGCTCGTTGTCGGCCTTGGAGATGGTGTTCCAGTCCGGCAGGTAGTACGGAAGCTGGACGATCTTCGTGCCGTTGCCGTTGAGCGCCTCGGCGGCCAGCTTCGTCGGCTCGGCCTTCTGGACCCACGCGTCCTGCGCGGCCTCGGTGTTCGCCGGGATCTGCCCCGCGGACTCGTTGAACTTCGAGTTCTCCTCGTGCGAGACGGCGAACTCGATGAACTTCCAGGCGGCCGCCTTGTTCTTGCTGGACTTGAACACGCTCAGGCCGTCGACCGGGTTGGAGATCTGCACCCGGGTGCCGTCGTCCTGCGTCGGGTTGGGCAGGCCCCGGAACTTGTCCGCGCCCAGCGCCTTCAGGTGGTCCTGGTAGGAGCCGAGGTTGTGGCTCAGCATGCCGATGTTGCCGCTGTCCCACTGGGCGACCATCTTGGTGAAGTCGTTGTTGACGTCGGCGGACGGCGTGTCCTTCTTGTACAGGGCGACGTACTTCTCCAGCGCGGCCACCATCTTGGGGTCGTTGACGGTGGTCTTGTCGCCGTTCCAGAACGAGGTGATGCCGGTCTGGCTGTACGCGGCGTCCAGGGCCGGCGCGATGGAGCCCTCACCGCCGCGGATGGTGAACCCGAACTGGTTCTTGCCCTTGTCGGTGAGCTTGTCGGCGGCCTGGTAGAACTTCGACCAGGTGGTCGGCGCGTCCAGGCCCGCCTTCTCGAACAGGTCGGTGCGGTACCACAGCGTGCCGTTGTTGGACGAGGTCGGGATCTGGTACAGCTTGTCGCCGCCGCCCGCGGCCCGGCTGCTGTCCAGCAGGTTCTGGCTCAGCTTGCCGTTCAGCGCGCTCTTCTCCAGCCGGCTGTCCAGCGGCTCCAGCGCGCCCTGGACCGCGACCTCGGCGAGCATCGCGGTGCCCACGCCGCCGACGTCGGGCAGGCCGCCGCCCTGGATGGCGGTGTCGTACTTGGACTGGGCGTTCGCGGCGGGGATACCGACGTACTTGACCTCGATGTTCGGGTACTTCTTCTCGAAGTCGGCGATGATCTCCTTCCAGATGTCGGTACGGACACCGCCGTTGTTGTCCCAGAAGGTGATCTCGCCCTTGCCCGAGCCCTCGTCGCCCTTGTCCCCGGCGGCGCCGCTGCCGTCGTCGCCGCAGGCGGTGGCGGTCAGCGCGAGCACGGATCCCAGGGCGACGGCGATGGCGGCGCGCCTGCTTCTGCGAATGCTGATCTTCATTGGTCGGCTCTCTTCTTCTGGATCCAACGGAGTGGTGAACGTGTGGGGGGACGATGGCCGGTCCGCGTCGCCCGCGGACCGGGTAAGCGCTTGCCGAACGGGTACGTCACGGCCGCTCCCGGCCGGCTCCCGGGTGCGGTGCCTTACCGGGGGGTGATGCGGAACCGGGTGAAGCTCGCCGCGCCGGCGTGTCCGGGGCCGACGGGCGCGAGGGCGAACAGGCCGAGCAGGGCGCCCACCCAGCGCCAGGGGGTGGCGGCGAAGACCTGCCCGGAGGGGCGCAGACCGTCACCGGTGTCGTAGTGGAAGCGGCAGCGGGCGCCCGCGCCGGTCTCGATCCGCAGCCGTGCGCGTTCCCCGGGCGCGAGCCGCGGGTGGTCGGCGTCCCGTTCGGACTCGGCGACCTGCTCGGCGAACCGGTGCACGAGGTGGACCGTCCCGTCGCTCCCCCGCTGCAGCCCGATCCAGCCGAACGCGTCCCCGAGGACCGCCAGCCCGGCTCGCGCCCCCGGCTCCTCGCTGTGCAGCCTGAGGTCCACCTCCACCACCGAGGGGACACCGGGCAGCCGCTGGGTGAGCACGTTCGGCACCTTGCGCAGGTCGTGCGCGTCGGCCGAGCGGACGCAGGTCAGCCGCAGCCCGTCGTCGGAGTGCTGGGTGGCCCAGCCGTCACGGGGGTTGGCGGTCCACTGCCACTGGCGGCCGAACCGCCCGCCGGGGAAGTCGTCGTCCGTGGCGGGCGCGGCGGCCGGCTGCGGCGGCAGGGCGGGCCGCTCGTGCACGGTGACGGGGGCGCCGTCGTCCCCGATCACCGGCCAGCCTCCGCCACCCGGCCAGCGCATCGGCTGCAGGTGCACCACCCTTCCGTAGGGGCCACGCTGCTGGAAGTGCAGGAACCAGTCCTCACCTGCGGGGGTGCGCACCCAGCCGCCCTGGTGCGGCCCGTTGACGTCGGTGTCCTTCTGCTCCAGGACGACCCGCTCCTCGTACGGCCCGAAGAAGCCGCGCGAGCGGAAGGCGCCCTGCCAGCCGGTCTCCACTCCCCCGGCGGGCGCGAAGATCCAGAACCAGCCGTCGTGCTTGTAGAGCTTGGGGCCCTCGACGGTGAACCAGCCCGGTATCCGGTCGCCGTCGACGATCACCTTGCCCTCGTCGAGGAGTCCGGTGCCGTCGGGACGCATGCGGTGCCCGGTGAGGCGGTTCTTGACGCCCGCGCGGGACTTGGCCCAGGCGTGCACCAGGTAGGCCTCGCCCGTCTCGTCGTCCCACAGGGGGCAGGGGTCGATCAGGCCCTTGCCCTCCTTGACCAGGTGCGGGCGGGTCCACGGGCCGCGGATCTCGGGGGCGTTGACCTGGAAGATGCCCTGGTCGGGGTCGCCCCAGAAGATCCAGAAACGGTCGTCGTGGTGGCGCAGGGAGGGCGCCCAGACCCCGCAGTCGTGTCGCGGTACGGCGAACTCCCGGGCCGGCTCCAGCCGTTGCAGCGCGTGGCCGACGAGGGTCCAGTTGACCAGGTCGCGCGAGTGCAGCAGGGGCAGTCCGGGGACCCGGCCGAAGCTGGAGGCGGTGAGGTAGAAGTCGTCGCCGACGCGGATGACGTCCGGGTCGGACCAGTCGGCGTTCAGGACCGGGTTGGTGTACGTCGTCACTGGCTGACCGCCTTCCGCGCCAGCGCCCCCGCCTCGTCGCGGCTCAGCCGGCCGTCGGCGACCACGGTCACGATGCGCCGTACGACGGTGTCGCCCGGCTCGATCGGCAGGCGCTCCTCGGACGCCAGCGACGAGCCCACGCCCGGGTACTCGGCGGCGCGCACGAACCACGGGTCCTGCCGCGTCCGGTCGGTGGCGCCGGCCAGCACGAGCGTCCAGCCCGCCCCACTCCCGGCGCCGCCCGAGCGGGGGGACCCGGATCCGGACAGCGCCACCCAGTCTGCGCGGGTGCCGTGGATCTCCGGCTCGCCGTCCCGGTCGGCGGTGAACACCTCCGGGGCCGCCGGCTCCTTGCGGGCGCGCCAGAAGAAGCCGCCGTAGGCCGCGCCGGGCCGCCCGTTGGTGGCCGGACTGCCGATCGACAGCAGACCCGGGGTGACGTTGGTGAGGGAGAAGGTGAAGTCCAGCGCCCAGGCCGTGTCGGACAGTTCGGTGGCCGCCACGGTGCGGCGCTCGCGCAGCAGCTCGGCTCCCGCGGCCACCCAGCGCAGCTCCTCCACGAAGCCGTCCGGGTCGCGCAGCTGGAAGGCGACGTGGCGCTGCGCGCCGTGGTTGTCCAGCTCGGTGGGGCCCTGGTCGCGGACGAAGGTGCGGCCGCCCCAGAAGTTGTGCCCCTCGACGTCGGGAACGGCGACACCGACGCCGAGGTGGTGCAGGTGGTCGGCCGGCGCGAGCTCGGTGACCGCGGTGCCGGCCAGGGTGGTGACGGGGTGCAGGTACGGGCGCGGGGCCTGCCGGGGCGGCAACTGGGGCCGGGTGACGTACCGGCCGACCGGGCGGCCCGCGACGCGCAGGACGGGGCATTCGTCGGTCGTCGTCATCGGGTGCTCACCTCTTTCGGAGGGGCCCAGGGGGCGCCCAGCTCGGAGTAGAGGGCGAGGGTGTCGGCGCAGGCCGCGACGAGTCCGTCGACGCCGGGCACGACCCGGCGGTCCTCCCCGGGCAGCCGGTGCCAGACACCGGCGAGCAGCGGGGCCGGGTCGGGAGCCTGCCGGATCGCCTCGACGACCTTCATGAAGGCGCCGGTCTCGTCCGGCGGGACCAGCAGGGGGGTGCCGTCGGTGAGGTGGTCGACGAGGTTCTCCAGCAGGTCCGTGCGGCCGAACTCGTACTCCTCCGGGCCGTGGTCGGCGCGCTGGAGCAGTACGCGGTCCTGCTTGTACCAGAAGGTGATCCGGCCGCGGGTGCCGTGCACCAGGACGTAGGGGTCGTCGGGCCGCTCGGCGCACAGGGTCGCGGCGACGGTGACCCGGCGGCCGGCGGCCGTGCTGACGCGGACGCAGGAGGTGTCGTCGGACTCGATGTCGTTGGCGCGCAGCAGCTCGGTCTCGATCCCGGTGACGTCCTCGGCGCGGGTGGTGCCGTTGAGCGCGAGGCCGGTGGCGACGGCGTGCGCCAGGGGGTTGGTCAGCGCGCCGTCGACGACGTCCACGCCGTTCAGCCGCCGCCGGCCGGCCCACGGGGCGCGCCGGTAGTAGCTCTCCGGCCGCGCCCAGGCGCCGGCCCCGCCGACCCCGACGAGTTCGCCGATCCTGCCCTCGGCGACCATCTCCCGGATCGCCGGCACGGCGTGCGAGCCGAGCGACTGGAAGCCGATCTGGCAGGCCGTCCCAGCCGCGGCGACCCCGTCGGCCATCCGGCGGAACTCGGCGTACGACGGCGCGGGCGGCTTCTCCAGCAGCAGGTGGACGCCCTTGCCCGCGGCGGTCAGCGCGAGGTCGGTGTGGGTGGGAATCGGCGTGCACACCACGGCGATCCGGGCGCCGGTGGAGTCCAGGAGGGCGCCGAAGTCGGCGGACTGCTCGGGCGTGCCGAGGCCGTCCGGGATCTCGTCGGCGGCCAGCGGGGTCAGCTCGCAGATGCCCGCCAGGTGGACGATCCCCTTGTCCTGGAGCCGGCGGATGTTCTCCAGGTGCCAGCGGCCGTGGCCGCGCGCGCCCGCCAGGACGATCCTCATCCCTTCACCGCCCCCGCGCTGAAGCCGGTGATCAGCCACTTCTGGATGAACGCGAACACGATCACGACGGGCACGGCCGCGATGATGCCGCCCGCGGCGAGCGCGCCGAGGTCGACGCTGTCCGAGCTCATCAGGGTGTTGAGGCCGACGGGGATGGTCTGCTTGCCCTGGTCGGACAGGAACATCAGGGCGAACAGGAAGTGGTTCCAGGCGTGCACGAAGGCGAAGGAACCGACGGCGATCAGTCCGGGCCGCAGCATCGGCAGGACGACGATGCGGAAGGCGGTCAGCCGGTTGCACCCGTCGACCCAGGCGGCCTCCTCCAGGGAGTACGGCACGTTCCGGATGAAGCCGCTGATCAGGATGATCGACAGCGGCAGCTGGAAGACGGTCTCGGCGATGACGACGCTGGCCAGCGAGTTGATCATCCGCAGGTTGGCGAAGATCTCGAACAGCGGCACCAGCAGCAGCGCGCCCGGCACGAACTGGGTGCACAGCAGGGCGAGCATGAAGCCCCGCTTGATCCTGAAGTCGAACCGCGCGAGGGCGTAGCCGCCGGCCAGCGCCACGACCGTGGTGAGCACCAGGGTGCAGACGCCGACGAGCACGCTGTTCTGGAAGTAGGTGCCGAAGGCCCGCTCGTTCCACACCTTCTCGAAGTGGACGGTGGTCATCGGCCAGGGCACGAGGGAGGTCGAGCCGGCCGGGCGCAGCGCGAACAGCAGGATCCAGTAGAAGGGGATGACGGTGAACAGCAGGTAGATCGAGAGCGGGAGGTAGATGTGCCAGCGCGGGACCTCGTCCCAGGCGCGGCGCTTCTTCCCCGGCCGCGCGGGCTCGGACTCCACGCGCTGCGGCGCGGGCGCGATCTCGGTGATCACTTCTGGCCACCTCCGAACTTGCTCAGCCGCAGATAGACGATCGAGCAGAAGAGCAGGATCACGAACGCGACGGTGGTGAGGGCCGACGCGTAGCCGAAGTTGTGGGCGTCGACGCTGGTGTTGGCGACGTACAGCGGCAGCGTCGTCGTCTCGCCCGCGGGTCCGCCGTTGGTGAGGGTGTAGAGCAGGTCGACGTTGTTGAACTCCCAGACCGCGCGCAGCAGCGTCGACAGGACGATGGCGTCCTTCAGGTGCGGCAGGGTGATGTGCAAGAACTGCTTCAGGCGGCTCGCGCCGTCGACCTCGGCGGCCTCGTACAGGTCCTTCGAGACGGACTGCAGGTCGGCGAGGATGAGGATGGCGAAGAAGGGCACCCCGCGCCACAGGTCGGCGACGATCGCCGCCGGGAAGACGGTGGAGGTGTCCGACAGCCAGCTGGTGCCGTAGGAGCCGATGCCCACGTCGGCGAGGTAACGGGTGATGCCGGTCTGGGAGTTGTAGAGCAGCACCCAGATCGCGGAGGTCAGCACGCCGGAGACGGCCCACGGCGAGAACACCAGCGCGCGGCCGAGTCCCCGGCCCACGAAGGTCTGGTTGACGATCAGCGCCAGTGCCAGCCCGAACAGCAGCTGCAGCCCGACCTCGACGACGACCCACTTGGCGCTGAAGGTCAGGGTGTCCCAGAACTGCGGGTCGTCGGTGAAGGCGTGGACGAAGTTGTCGAAGCCCGCGAAGCCGTTCCGCCACGGCTTGGTGGGGTTGTAGTTCTGCAGGCTGTAGTAGAAGACGCTGATGACCGGGTAGGCGATGAAGCCCAGCATCAGCACGGCCGCCGGCGCGATCAGCAGGTACGGCAGCCTGCGGGGCGTGGCGGAGGCACGGCGCCGCCGGGGTGGCGCGGGCGGTTTCGCCACGGCTGCGGCTTGGGCCATGACTGTTCTCCGTTCTCGGTACGTCGTGCGTAGGTGGTGCTCGGGGTGATGCGTGCGTCGTGCAGGAAGCGCTTTCTGCGGGTATGTGACGCGTCCTTGGCCGCGCCGGAGGTGGTGGGGTGGTTCAGCCCGCGTACGGGTCGGCGACCCGGCCCGGACGGGCGAGGAACTCGAAGTCGCAGCCGGTGTCGGCCTGCGTGATCTGCTCGTTGTAGAGCGCGCCGTAGCCGCGCTCGTAGCGGGTGGGCGGCGGCGTCCAGGCCGCCCGGCGCCGCGCCAGCTCCTCGTCGTCGACGTGCAGGTGGAGGGTGCGGGCCTCGACGTCGAGGGTGATCGGGTCCCCGGTCCGCACCAGGGCCAGCGGCCCGCCGACGTACGACTCGGGTGCCACGTGCAGCACGCAGGCGCCGTAACTGGTGCCGCTCATGCGGGCGTCGGAGATCCGCACCATGTCCCGCACGCCCTGCTTGAGCAGGTGGTCCGGGATCGGCAGCATCCCGTACTCGGGCATGCCCGGGCCGCCCTTGGGCCCGGCGTTGCGCAGCACCAGCACGCTGTCGGCGGTGATGCCCAGCGACGGGTCGTCGATGGTGCGCTGCATGGTCCGGTAGTCGTCGAAGACGACCGCGGGACCGGTGTGCTTCAGCAGGTGCGGCTCGGCGGCGATGTGCTTGATGACGGCGCCGTCCGGGCAGAGGTTGCCGCGCAGCACGGCGACTCCGCCCTCGTTCGCGACGGGGTTGTCGCGGGGCCGGATGACGTCGTCGTCGTGCACCAGCGCCCCGGCGAGCTGCTCGCGCAGGGTGTCGTGCGACACCGTCGGCCGGTCCAGGTGGAGCAGGTCGGGGATGCGGGAGAGGAACCCGGGCAGTCCGCCGGCGAAGTGGAAGTCCTCCATGAGGTACTTCTGGCCGCCGGGCCTGATGTTGGCCAGGACCGGCACGGTGCGGGCGATGCGGTCGAAGTCGTCGAGGGTGAGGCGCACCCCGGCGCGTCCGGCCATGGCGATCAGGTGGATGACGGCGTTGGTGGAGCCGCCGAGACCGAGGACGGTGGTGACGGCGTCCTCGAAGGCGTCCCGGGTGAGGATGTCGCTCAGCTTGCGGTCCTTGCGGACCAGTTCGACGATCGTCATCCCGGCCCTGGCGGCCATCCGGTCGTGTCCGGAGTCGACGGCGGGGATGCTGGAGGCGCCGGGGACGGTGACGCCGAGGGCCTCGGCGGCGGCGGTGAGCGTGGAGGCGGTGCCCATCGTCATGCAGTGGCCGGGCGAGCGGGCCAGGCCGCTCTCCAGTTCCTGCATCTCGCAGTCGCCGATCAGGCCGGCCCGCTTGTCGTCCCAGTACTTCCACATGTCGGTGCCGGAGCCGAGGACCTCGCCGCGCCAGTGGCCGGGCAGCATCGGCCCGGCGGGCACGAACACGGTGGGCAGGTCCACGGAGGCCGCCCCCATCAGCAGCGCGGGGGTGGACTTGTCGCAGCCGCCCATCAGCACGGCCCCGTCGACCGGGTACGACCGCAGCAGTTCCTCGGTCTCCATCGCGAGCATGTTGCGGTAGAGCATCGGGGTCGGCTTCTGGAAGGTCTCGCTGAGCGTGGCGACCGGGAACTCCAGCGGGAAGCCGCCCGCCTGCCACACGCCCCGCTTCACGGCCTGCGCGCGGTCGCGCAGGTGGACGTGGCAGGGGTTGATGTCGGACCAGGTGTTGAGGATCGCGACGACGGGCTTGCCGAGGTGCTCCTCGGGCAGGTAGCCGAGCTGGCGGGTGCGGGCGCGGTGGCTGAAGGACCTGAGTCCGTCGGTCCCGTACCACTGGTGGCTTCTGAGTTCCTCGGGGCGTTTCATATGGACCATCCGGAGGCGATTGCGGCGACCTCGGCGCGCTCGTCCTCGGGCAGCGGCCTGCTCGGCGGGCGGACGTCGCGGCGGCACAGACCGAGGGAGGCGAGGGCCTCCTTGACGACGGTGACGTTGTTGGCGGAGCCGTTGGCGGCGCGCAGTTCCTCGAAGCGGCGGATCTGCTCCCACACCTTCATGGCGGCCGGGTAGTCGCCGGAGCGCAGCGCCTCGATCATGTTCATCGAGACCGACGGGGTGACGTTGACCAGCCCGGAGGTGAAGCCGGTGGCGCCCGCGGAGAAGTAGGAGGGCGCGTACGGTTCGGCGAGCCCGGCGATCCACACGAACCGTTCCAGGCCCGCGTCGCGGGCGAATGCGGCGAACTTGGCGGCGTCCGGGACCGCGTACTTCACGCCGATGACGTTGGGGCAGGCGTCGGCGAGTTCGGCCAGGCGGACGCCGCTGAGCTGGGCGTTGCGGATGTAGGGGACGACGCCCAGCTCGGGAACCGCCTCGGCGATCGCGCGGTGGTAGTCGACCCAGCCGTTCTGCGAGACGTAGGGGTGGACCGGCTGGTGGACCATCACCATCTGGGCTCCCAGCTCGCGGGCGTGGCGGGCGGAGGCGACGGCGGTGGGGACGTCGTGGCCGACGCCGACGAGGATCGCGGCGCGGTCGCCGGCCTCGTCGACCGTCAGCTCGGTGACGAGGCGGCGCTCCTCGGGGGTGAGGGCGTAGAACTCGCCGGTGTTGCCGTTGGGGGTGAGGATCTTCACGCCGCCGTCGAGCATCCGACGCAGCAGGGCCCGGTGGACGCCGGCGTCGACGGAGCCGTCCTCGGCGAACGGGGTCACCGGGATCGCCACCACGTCGGCCAGGGCCGCCCGCTGGGACTCGAACGTCACGCTGCTCATTCCGTGCCTTCCTGATTCACTGCCTGGTTCGCTGTCCGGCCCGCAGCCTGGTCGGCTGCCTGGTCCGCTGTCCGGGGGAACGCCCGCTCGACGAACTGCGCGATGTGGGCGTGCAGGGCACGGGCCGCGCCGTCCGCGTCGCCGCCCAGCGCCAGCCGCAGGATGTCCCGGTGCTCCGCGGCCTCCCGTTCCCAGGAGGGCGAGGCCGCCCAGGCCACGGCCGAGACGAGGGCGGCCTGGTCGCGGACCTCGTCGAGCATCCGGCCGAGCAGCGGGTTGCCGCACGGCAGGTACAGGGCGCGGTGGAACTCCCGGTTGGCTAGCGAGCGTTCGGCGGTGTCGGTGGCCGCGTCGGCGCGGGTCAGCGCGTCGCGCGCGGCGTCGAGGGAGGCGCCGCGGCGCACCGCCCGCCGCAGCGCCTCGGGCTCGAGCAGCAGCCGCACGTCGTAGACCTCGCGCGCCATGTCCGCGTCCACCATGCGCACCGTGACGCCCTTGTACTGGTTCATCACGACGAGCCCGGTGCCGGCCAGGGTCTTGAGCGCCTCCCGCACCGGGGTCTTGGACACCCCGAAGCGTGCGGCGAGTTCGGTCTCGACCAGGGCCTGCCCCGGCGTCAACTGCCCGGTGAGGATGCGGCGTTTGATCTCCTCCTGCACGTACTGCGTGCGGGAGGGGATCGGGGTGGGCACAGAGGTCATGCGCGCCTCTCGGATCTCGCGTATCGGATCTCACGTATCGCGTCTCATATATGACGTACGAAGTACGACGCGTTGAAGGTAGGAGCGGGCCGGTGTTTCGTCAATGCTTCTGACAAGAGAAGTTGCGGTTGCCCAGGTGACCGGTGGTGCGGCCGGATCGGGCTGGTACGGCGGGCCGAGGGCGTGGGCCGGGTCCCAGCCGTGGATCACCGGCTCGTCGGCGAAGACGGCACCGGCGACCGGGCCGGGCAGGTCCGGGCCCTCGGCGCGGCTCGTGCCGGTCCACGCGGCCGGATCGTGAGACGTCGGCGACCGCGCCGAGGACCTGCGCCGGCTCGGCTCGCCGGGTGGGGCCGACGTCGCAGGCTGGGACGTTCGGCGAGTGTCGTTCAGGACGCCGGGGTCCTTGCGGGCGGCGTCGCGGAAGGCGACGGCCGACCCGGTCAGGTGGACGACCGGGTCGGCATGTTCCGCACCGCTCAGCCCGGACAGGGCGGCGTCGGGCGGGCGAACCGGTCCCCGCGCACACCGTCCCCGAGGCGCGTCACAATCCGTGCCCGCGACCGGAGGTCAAGAGCGGTACCGGTCATCGTGCGGCTCCTCACAGAGGTGCCGGAAGCGCGCGCCGCCCGGCGTGTGCGGAAGGCGCGCGGGGGGGGGGGGGGGGGGGGGGGGGGGGGGGGGGGGGGAGAGAGAGGGGGGGGGGGGGGGTGACGTGCAGCACAACCCCACCCCACCC
>NZ_JBVIIE010000089.1:19153-25882 GCF_055569945.1 Streptomyces sp. NPDC031340
CGGGGGAGTGTGGGGATGCGGTTCGCCCCTTTCGACCTGCCCGGCGGCGGTCCCCCCCCCCCCCCCCCCCCCCGCCACTCGCTCAAGATCGCGACCGCCCCCGCACCCTTCGGGGGCGCCGCACCTCACCGCGCTCCCGTGCGCACGCCGCGCCGTCAGGCGCGCGCCGTCTGTGCCGGGCGTCGGAGGCGTGCGCCGTCTGCCGGGCGCCGGAGGCGTGCGCGCGGGTGTGTCCGGCCGGTGCGGAGGTCGGTCGTTCAGAGCGCGGCGAGCGCCTCCCGGACCGAGGTCAGGTCGGTGTCCGAGGCCAGGCCGGCGTGGTAGAGGCGGAGTTCCGTCGCGCCGAGGTCGCGGGCCCGGGAGGCGTCCGCCGCCAGTGTGGCCGGGCTGCCGCCCATGCCGGACACGACGGTGAAGTTGGCGGCCACCACGGCGTCCGGCCGTCCCTGCTCCGCAAAGGGCGTGAGCAGGCCGGGCCCGCCCGTGCAGGGCACGACCACGCCGTCCGCGACGGTCAGCACGTGCGCGGGGTCGACGCCCGCGTTGGCGCCGCAGTGGTACGTCACCGGGTCCGCGTGCAGCAGCACCCGGAAGCCGTCCGGGGCCGCCGCGCGCACCGCCCGGACCGCCGCCTCCTGGAGCGTGCGGGCCCGCTCGTCCCGCCACGCGCGGGTGGCCGCCGCGTTCGCCTCGCCGAGCAGTTTCTCCACGCCCGCCCAGCCGCCGTCGTCGGGCGCCCCCCGCCACAGCGGCTCCAGCGCGGCGCGCACGGCGGACGCGAGCCCGTCGGCGTCCAGGCCCTGGGCGCCGTAGCCCTCGCGGCAGGCGGGGCAGAAGCAGAGCGACATCAGGTACTGCCCGGCCTCGCCGAGCGCGACCCCGCCGGTCTTGTCGTGGGCGTGCAGGTGCTGCAGCCCGTACCAGCCGAGGGACTCCAGTTCGGTGCCGCGCGCGCCGGGGCGTACGGCGGCCTCGGCTGCGAGGTCGACGAGGTACGCGCGGGTGGCGGGCTGCGCGATGCAGGGCGCCCACGGGTAACGGTCACCGTAGGCGTTGACCACCGAGGTCTCGGGGTGCTCGGCGCCCAGGCGGGAGCTGTGGGCGAGCACGACCCAGGTGTGGACCTCGAGCCCGGCGTCCGCGAGCGCCGACGCCGCCTCGCCGTAGGCGTCGCCGGGCGCCCAGTCGCCGGCCGGGTGGGGGCGCAGGGCGCGGCCCGCCCAGCGGTGCTCGTCCGGCGGGTAGAGGACGGCGGCGTGTTCGGCGGTGACGACGCGGTGGCGCGGGTGACGCGGCGTCAGCGCGCGCGTGGAGTGGTAGGCGGCGGCGAGCGTCACCTGCGCCACGCCGAGCCCGGCGACGAGCCCGGCGGCCGCCGGGTCCCCGCACACGTCCCAGGGATAGACGAACGCCGACGCCCTCACTTGTCCTCCTCCAGCAGCGCGTGCCCGCGCTCGATCAGCCGGGCGAGCTGCTTGACGTGGTCCTCGGCCGGTTCGTCCAGCGGGGGCCGGACCTCGCCGACGTCGAGTCCGCGCAGCCGCACGCCTGCCTTGACGAGGGAGACGGCGTAGCCGCGGCCCTGCGCGCGCAGTTCGACGAGGGGCCGGTAGAAGCCGTCCAGGAGGCGGTGCGCGGTGGTGTCGTCGCCGGACCTCAGGGCCGTATGGAAGGCGAGGGCGATCTCCGGGGCGAAGCAGAAGACGGCGGAGGAGTACAGGCCGACGCCGATGCCGCGGTAGGCGAGCTGGGTCTGTTCGGCGGTGGGCAGGCCGTTGAAGTAGAGGAAGCCGTCCGGGACCTCGGTGCGCACGGCGCTGACGACGCGCTGCATCAGGTCGAGGTCGCCGAGCCCGTCCTTGAAGCCGATGATGCCGTCCGTGCGGGCCAGTTCGACGACCGTGCGCGGGGTGAACACGGCGTTGTCGCGCTGGTAGACGATCACGGGCAGCGCGGTCGCGGCGGCGATCTCGCGGTAGTGCCGCAGCAGCCCCTCCTGCCCGGCGACCACCAGGTACGGCGGCATGGCCAGCAGGCCGTCCGCGCCGGCCGCCTCGGCGAGCCGCGCGTACCGCACGGCCAGCGCGGTGCCGTAGCCCGTGCCGGCGACGACCGGCACCCGGCCCGCCGTCGCCTCGACGGCCGCCCGCACGCACGTCTCGAACTCCTCGGGGGTGAGCGCGTGGAACTCGCCGGTGCCGCAGCAGGCGAAGACCGCGGCGGCTCCGGCCTCGACCCCGGCGCGCACGTGCGCGCGGTAGGCGTCGAGGTCGAGGCCGCCGTCGGGGGTGAAAGCGGTGACGGGGAAGAACAGCGGCCCGCTGGGGATGCTGAGTCGAGCGGCGAGAGGGGCAGGCGTCACGGGCTCTCCCTGAGGCAGGCGCGTACGTAATTCTGATCAGTGTCCATATTTCTGAACGATGCCACCCTAGGGAGGGGTCTCCGGGCCGGTCAAGCGCGCAAACCGGCAACACGACGTCGGAAGACGGACAGAATCACCGGCGTCGCGCCACACTTGACGGAGTGCGGCACCGGTCCCTAGCGTGTCCACGAATGTGAATACCGTCCACGCATGCGGCCACCTGTCAGAGGCGGCGGACCAAGGAGAACCGAGGATGCCCGCTCCCCGCACCGTTCTGCTCACCGGCGCGGCCGGCGGGCTCGGCACTCTGATGCGGAACCTGCTCCCCGCCTTCGGCTACGAGCTGCGCCTCCTCGACCTGGTCCCCATCGAGGGCGACCCGGACGCGATCACCGCCGACCTGGCCGACAAGGACGCCGTGCGCGAGGCCGTGCGGGGCGTCGACGCGATCATCCACCTCGCGGGCATCTCGCTGGAAGCCCCCTTCGAGAAGATCCTCCGGGCGAACATCGAGGGCACCTACAACGTCTACGAGGCCGCCCGCCAGGAGGGCGTCGGCCGCGTCGTCTTCGCCTCGTCCAACCACGCCGTGGGCTTCACCCCACGCCCGCAGGACGACGACCCGCTGATCCCGGTCGACACCCCGCACCGCCCGGACACCTTCTACGGCCTGTCCAAGTCCTTCGGCGAGGACCTGGCCCAGTTCTACTGGGACAAGTACGGCCTGGAGACGGTGTCGGTGCGCATCGGCTCCTGCTTCCCCGAGCCGACCAGCGTCCGGATGCTGTCGGTGTGGATGAGCCCGGCCGACGGCGCCCGCCTCTTCCACGCGGCGCTGACCGCCGAGAACGTCGGGCACACCGTCGTCTACGGCTCCTCCGCCAACAGCCGGCTGTGGTGGGACCTGTCCAGCGCGCGGGCGCTCGGCTACGAACCGCGGGACGACTCCGAGCCGTACGCCGAGAAACTCATCGCCGAACAGGGCGAGCTGGACCCGGAGAACGTGGCGCACGCCTGCCTCGGCGGCCACTTCGTGAGCGACCCGCCGATCTGGCCGTACTGACCCGTTCCGGCCGCATGCGGCACGGACTTCAGCGCGGGCGGGCACCGGACGGGCCCGCCCGCGCGTTCGTGGTGCCGCGGGGTGGCGGCGGCGCGTAAGGGAACGGCAAAACCCCTCCGCTCGTTCACCCGGCATGACAGCTATGACCCCCGGCTCGAACATCCCGCTCTCCGCCGCCCGCGTGACGGTGGACGTCGCCGCCCCGGTGCGGCTCGACGTTTCGGGCCTGCTGCTCACCGCCGACGGCAAGGTGCGCTCCGACGACGACTTCATCTTCTACAACCAGCCCGCCGGACCGGGCGTGACCTACCGTTCCGGCGGCGGCACGGCGCCCGACGCGATCACGGTCGACACCGCCGCGCTCCCCCCGGGCATCGAGAAGGTCGTCGTCACGGCCAGCCCGGACGCGGCCGGGCAGACCTTCCAGGGCATCGAACCGACGGCCACCCTCCGCAACGCGGACGACCACAGCGTCCTGGCCACGTTCACGCCCCCGCGGCTGGGCACCGAGACGGCGCTGGTGGTCATGGAGATCTACCTGCGGGGCGGCGCCTGGAAGGCGCGGGCGGTCGGCCAGGGGTACGCGAACGGTCTGGCCGGCATCGCCACCGACTTCGGCGTGACGGTGGAGGAGCCGGCCCCCGCGCCGCAGCCGACGGCTCCGCCGATGCCCGCGCCGCAGGCGCCGACGGCGCCCCCGGCCGCTCCGCTCGGCACTCCCCCGGTCCCGCCGGCGCCGCCGGCCCCGCCCGCCCCCGGCGCCGGGAAGATCAACCTCGACAAGGGCCGCGTCAGCCTGCAGAAGAACCAGACCGTCTCCCTGGTCAAGGGCGGCCGCCCGCTGCTGTCGCAGGTCAAGATGGGCCTCGGCTGGGAGCCGGCGTACCGCGGCAAGTCCATCGACCTGGACGCGTCGGTGATCGCCTACGGCCCGCAGCGCAACCACATCGACAGCTGCTACTTCGGCAAGCTGTCGATCCTGAGCGGCGCGGTCAAGCACTCCGGCGACAACCTCACCGGCGAGGGCGCCGGCGACGACGAGGTCATCGTCGTCGACCTCGGCCGTCTCCCGCAGGAGGTCACCGGTCTGGTCTTCACGGTGAACTCCTTCTCCGGCCAGAAGTTCACCGAGGTCGCCAAGGCCTACTGCCGCCTGCTGGACGCCGCGACCGGCGAGGAACTGGTCCGCTTCGACCTCACCAACGCCGAGGCGCAGACCGGCGTGATGATGGCCAAGCTGGTCCGCCAGTTCTCCGGCGAGTGGGACATGACGGCCATGGGCGACTTCGTCAAGGCGCGCACGGTCCGGGGCATGGTCAAGCCGGCGGCCCAGGCGCTGTAGGCGTCCGTACGACGCCCGGGGCGCCCCCGGCCCGGGGGCGCCCGGCGGCCGGCCGGCCCCGCCGCTCGCGAGGGGACCGGGTCCGGCCCGCTCAGAACAGCGCGCTGTAGGCGTTGAGCGCGGGCTGGCCGCCCAGGTGGGCGTAGAGGACGGTGGCGTCCCGGCCGATCTCCCCGCGCGCGACCAGGTCGACCATGCCGGCCATCGACTTGCCCTCGTACACCGGGTCGGTGACCATGCCCTCGGTGCGGGCCGCGAGCCGCATCGCCTCCAGGGTGGCCTCGTCGGGGATGCCGTACGTGCCCGCGTGGTAGCGCTCGTCCAGTTCGACGTCCTGCTCGGTCAATTCCCTCTCCACACCGATGAGCCGGCCGGTGTCGTGGGCGATCCGGGCGATCTGCGCGCGGGTCGCGGCCGGCTTCGCCGACGCGTCGACGCCGATCACCCGCCGCGGCCGCCCGCCCGCCTGCTCCAGGGCCGCGAACCCGGCGACCATGCCCGCCTGCGTCGACCCGGTCACCGAACACACCACCACGGTGTCGAAGAAGACGCCCAGCTCCCGCTCCTGCTCGGCGACCTCATACGCCCAGCCGGCGAACCCGAGGCCGCCGAGCGGATGGTCGGACGCCCCGGCCGGGATGGCGTACGGCTTCCCGCCCGACTCCTCGACCTCCCTGAGCGCCTGCTCCCAGCTCTCCTTGAACCCGATCCCGAACCCGGCGCGCACCAGCCGCACGTCGGCCCCGGCGAGGCGGCTGACCAGGATGTTGCCGACCTTGTCGTACACGGAGTCCGGCCAGTCCACCCAGCTCTCCTGCACCAGCACGCACTTCAGCCCGGCGCGGGCGGCGCAGGCGGCGACCTGGCGGGTGTGGTTGGACTGCACCCCGCCGATCGACACCAGGGTGTCGCAGCCCTTCGCCAGCGCGTCGGCGACCAGGTACTCCAGCTTGCGGGTCTTGTTGCCGCCGTAGGCGACACCGGAGTTGCAGTCCTCGCGCTTGGCCCACAGGGCGGCCCCGCCGAGGTGCGCGGTCAGCCGTTCCAGGGGGTGCACCGGCGACGGCCCGAAGAGCAGCGGGTAACGGTCGTACGAGGAAAGGGACATGCGTCCTCCGTGAGTTGTCGGGTGGCCCGGGACCCGGGTCAGTCGCCGTCGGCGAGTTCGGCCAGGCCGCGCCAGATCTCCGCGGTGACCCGGACGGCGGTGTCCGTGTCGCCGGCCGCGCAGGCCGCGATCAGCTGCTCGTGCAGGCCCGCCGAACGGCAGCTGCCGCCCTCGCCGAAGCGGCGTCGCTCCAGCCGGCGGATGAGGGGGGTGTAGCGGGCGACGGTGGCGGCGGCCGCGCGGTTGCCGGCGACGCGGACCAGGACGTCGTGCAGTTCGTCGTCGGCGTGCACCGCCGCGTCCACGTCGCCCGAGCCGACGGCGGCGGCGAACCGCTCGTTGGCCGCGCGCATCGCCGCCACGTCCGCCGCGGACAGCCGGGGCACCGCGGCCCGTGCGACCAGCTCGTGCATCGCGCCGACCACGGCCGCCGCGTCCCGCACTTCGGCGGCGACGACCGGGGTCACCCGCGTGTGGCTCTGCGGCTTGCTCTCCAGCAGCCCCTCGTCGACCAGCCGGGAGAACGCCTCCCGCACCGGCGCCCGGGACAGCCCCAGCCGCTCGGCCAGATCGGCGTCCCGCACCGCCGTCCCGGGCTCGATCTCCCCGGCCACGATGGCGTCCCGGATCACTTCGTACGCCCGGTCCCTGAGCAGGGTGCGCCGGACGGGTCGGATGGCCTCCATGACTGAAATGTTAGATGTCAGTGGCATGCGCGAGCAAGGGTGAACGTGGACAAGGGGGAACAAGGACGGGAATGGCCGTGGGGGGGGGGGGGGGGGGGGGGGGGGGGGGGGGGGGGGGGGGGGGGGGGGGGGGGGGGGGGGGGGGGGGGGGGGGGGGGGGGGGGGGGG
>NZ_JBVIIE010000090.1:0-25600 GCF_055569945.1 Streptomyces sp. NPDC031340
GCCGCCGCAGTCTCGGGTGCGTTGAGTCTTGAGGACGCGGCGCGGGTGGTGGTGCTGCGGTCGGGTTTGTTCGCGGAGGAGTTGGTGGGTCGGGGTGCGGTGGCGTCGGTGTCGCTGCCGGTGGGGGAGGTCGAGGCGCGTCTGGAGCGGTTCGGCGGGGTGCTGTCGGTGGCGGGGGTGAACGGTCCGGGTTCGGTGACGGTGGCGGGCGAAGTGCCGGCCCTTGAGGAGCTGGTGGCCGGGTTGGAGGCGGAGGGTGTGCGGGCGAAGGTGATCGGCTCGACGGTCGCTTCGCACTGTGCGCAGGTGGACCGGCTGCGTGGGCGGATCGTGGAACTGCTGTCCTTCGTCAGGCCGCGGGCGGGGAGTGTGCCGTTGTATTCGACGGTGACGGGGGAGGTGTTGGCGGGTCCGGAGCTGACGGCGGAGTACTGGTACGAGAACTGCCGGCGGCCGGTGTCCTTCGAACCCGTCGTGCGACGTCTCCTGGCCGAGGGCCACAGCACGTTCATCGAGTGCAGCGCCCACCCCGTTCTGGTCTACGGCGTCATGGAGACCGCCGAGGCGGCAGGCGCCGACGCCGTCGCGCTCGGCACGCTGCGCCGCGACGAAGGCGGCCTGGCGCGCTTCTACACCTCGCTCGGCACCGCCTGGAGCCGTGGCATCCCCGTCGACTGGACCACCGTCCTCGCCGGACGCGGCGCATGCACCGTGGACCTGCCCACGTACGCGTTCCAGCACCGGCGCTTCTGGCTGGAGTCCGCGGCGGCCGACGAGGCCGCCCCCGCGCCCGGTACGGCCGACCCGGCGGAGGCGGGATTCTGGGCGGCCGTCGACGACGGCGACACCGACCGGCTCGCCGCCACGGCGGGCCTGGACGCCGACCGGCCCCTGCGCGAACAGCTGCCCACGCTCGCCGCATGGCACCGCGGCCGCCGCGACCGGGCCACCATCGACTCCTGGCGCTACGACGTCCAGTGGACCCTCCTGCCCGACCACGGCGCCGACCGGCTGACCGGCACCTGGCTCGTCGTCGAGCCGGCCGGCCCCGCCGGCCCGGCCGACACCGGCCGCGTCGAGGCCGTCGTCGCCGCCCTCGCCGCCCGTGGCGCCGACGTGGACCGCCTGCCCCTCGACCCGGCCGACGCCGACCGCACGGACTGGGCCGCGAAGCTCACCGGCACCGACGTGGCCGGGGTGGTGTCCCTGCTGGCCGGCGCGGCCGACCCGGACAGTGCCGTCACCGGCACCCTCGTCCTCGTCCAGGCCCTCGGCGACGCCGGGGTGACCGCGCCGCTGTGGGTCCTCACCCGGGGAGCCGTCGACACCGGGCACGACGCGCCCGCCGACCCCGCGCAGGCCATGCTGTGGGGGCTCGGCCGCGTCGTCGGACTCGAACAGCCGCGCACCTGGGGCGGACTGGCCGATCTGCCCGAGACCTTCGACGAGCGGGCCGCCGCCCGGCTCGCCCGGCTGCTCGCGGGCGGCCTCGGCGACGAGGACCAGGTCGCGCTGCGCCCGAGCGGCGCCTACGGCCGCCGTCTGACCCGTGCCCCGCTCGGGGACGCCGAGCCGGTGCGGCGCTGGCAGCCGCGCGGCACCGTACTGGTCACCGGCGGCACCGGCGGCGTGGGCGCCCAGGTCGCCCGGCGCCTCGCCGCCGGCGGTGCCCGGCACCTGGTTCTGACCAGCCGCCGTGGTCAGCGGGCGCCCGGAGCCGCCGCGCTCGCCGACGAGATCCGCGCGCTGGGCGCCGAAGTCACCCTCGCCGCCTGCGACATGGCCGACCGCGAGCAGGTACGGGCCGTCCTCGACGCGATCCCGGCCGGGACACCGCTGACCGCCGTCGTGCACGCCGTCGGGATCGTCCAGTCGACCCTCGTGGAGGAGATGACCGTCGACGAGTTCCGGGAGATCAACGCGGGCAAGGTCGGCGGTGCCCGGCACCTCGACGAACTCCTCGGCGACACCGAACTCGACGCGTTCGTGCTGTTCTCCTCCAACTCCGGCGTCTGGGGCAGCGGCCGGCACGGCGGCTACGCGCCCGGCAACGCCTACCTCGACGCGTTCGCCGGGCGGCGCCGCGCCCGTGGCCTGACCGCCACCTCGGTGGCCTGGGGCGCCTGGGGCGGCGGCGGGATGATGGAGGGCGACGGCGTCGAGGAGTACATGCGCCGCCGCGGTGTGCTGGAGATGGACCCCGGACTCGCCCTGGACGCCATGGTCCAGGCCGTCGAGCACGACGAGGTGTTCCGCGCCGTCGCCGACGTCGACTGGGAGCGGTTCGTCCCCGGTTACACCTCCGGACGGCCCAGCCCCCTCATCAGCACCGTGCCGGAGGCCCGTCGCGCCCTGGCCGCCGCCGAGGCGCCCGACCAGGACGGCGGCGACACCGGCGCGGCCGCCGAGTTCGGCCGGCGGTTCGCCGCGGCGAACCCGGCCGAGCGGGAGTCCCTGCTGCTCGGCCTCGTCCGCCACAAGGTCGCCACCGTCCTCGGGCACTCCTCCGGCGACGACGTCGAACCCGGCCGCGCCTTCAAGAACCTCGGCTTCGACTCGCTGACCGCCGTCGAACTGCGCGACCGGATCGGCGCCGCCACCGGCCTGAAGCTCCCGGCGACCGTCGTCTTCGACTACCCCAGCCCGGCCGCGCTCGCCGCGCACCTGCGCACCGCCCTGCTGCCGGGCGGGGACGCGCCCGTCGGCGGGGTCCTCGACGAACTCGACCGCCTGGAGAGCGCGCTGTCCGCCGCCGACCCCGACACCGACACCCGCACCAAGCTCAGGCAGCGCCTCCAGGCCCTGCTGTGGACCGTCGACGAGGACGCGCCCACCGGCGGCGGAACGGCCGAGGGCTCCGACGCCCTGGAGACGGCCACCGCCGACGACATGTTCGCCCTGCTCGACAAGGAACTGGGCACCTCCTGACCTGTCCCCGGGGCCGTGCCCGCACCCGGCCCCGGGGGCGGCTGCCCGCCATGCCCGACACCGGCCCACGGCCGGCGAACCGCCCGCCCACGGAGCCCACGGAGACACCGACCATGGCGCAGAGCCAGCACACCGAGAGCAACGAGGCGAAACTCCTCGAATACCTCAAGCGGGCGACGGCCGACCTGCAGCAGACCCGCAAGCGGCTGCAGGCCGTGGAGGCCGCGGGCCACGAGCCCGTCGCCGTCATCGGCATGGCCTGCCGCTACCCGGGCGGCGCCGACACCCCCGAAGCGCTGTGGCGGCTGGTCGCCGACGGCGCCGACGCCGTCGGCCCCTTCCCCGACAACCGCGGCTGGGACATCGACGCCCTCTACGACCCCGACCCCGACACCCCCGGCACCAACTACGTGCGCGAAGGAGCCTTCCTCCACGACGCCGACCGGTTCGACGCCGGCTTCTTCGGCATCTCGCCCCGCGAGGCGCTCGCCATGGACCCGCAGCAGCGGCTCGTCCTGGAGACCGGCTGGGAAGCCGTCGAACGCGCCGGCATCGACCCCACCACCCTCGCCGGCAGCGCCACCGGCACCTTCATCGGCTTCAGCGCCCTCGACTACACCACCGGCCTGACCGACGTCCCCGACGAACTCGAGGGCTACATCGGCACCGGCAACCTCGCCAGCGTGCTGTCCGGGCGCCTCGCCTACTTCCTCGGCCTGGAGGGCCCCGCCGTCACCGTCGACACCGCCTGCTCCTCCTCCCTCGTCGCCCTGCACATGGCCGCCCACGCCCTGCGCACCGGCGAGTGCTCCCTAGCCCTCGCCGGCGGCGTCACCGTCATGTCCAACCCGGCGGGCTTCGTCGAGTTCAGCCGCCAGCGCGCCCTGGCACCCGACGGCCGCTGCAAGGCCTTCGCCGCGGCCGCCGACGGCTTCGGCCCCTCCGAGGGCGCGGGCGTCCTCCTCGTCGAACGGCTCTCCGACGCCGTCCGCAACGGCCACCCCGTCCTCGCCGTGATCCGCGGCTCGGCCGTCAACCAGGACGGCGCATCCAACGGCCTCACCGCGCCCAACGGACCCTCCCAGGTCCGCGTCATCAAGGCCGCGCTGGCCGACGCCCGGCTCACCCCGGCCCAGGTCGACGCGGTCGAGGCACACGGCACCGGCACCACCCTCGGCGACCCCATCGAGGCCCAGGCACTCCTCGCCACCTACGGGCAGAACCGGCCCGAGGACCAGCCCCTGTGGCTCGGCTCCGTGAAGTCCAACATCGGACACACCTCCGCCGCCTCGGGCGTCGCGGGCGTCATCAAGACAGTGCTCGCCATGCGCGAGGGCCTCCTGCCCCGGACCCTCCACGTCGACGCCCCCTCCGACCGCGTCGACTGGAACTCCGGCGCCGTCCGACTCCTCACCGAGGCCCGCCCCTGGCCCGAGACCGGCAGACCCCGCCGCGTCGGCGTCTCCGCCTTCGGCATCAGCGGAACCAACGCCCACGTCATCCTCGAACAGCACCAGCCGGACGCCGACGACACCCCGGCACCCACCACGCCCGGCGCCCTCCCCACCGACGACGCCCCCTGGATCCTCTCCGCCCGCACCGCGGCCGCCCTGCGTGACCAGGCCGCCCGACTGCGGGACTGGCACGCACACCATCCCGACCTCGACCCGGCCGTCGCCCTCGCCACCACCCGCACCGCCTTCGACCACCGCGCCGCCCTCATCGGCGGCGACCGCATCACCGCCCTGCACGCCTTCGCCGAGGGAGACACCTCCGCCAAGGTCGTCGAAGGCACGGCCCACACGGGCAAGACGGTGTTCGTCTTCCCGGGTCAGGGGTCGCAGTGGGCGGGGATGGCGGTGGAGTTGTACGGGGCTTCGCCGGTGTTCGCCGGGCGGCTGGATGAGTGCGGGCGGGCGTTGCAGCCTTACGTGGACTGGTCGCTGCTGGATGTGCTGCGGGGTGTCGAGGGTGCGCCCGGTTTTGATCGGGTGGATGTGGTGCAGCCGGCGTTGTGGGCGGTGATGGTGTCGCTGGCGGAGTTGTGGCGGTCGGTGGGGGTGGAGCCGGCTGCGGTGGTCGGTCACTCGCAGGGCGAGATCGCGGCGGCCGCCGTGTCCGGTGTGCTGAGTCTGGAGGATGCGGCGAAGGTGTCCGCGTTGCGGGCTCGTGCGCTGATCGCTCTGGCGGGTAAGGGCGGGATGGTGTCGGTGGCGGACACCGCCGATGCCGTACGGGAGCGGATCACGGCCTGGGGTGACCGGTTGGCTCTGGCTTCGGTCAACGGTCCGCAGTCCACGGTGGTTTCGGGTGATCCGGAGGCGCTGGACGAGCTGATGGCCCTCTGTGAAGCGGACGGTGTCCGTGCCCGGCGTATCAACGTCGACTACGCCTCGCATTCCTCCCAGGTGGAGTCGATCCGCGAGGAGGTGCTGACCCTGCTGGACGGCATTCAGCCGCGCACCGCCGAGATCTCGTTCTTCTCCACCGTCACCGGTGATTTCGTCGACGGTCCGGAGTTGGACGCGGGGTACTGGTACACCAATCTGCGCACCACCGTCCGTTTCCAGGAAGCCGTAGAGGGCCTGCTGTCCCGGGGCCATGGTCTGTTCGTCGAGTCCAGTGCCCACCCGGTGCTGACGATCGGCGTGCAGGAGAGCATCGACGCCTCCGAGGCCACCGCCGTCACTCTGGGCACCCTGCGCCGTGACGAGGGCGGCCCGCAGCGCTTCCTCACCTCCCTCGCCGAGGCCTGGGTCCACGGAGCGCAGGTCGACTGGCAGGCGGTGTACGGGCGTTCGCCGCGGCCCGAGTTGCCGACGTACGCCTTCCAGCGCCGGCGCTACTGGCTGGAGGCGGGCAAGGGCGGCCAGGGTGCCGGTGACGTCACCGCGGCCGGGCTGGCGGCCGCGGATCACCCGCTGCTGGGGGCCGCGGTGCGGCTCGCGGAGGGGGATCAGGTGGTGCTCACCGGGCGGCTGTCGCTGCGGACGCACCCCTGGCTCGCCGACCACGCCGTGGGAGGCGCGCGGGTGCTGCCCGGGGCCGTGTTCGTCGAACTCGCCGTTCGGGCCGGGGACGAGGCCGGATGCGACGTCCTCGACGAGCTGACCCTGGAGAAGCCACTCGCGGTGCCCGACGACGCACCGGTCGACCTGCAAGTGGTCGTGGGCCCGCCGGACCCGGCGGGACGGCGCCCGGTCGCCGTGTACGGCCGCGACGGCGACGACCCTGGCGGAAGCTGGACGCGGCACGCGCACGGCACTCTGTCGCGAGCCGAAGCTCCCCCGGAGACACATGAGTTGGCGGCATGGCCGCCGCCCGATGCCGAGCCGGTGGACCTCGACGGGTTCTACGCCTCCCTCACCGAGTCGGGATACGGCTACGGGCCGGTCTTCCAGGGCCTCACAGCCGTATGGCTCGCCGGTGGCGGTGGCGGCGTTTATGCGGAGGCGGAGTTGCCCGAGGACCAGCACGGGCACGCCGCACGCTTCGGGCTGCACCCGGCGCTCCTGGAGGCCGCGCTGCACGCGCTGGCGGTCAGCGGGCCGCCGGCGCAGGAGGGTACGGCCTGGCTGCCGTTCGCGTGGAGCGGGGTGCGGCTGCACGCCGCCGGGGCCCGCCGGGTACGGGTCCATCTCACTCCGGTGGGGCCCGACGAGGTGGCGGTCACGGTGGCCGACGCGGCCGGCCGGCCGGTCGCCGTGGTGGACTCGTTCGCCTCACGGCTCGTGCCCGTCGAGGAGTTGCGGACCGCCGCGGAGGCCGTCGGCGCCCGCGCCGGGACCCCTCCCGCCGAGCGCGCACCGCGCCGCCGCGACGCCGCCGTCACGGAAGACCCTGGGGGCGCCGCTTCGTTCGCGCGAGAACTGGCCCGGCTGGGCCCGCAAGAGCAGGAGCGCATACTGACCGACCTGGTGCGCACCCGCGTCGCCGCCGTCCTCGGGCACGACGAGCACGAAGTCGTCGAACCCGAACGCGCCTTCAAGGACCTCGGCTTCGACTCGCTCACCGCCGTGGAACTGCGCAACCGGCTCACCGCCGCCACCGGACTGCAACTGCCCGCCACCCTGGTCTTCAGCCACCCCACCCCCCTCGACCTGGCCCGCCACCTGCTCACCGAACTGGGCACCGCGCGCGCCGCGGAGGCCCCCGGACTGCGCGAACTGACCCTGTTGGAAGCCGCTTTGGCGGACGTGGAGCCGGACGAGGAGGCCCGGGACACCGTGACCAAGCGCTTGGAGGCGCTGCTGTGGCGCTGGCGCCGCAACGGCACCGCGCAGGCCGCCGTGCTGGACGGCGACGCCCTCGACAGCGTGTCCGACGACGAGATCTTCGACCTGATCGACAAAGAGCTGGGCGCCTCCTGACCTGCCCCACCGCCCACCGCCGCCCCTCGGGGTGGCGGCGGTCGCCCGTTCCCCGCCGCCGGGGAGGGGAGTCGACCGCCCGCTATACGGGTCGCACCCCTCATTTCAGGGGTTGGCCCGATCGCGCTCGCACGCGACGGTGGCCAGGTGTCCCCGTGCCCGACCGGACCGACCCGACCGACCGGACCGACCGGGCCCCAGGAACCGGGAGCTTCCCGCGTTGCTCCGCAGCCCCAAGTCCCCAAGGAGTACCGAGCATGCCGACGAGCAACGAAGACAAGCTCCGCGACTACCTCAAGCGGGTCACCGCGGACCTCAGCCGCACCAAGCAGCAGCTGCGCGACGCCGAGGACGCCGGCCACGAGCCGGTCGCCATCGTGTCGATGGCGTGCCGTTTCCCGGGCGGGGCCACCGATCCCGAGGGTTTCTGGGACCTGATCGCCTCCGGCACCGACGCGATCACCCCGTTCCCCACCGACCGCGGCTGGGACGTCGACAACCTCTACGACCCCGACCCGGACAAGCCCGGCAGGACCTACGTCACCGAGGGCGGGTTCCTGCGGGGCGCCACCCTCTTCGACCCGGAGCTGTTCGGCATCTCGCCGCGCGAGGCCGCCGCCATGGACCCGCAGCAGCGGCTCCTGCTGGAGACCGCCTGGGAGGCCCTCGAACGCGGCAGCCACGACCCGCTGTCCCTCAAGGGCAGCGAGACCGGCGTCTTCGTCGGCGCCGTCGCCTCCGACTACGCCTCCCGGCTGACCGCCCTCCCCGAGGACGCCGAGGGCTACATCGGCACCGGCACCATGTCCAGCGTCCTGTCCGGCCGGGTCGCCTACACCTTCGGCCTGCAGGGACCGGCCGTCACCGTCGACACCGCCTGCTCCTCCGGCCTGGTCGCCCTGCACCTGGCCGTGCAGGCGCTGCGCCGCGGCGAGTGCTCGCAGGCGCTGGCCGCGGGCGTCGCCGTGATGGCGTCTCCCGCCGCCTTCGTCGAGTTCAGCAAGCAGCGGGCGCTCGCCGCGGACGGCCGCTGCAAGGCGTTCGGGGCGGGCGCGGACGGCACCACCTGGGCCGAGGGCGTGGGCGTCCTGCTCGTCGAGCGGCTCTCCGACGCCCGCCGCGACGGCCACCGGGTGCTCGCCGTGATCCGCGGCTCCGCCATCAACCAGGACGGTGCCAGCAACGGCCTCACCGCACCCAGCGAGCCCGCCCAGCAGGAGGTCATCCGCAAGGCCCTCGCCGACGCCCGGCTCACCGCGGCCCAGGTCGACGCGGTCGAGGCGCACGGCACCGGCACGTCCCTCGGCGACCCCATCGAAGCCCAGGCCCTCCTCGCCACCTACGGGAGGGAACACACCGCCGAGCGGCCGCTGTGGCTGGGGTCGGCCAAGTCCAACATCGGGCACGGCGGCCCGGTCGCCGGCATCGCCGGCGTCATCAAGACCGTGCAGGCGCTGCGTCACGGGATCCTGCCGAAGACCCTGCACGCCGACGAGCCGACCCCGCACGTCGACTGGGCGTCCGGCGGCGTGCGGCTCCTGGCGGAGGCACGCCCCTGGGAGCGCGGCCCCGAGCCGCGCCGGGCCGGCGTCTCCTCCTTCGGGGTGAGCGGCACCAATGCACACGTCGTCCTGGAGGAGGCCGAACCAGCCGTCGAGGCGGCCGTCGAGGAGCCCTCGGGACCGTTCCCGTGGATCGTGTCCGGCCGTACCCCGGGCGCCCTGCGCGACCAGGCGGCCCGGCTCCTCGCCCACGTCGGGGACGGCGCCCCGGCGGCCGCCACCGGCTTCTCGCTGGCCACCACGCGGACGGCCCACCCGGTGCGCGGCGCGGTCGTCGCGGCCCGGCACGAGACGTTCCGCGCCGGCCTCGCGGCACTCGCCGACGGCGACGTCACAGGCACCACCGTCACCCCGGGCGCCGACCGGCCGGTGTTCGTGTTCCCGGGTCAGGGGTCGCAGTGGGCGGGGATGGCGGTGGAGTTGTACGACGCCTCGCCGGTGTTCGCCGCGCGGCTGGAGGAGTGCGCCCATGCTCTGTCGGCGTACGTGGACTGGTCGCTGCTGGACGTCCTGCGGGGCGTCGAGGGCGCGCCCGGCTTCGACCGGGTGGACGTGGTGCAGCCCGCGCTGTGGGCGGTGATGGTGTCCCTCGCCGGCCTGTGGCGCTCCCACGGTGTCCGCCCCGCCGCGGTGGTGGGCCACTCGCAGGGGGAGATCGCGGCCGCCGCCGTCGTCGGTGCGCTGAGCTTGGAGGACGCGGCGAAGGTGTCCGCGTTGCGGGCTCGTGCGCTGATCGCTCTGGCGGGCAAGGGTGGGATGGTGTCGGTGGCGGACACCGCCGACGCCGTACGGGAGCGGATCACGGCCTGGGGCGACCGGCTGGCCCTGGCGTCGGTCAACGGCCCGCAGTCCACGGTGGTTTCGGGTGATCCGGAGGCGCTGGACCAGCTGATGGCCGCCTGCGAGGCCGACGGTGTCCGTGCTCGGCGCATCGACGTGGACTACGCCTCGCATTCCTCCCAGGTCGAGTCGATCCGTGAGGAGGTGCTGACCCTGCTGGACGGCATCCGGCCGCGCACCGCCGAGATTCCCTTCTTCTCCACCGTCACCGGCACCCTCATCGAGGGCCCGGAGCTGGACGCCGAGTACTGGTACACCAACCTGCGCACCACGGTCCGTTTCCAGGAAGCCGTCGAGGGCCTGTTGCATCGCGGCCACGGTCTGTTCGTCGAGTCCAGTGCCCACCCGGTGTTGACGATCGGTGTGCAGGAGAGCATCGACGCCTCCGAGGCGGCCGCCGTCACCCTGGGCACCCTGCGCCGCGACGAGGGCGGCCCGCAGCGCTTCCTCACCTCCCTCGCCGAGGCCTGGACCCATGGCGCCGAAGTCGACTGGACCACCGTCTTCCCCGACGGCACCCGCCCGGTCGACCTGCCGACCTACGCCTTCCAGCACCGCCCGTACTGGCTCGACGACGCCGCCGACGCCACCGCCGGTGCCGCGCACGCCGCCGACGAGACCGACACCGCTTTCTGGACGGCCGTCGAGAGCGGCGACCTGGCCCGGCTCGGGGTCAGCGGCGACCAGCCGCTGGACGAGGCGCTGCCCACGCTCGCCGCCTGGCGCCGCGCCCAGCGGGAGAAGTCGGCCCTCGACTCCTGGCGCTACCGCACCGTGTGGACCGTCACCGACACCGCCGAGCCCGTGCTGACCGGCACCTGGCTGCTCCTCGAACCCGAGGACGGGGCCGGTGACCTCGCCGAGGCCGCGGCCGGCCGTCTCGGCGCACTCGGCGCCCGTATCGTGCGCATCCCGGTCGACATCTGGGCCGCCGACCGCTACACCCTCGCCCAACAGCTGCACGAGGCGCTCGCCGCCGAGGGCGAGGAGACGGTCACCGGCATCCTCTCCCTGCTCGCCCTCGACGAGCGCGGGCACCCCGACCACCCGTCGCTGCCGCTCGGCCTCGCCGGGACCGTGACCCTGGTCCAGGCCGTCCTCCAGGTCCGTGAACTCGTGGAGTTCGACGCCCCGGTGTGGGCCCTGACCCAGGGGGCCGTGTCCGTCGGCGACAGCGATCCGCTCACCCGGCCCGTGCAGGCGGCCGTATGGGGGCTGGCCCGCGTCCTGGTGCAGGAGCACCCGCGGCTGTGGGGCGGCATCGTCGACCTGCCGGACACCGTCGACGAGGAGGCGTACCGGAGGCTCGCCGGCATCCTCGCCGAACCCGGGGACGAGGACGAACTCGCCGTCCGCTCCTGGAACGTGCTCGTCCGCCGCCTGGTGCGCGCCCCCCTCGGCGACACCGAGCCGCCACGCGCCTGGACACCGCGCGGCACCGCCCTGGTCACCGGCGGCACCGGCGGCCTCGGCGCACAGACCGCCCGCTGGCTGGCCCGGGCCGGCGCCCCCCACCTGCTCCTGGTCAGCCGCCGCGGACCCGAAGCCCCCGGCGCGGCTGAACTCGCCCAGGAGATACGGGACCTGGGCGCCGAGGTGACCATAGCCGCCGCCGACGTGGCCGACCGCGAGCAGCTGCGCACCGTCCTGGACGCCCTGCCCGCCGACGCCCCGCTCACCTCCGTCTTCCACACCGCCGCCGTCCTCGACGACGGCATGGTCGACTCCCTCACCCCCGACCGGCTCGCCCAGGTGTGGCGGGTCAAGGCCCAGGGCGCCCTCAACCTCCAGGAACTCACCGAAGGCAGGGACGACCTCGACGCGTTCGTCCTGTTCTCCTCCTTCGGCGCCGCCTACGGCTCCGCCGGCCTCGGCAACTACACGCCCGGCAACACCTTCCTCGACGCCCTCGCCCACCAGCGCCGCACCCGCGGCCTGCCCGCCACCTCCGTGGTGTGGGGCACCTGGGCGGGCAGCGGCATGGCCGCCGGCGGCGCGGGCGAACGCGCCCGGCTGCAGGGCGTGTGGGAGATGCCGCCCGAGCTGGCCACCGCCGCCCTCCAGCAGTCGCTCGACCACGACGAGACCAACCCCGTCGTCATCGACATCCGCTGGGACGGCTTCACCCTCGGCACCGGCACGGAACGCAACAGCCCCCTGTTCGAGATGGTTCCGGAAGCCGCGAAGGTGCTCGCCGACACCGCGGCCGCCGCACAGGAGGAGACCGCCCGCGGCGGGAGCACCGCCGACGAACTCCTCGGCCGGCTCAACGGCCGGACCCCCGCCGAACAGGACCGGGTCCTGCTCGACCTGGTGCGCCGGCAGGCCGCCTCCGTCCTCGGCCACGGTGCCGCGGACGCCGAGGCGCTCGCCGCCGTCGGCCCCGAACGCCCCTTCCGCGAACTGGGCTTCGACTCGCTCAGCGCGGTCGAACTGCGCAACCGGCTCGGCACCGCCACCGGCCTGAGCCTGCCCTCCACACTCGTCTTCGACCAGCCCACCCCCGCCCGGCTCGCCGCCCACCTGCGCACCGAGCTGTACGGCGACGGCACCTCCGTCGACCCGCTCCTCGACGACATCGACCGGCTGCAGAGCACCCTCGCGCACGCCACCGCGGCCACCGAGGAGGACCGGGCCCGCGTCACCGGACGCCTCCAGGCGCTCCTCGCGGCCTGGCAGACCGGCGAGCGGACGCAGACCGGCGACCAGGCACAGACCCGCGACGCCGACATCGCCGCCGCCTCCGACAACGAACTGTTCGACCTGCTCGACGACGAGCTGGAGGCCCGGTGACCCGGCAGCGACGCCCCTCACGATCGCGCAGTGCAGGCTTCCCGTTCACGGTAGGTGACTGACGTTGAGCACCAGCAGCACGAGCAACCCCGGCAGCACGAGCAACCCGGGCAGCACGAGCAACCCGGGCAGCACGAGCAACCCGGGCAGCACGAGCAACCCCGGCCGCCCCGACAACGAGGCCAAGCTCCGCGAATACCTCAAGCGGGCCACCGCCGACCTGCGCAACGCCCGCAGACGGGTGCGCGAACTCGAGGAGCCGGAGCCGGTCGCGATCATCCGCATGGCCTGCCGCTTCCCCGGCGACGTGCGCAGCCCCGAGGCCCTGTGGGACCTCGTCGCCGACGGCCGCGACGGCATCGGCCCCTTCCCCGAGGACCGCGGCTGGGACGTCGACGCGCTCTACGACCCCGACCCCGACAAGGCCGGCACCTCCTACACCCGCGAGGGCGGATTCCTGCGGGACGTCCCGGAGTTCGACGCCCAGCTCTTCGGGATCTCACCGCGCGAGGCCCTCGCCATGGACCCGCAGCAGCGGCTCCTGCTGGAGACCACCTGGGAAGTCCTGGAACGCGCGGGCCTGGACCCGACCGCGCTCAAGGGCAGCCCCACCGGAGTCTTCGTCGGCGCCTCCGCCTCCAGCTACGGCGGCGACCTCGACACGGTTCCCGACGGAGTCGAGGGCTACCTCGGCACCGGCAGCGCCGCCGCCGTCGTCTCCGGCCGCGTCGCCTACACCTTCGGCCTGGAGGGCCCGGCCGTCACCGTCGACACCGCCTGCTCCTCCTCCCTCGTCGCCCTGCACCTCGCGGTGCGGGCGCTGCGCCAGGGCGAGTGCTCCCTCGCCCTCGCGGCCGGCGTCACCGTGATGTCGACGCCCGGACTCTTCGTCGAGTTCAGCCGCCAGCGCGGCCTCGCCGCCGACGGCCGCTGCAAGGCCTTCGCCGACGCCGCCGACGGCACCGGCTTCGCCGAGGGCATCGGCGTACTGCTTCTGGAACGCCTGTCCGACGCCCGCCGCAACGGCCACGAGATCCTCGCCGTCGTCCGCGGCTCCGCCGTCAACCAGGACGGCGCCTCCAACGGCCTCACCGCGCCCAACGGGCCCTCCCAGGCCCGCGTCATCAAGGCCGCCCTGGCCGACGCGCGGCTCACCCCGCAGCAGATCGACGCCGTCGAGGCACACGGCACCGGCACCACCCTCGGCGACCCCATCGAGGCCCAGGCACTCCTCGCCACCTACGGCCGCAACCGCCCCGAGGACCGCCCGCTGCACCTCGGTTCCGTCAAGTCCAACATCGGGCACACCCAGGCCGCCGCGGGCATGGCCGGCGTCATCAAGACGGTCATGGCGATGCGCGCCGGCCTGCTGCCCAGGACCCTCCACGTCGACGAGCCGACCAGCCAGGTCGACTGGTCGGCCGGCACCGTGCGACTGCTGCGCGAGGCCGTCGCCTGGACCCCGCAGGACGGCGCCCCGCGCCGGGCCGGTGTCTCCTCCTTCGGCGTCGGCGGCACCAACGCCCACGTCGTCCTCGAGGAACCCGCAGCCGCCGAGGAACCCGCCCCCGAGGACCACAGCGGTTCCGACCGTCAGGTCGTCCTGGACGCCCCGCTCGTGCCCTGGGTCGTCTCCGGCAGGACTCCGGCGGCTCTGCGCGCCCAGGCCGCCCGCCTGGCCGACTTCCTCAACACCCGGAACGGCGCCACCCGCCCGCAGGACGTCGCCCTCTCCCTCGCCACCACCCGCGCCGCCCTCGAACACCGCGGCGCGGTGGTTGCCGCCGACCACGACGACCTCCTCGCCGGCCTGACCGCCCTCGCCGACGGCAGCCACCCCCTCACCGGCACCACGCAGCCCGCCAACGGCGCCGTCCTCGTGTTCCCGGGTCAGGGGTCGCAGTGGGCGGGGATGGCGGTGGAGTTGTACGACGCCTCGCCGGTGTTCGCCGCGCGGCTGGAGGAGTGCGCCCATGCTCTGTCGGCGTACGTGGACTGGTCGCTGCTGGACGTCCTGCGGGGCGTCGAGGGCGCGCCCGGCTTCGACCGGGTGGACGTGGTCCAGCCCGCGCTGTGGGCGGTGATGGTGTCGCTGGCGGAGTTGTGGCGGTCGGTAGGTGTCGAGCCGGCCGCGGTGGTCGGTCACTCGCAGGGGGAGATCGCTGCGGCCGCCGTCGCCGGCGCGCTGAGTTTGGAGGATGCGGCGAAGGTGTCCGCGTTGCGGGCTCGTGCGCTGATCGCTCTGGCGGGCAAGGGCGGGATGGTGTCGGTGGCGGACACCGCCGACGCCGTGCGGGAGCGGATCGCGTCCTTCGGTGACCGGTTGGCTCTGGCTTCGGTCAACGGTCCGCAGTCCACGGTGGTTTCGGGTGATCCGGAGGCGCTGGACCAGCTGATGGCCGCCTGCGAGGCCGACGGTGTCCGTGCTCGGCGCATCGACGTCGATTACGCCTCGCATTCCTCCCAGGTGGAGTCGATCCGTGACGAGGTGCTGACCCTGCTGGACGGCATCCGGCCGCGGACTGCCGAGATCCCGTTCTTCTCCACCGTCACCGGCGCCTTCGTCGACGGCCCGGAACTGGACGCGGAGTACTGGTACACCAACCTGCGCACCACGGTCCGTTTCCAGGAAGCCGTCGAGGGCCTGCTGGCGCGCGGGCACGGTCTGTTCGTCGAGTCGAGCGCTCACCCCGTGCTGACGATCGGCGTGCAGGAGACGATCGACAGCAGCTCCGCGACCGCCGTCACCCTGGGCACCCTGCGCCGCGACGAGGGCGGCCCGCAGCGCTTCCTGACCTCCCTCGCCGAGGCCTGGGTTCACGGCGCCAAGGTCGACTGGACCGCCGTGGTGGCCGCGCAGCGCCCGCGGACCGTCGAACTCCCCGTGTACGCCTTCCAGCGCAGCCGCTACTGGCTCCAGTCCGCCCCCGCCGATGCCACGGACGCCGACGCACTGCCCGCCGACGAGGTCGAGGCGCGGTTCTGGGAAGCCGTGGAGCGGGAGGACCTCGAAACCCTCTCCGGGGCACTCGAACTCGACGACGACAGCCCGCTCGGCGCGCTGCTGCCAGCGCTCGCCGCCTGGCGCCGCTCCCGCCGGGAGAGGGCGGTCATCGACTCCTGGCGCTACCGTGTCGCCTGGCAGCGCCTGCCGGAGCCGGCCCGCATCCCGCTGTCCGGCACCTGGCTTGTCGTGCTGCCCGCCGGGCGGGCGCCGGACCATGAGGAGTTCGCCGCCGACTGCGCGGCCGCCCTGGCCCGGCACGGCGCCGGCACGGTCACCGTGCGGACCCCCGGCGCCGACCGCGACCTGCTCACCGACGTGCTGCGCACCGCCGTGGCCGACACCCGGCTGTCCGGTGTGCTCGCCCTCACCGGGCTCGGCGGACCGGACGCCGCCCTGCACACCCTCACCCTCGTGCAGGCGCTCGGCGCCGCCGGTGTCGACGCCCCCGTGTGGGCGGTCACCCGGGGAGCGGTCAGCACCGGACGCTCCGACGCGCCCGCGGACCCCGACCAGGCACAGGTGTGGGGACTCGGCCGGGTCGTCGCACTGGAACAGCCCCGCGGCTGGGGCGGGTTGATCGACCTGCCCGCGGCGGCGGACGAACGCGCCCTGACCCGGCTCGCGCAACTCCTGACCGGCGGCGCGGGCGACGAGGACCAGATCGCGGTGCGCGCCTCCGGGGCCTTCGGGCGCCGTCTGGAGCGCGCCCCGCTCGACGAGGCGGAACCGGCCCGCGACTGGCGGCCCCGCGGCACCGTCCTGGTCACCGGCGGCACCGGCGGCGTCGGCGCCCAGGTCGCCCGGTGGCTCGCCGCCGCGGGCGCCGAGCGTCTGCTGCTGCTCGGCCGCCGTGGACCGGACACCCCCGGCATCGACGAACTCTTGGCACAGATAAGGGAGTTGGGTGGCCGGGCGGAAGCCGTCGCCTGCGACGTCGCCGACCGTGAGCAGTTGCGCGCCGTCCTGGAGGGGATCCCCGAGGAGACGCCCCTGACGGCCGTCGTGCACGCCGCCGGCATTCCGCAGTCCGCCCTCGCCGACCAGGTCACGCCCGCCGAGTACGCGCGGATCATCGCCGGCAAGGTCGACGGCGCCCGGCACCTCGACGAGCTCCTCGGCGACAGCGAACTCGACGCGTTCGTGCTGTTCTCCTCCAACTCCGGTGTGTGGGGCGCGGCCGGGCACACCGCGTACGCCGCCGCCAACGCGTTCCTCGACGCGCTCGCCGAGCGGCGTCGCGCCCGCGGCCTGACCGCCACCTCCGTCGCCTGGGGCGCCTGGGGAGGCGGCGGCATCATGGAGACGGCAGGCGTCCAGGAGTACATGAGCCGCCGCGGCGTCCTGGAGATGGACCCCGGCACCGCCCTCATGGCGCTGCTGCAGGCCGTCGAGCACGACGAGACGTTCGTCGCCGTAGCCGACGTCGACTGGAGCCGTTTCGCGCCCGGCTTCGCCGCCACCCGGCCCAGCCCGCTGCTCACCGGCGTCCCCGAGGCCCGCCGCGAACTCGCCGCCACCACCGCCGAACCCGACGGCGAGGGCGGCCCGGAGAACGCGTTCGTACGGCGTCTGACCGCCGCCGACGGCGACGAACGCGAGACCCTCCTGCTCGACCTGGTGCGCACCGAGGCCGCCACCGCACTCGGTCACTCCGGCCCCGACGGGATCGAACCGGGCCGCGCCTTCCGAGATGCCGGCTTCGACTCGCTCACCGCGGTCGACCTGCGCAACCGGATCACCGCCGTCACCGGCCTCATCCTGCCCGCGACCCTCGTCTTCGACCACCCCACCCCGCAGGCCCTCGCCGCGCACATCGGCGCCCAGCTCCTCGGCGCGTCCGAGGCGGCCGTACCCGCGCGGGTGGCCGTACCAGCGCAGGCGGCCGTACCCGCGCGGGCGGGCGAGGGCCGCACCGCCACCGACGAACCCATCGCCGTCGTCGCGATGAGCTGCCGCTACCCCGGTGACGTCACCTCCCCGGAGGACCTGTGGCGGCTGGTCGCCGAAGGACGCGACGCCATCGGCCAATTCCCCACCGACCGCGGATGGAACCTCGACGGCTTCTACGACCCCGACCCCGACAGGGCGGGCACCAGCTACGTCCGCGAGGGCGGGTTCGTGCACACCGCCACCCACTTCGACCCCGGCTTCTTCGGGATCTCACCGCGCGAGGCGCTCACCATGGACCCGCAGCAGCGGCTCCTGCTGGAGACCGCCTGGGAGGTCTTCGAACGCGCCGGGATCGACCCGCACGCCGTCAAGGGCACCAGCACCGGTGTGTTCATCGGCGCCGGATACCCCGGCTACGGACACGGCGTGCGGATGCCCGAGGGCTCCGACGGCCAGATGCTCTTCGGCGCCTCCGCCGCCGTCGCCTCCGGCCGGCTGTCGTACACCTTCGGCCTGGAAGGCCCCGCCGTCACCGTCGACACCATGTGCTCGTCCTCGCTGACCGCGCTGCACCTGGCCGTGCGGACGCTGCGCGCCGGCGACTGCACCGCCGCCCTGGCCGGCGGCGCGATGGTGATGTGCTCACCCGGCGTGTTCATCGGGTTCAGCCAGCAGCGCGGCCTGTCGCCCAGCGGCCGCTGCAAGTCCTTCTCGCAGGACGCCGACGGCACCGGCTGGTCCGAGGGCGTCGGCATCCTCCTGCTCGAACGGCTCTCCGACGCCCGCCGCAACGGCCACCAGGTTCTCGCCGTCATCCGCGGCACCGCCGCAAACCAGGACGGCGCCTCCAACGGCCTGTCCGCACCCAGCGGCCCCGCGCAGCAGCGCGTCATCCGCGCCGCCCTCGCCGACGCGGGCCTGCGCCCCGCTGACATCGACCTCATCGAGGCGCACGGGACCGGCACCACCCTCGGCGACCCCATAGAGGCCCAGGCCGTCCTCGCCACCTACGGGCAGGACCGCCCCGACGGCACTTCGGTGTGGATGGGCTCGCTGAAGTCCAACATCGGCCACGCGCAGGCCGCTTCGGGTGTCGCCGGCGTCATCAAGACCGTGATGGCCCTGCGTCACGGCGTCCTGCCCAAGACCCTCCACATCGCCGAGCCCACGCACGAGGTCGACTGGACCTCCGGCACGGTCGGACTGCTCACCGAGGCCCGCCCCTGGCCCGAGACCGGCCGGCCCCGCCGCGCCGCCGTCTCTTCCTTCGGAGGCTCCGGCACCAACGTCCACGTCGTCCTGGAGGAACCGGTCCCCGACGAGGAACCCCCGCGAGCGCCCGCCGTCCCCGCCTTCCCGCAGGAAGCCCTGCCCTGGCTCGTCTCAGCCCGCGGCACGGCCGCACTCGGCGCCCAGGCAGCGCGCCTGCGGGACCTCGTCGCCGACGGCACCGCACACCGGCCCGTCGACATCGCCCGGTCCCTCGCCACCACCCGCGCCGCCCTGGAGCAACGCGCCGCCGTCACCGGCGACGACCGCGGCACCGCCCTGCGTGCCCTCGCCGAGAACCGCCCCGACAGCGGCCTCGTCCAGGGCTCCGTGCTGAAGGGCGTGGGCCGTCCGGTGTTCGTGTTCCCGGGTCAGGGGTCGCAGTGGGCGGGGATGGCGGTGGAGTTGTACGGGGCTTCGCCGGTGTTCGCCGGGCGGCTGGAGGAGTGTGCGCGGGCGCTGTCGGGGTTCGTGGACTGGTCGCTGCTGGATGTGCTGCGGGGTGTCGAGGGTGCGCCCGGTTTTGATCGGGTGGATGTGGTGCAGCCCGTGTTGTGGGCGGTGATGGTGTCGCTGGCGGAGTTGTGGCGGTCGGTGGGCGTGGAGCCGGCCGCGGTGGTCGGTCACTCGCAGGGCGAGATCGCTGCGGCGGCCGTGTCCGGTGTGCTGAGTCTGGAGGATGCGGCGAAGGTGTCCGCTCTTCGTGCTCGTGCGCTGATCGCTCTGGCGGGCAAGGGCGGGATGGTGTCGGTGGCGGACACCGCCGATGCCGTACGGGAGCGGATCACGGCCTGGGGCGACCGACTGGCCCTCGCCTCCGTCAACGGGCCGCAGTCCACCGTCGTCTCCGGCGAACCCGAGGCGCTGGACGAGCTGATGGCCGCCTGTGAGGCCGACGGCGTTCGCGCCCGGCGGATCAACGTCGACTACGCCTCGCATTCCTCCCAGGTCGAGTCGATCCGTGACGAGGTGCTGACCCTGCTGGACGGCATCCGGCCGCGCACCGCCGAGATCCCGTTCTTCTCCACCGTCACCGGCGCCTTCGTCGACGGCCCGGAACTGGACGCGGAGTACTGGTACACCAACCTGCGCACCACCGTCCGTTTCCAGGACGCCGTAGAGGGCTTGTTGCCGCGCGGGCGCAAGGTCTTCATCGAGGCCAGTGCCCATCCGGTGCTCACCGTCGGTGTCCAGGAAGCCATCGACGCCACCGGCGGTCAGGCCGTCGCGCTGGGCTCGCTCCGGCGCGACGAGGGGGGCGCCCGGCGCTTCCTCGCCTCCGTCGCCGAGGCGTGGACGCACGGCGTCACCGTCGACTGGGCGGCCGTCCACGCCGGGCACGACACGGCCCGCGTCGACCTGCCGACGTACGCCTTCCAGGACCAGCCGTTCTGGCCGGACCCGCTGCCGCCGTACTCCGGTGACGCCACCGGCTTCGGTCTCGGCGACACCGGCCACCCGATACTCGGGGCCGCCGTCCGGCTTGCCGACGGCGACGGCGAGGACCTCCTGTTCACCGGCCGTCTCGCGGCCGACACCCAGAGCTGGCTCGGCGACCACGCCGTCTCCGGGACCCCGCTGCTGCCCGGCACCGCCTTCGTCGAACTCGCCGTCCGCGCGGGCGACGAGGTCGGCTGCGGCCTGCTGGAGGAACTCACCCTCCAGGCGCCCCTGGTGCTGCCCGAACGCGGCGGCGTCCACCTCCAGGTGCGCGTCCGCGCCGCCGACGCCGCGGGGCGTCGTACCGTCACCGTGTACTCGCGCCCCGAGGACGCCCCCGCGGACCGGCCCTGGACCCGGCACGCCACCGGCGCGCTCGCCCCCGGCGAGGTCACCGGCCACGACCTGAGCGCCTGGCCGCCACCCGGCGCCGAGCCCGTCGGCCTCGACGGGTTCTACGAGGCAGCCGCCGCGACCGGCTACCGGTTCGGGCCCGCCTTCCAGGGCCTGCGCGCCGCCTGGCGCGACGAGGCCACCGGCGACGTGTACGCCGAGGTCTCCCTGGACGCCGCCCACCAGCGCGACGCGGCCGGTCACCTGCTGCATCCCGCTCTCCTGGACGCCGCCCTGCACGCCATGCGGCTCGGCGACTTCATCGAGCTGACCGGCCGGGCCCGGCTGCCGTTCGCCTGGACCGGCGTCGCCCTGCACGCCGCGGGCGCGACCGCTCTGCGCGTGCGGATCAGCGCCGCCGGCACCGACACGGTCGCCGTCGACCTCGCCGACGCCTCCGGTGCGCCGGTCGCCACCGTGGAGTCGCTGGTCCTGCTGCCCGTCGACACCGCACAGCTGCGCCGCGACACCGGCCCGGACCACTTGTTCCGCGTCGACTGGACCGAGTGGGCCGCGGCCGGGCAGCCGCCCGCCGACGCCCTCGCCGTCATCGGCGACGACCCGCTCGGCATCGCCGACGCCCTGCGCGGCGCGGGCGCCTCCGTCACCACGGCCCCGGCGCTCGACGGCCTCACCTCCGTCCCGCCGGTCGTCGTGCTGCCGCTCGCCCCGGGCGACGGCGACGCCGAAACGGTGCGCGCGCGGACCGCTGAACTGCTCGCCACCGTCCAGCACTTCACCGTCGGCGAACGGTACGCCGGCGCGCGCCTGCTCGTCCTCACCTTCGGCGCCGTCGCCACCCGCACCGGCGAGGACGTCACCGACCTCGGTCACGCCGGCGCCTGGGGCCTGGTGCGGGCCGCGCAGACCGAGAACCCCGGCCGGCTGCTGATCGCCGACCTCGACACGGCCACGGCTACGGCGGCGGCCGCGCTGCCCGCCGCGGTCGCGGCAGCCGTAGCCCAGGACGAACCGCAGTTCGCGCTGCGCGGCGGCCGCACCCTGGCGCCGCGCCTCGCCCGCACCCACACCCCCGGCGGCCTGCTCACCCCGCCGCCCGGCAGCACCTGGGCGCTCGACTCCACCGCGGCCGGCACCGTCGACAATCTGGCGCTGCTGCCCCGCCCCGAGGCCGCCGCGGAGCTGCCCGAGCACGGTGTGCGCATCGCCGTGCACGCCGCCGGCCTGAACTTCCGTGACGTACTGGTGTCGCTCGGCATGTATCCGGCCGGCGGGTTCATGGGCTGCGAGGCCGCGGGCGTGGTCGTCGAGACCGGCCCCGGCGTCACCCACCTCGCCGCGGGCGACCGCGTCGCGGGCATGGTGCCCCACGCGTTCGGACCGCTCGCCGTCGCCGACGCCCGCATGGTCGCCCGTGTCCCGGACGGCTGGACGTTCACCACGGCGGCCTCCGTACCGGCGGCCTTCCTGACCGCGTACTACGGTCTGGTCGACCTGGCCGGGCTGCGGGCGGGGGAGCGGGTGCTGGTGCACGCGGCCGCGGGCGGTGTGGGCATGGCGGCGGTGCGGATCGCCCGGCATCTGGGTGCCGAGGTGTTCGGCACGGCGAGCGAGGGCAAGTGGGACACGCTGCGCGAACTCGGCCTGGACGACGACCACATCGCCTCCTCCCGCGACACCTCCTTCGAGGACGGGTTCCGGGCCGCGACCGGCGGCGAGGGAGTAGACGTCGTCCTGGACTGCCTGGCCGGTGAACTGGTCGACGCCTCGCTGCGGCTGCTGCCGCGCGGCGGCCGCTTCGTCGAGCTCGGCGCCACCGACGTCCGCGACCCGGAGGAGGTGGCCGCCGCGCATCCCGGCGTCGCCTACCGCCGCTTCGACCTGATGGAGGCCGGCCCCGAACGCATCGGGGACATGCTCGCCGCGCTGGTACGCCACTTCGAGGCGGGCGAGCTCACCCCGTTGCCGGTGCGGGCGTGGGACGTCCGGCGGGCTCCGGAGGCGTTCCGGTTCATGAGCCAGGCCAAGCACATCGGCAAGCTCGTCCTCACCGTCCCGCAGGGCTGGGACCCGGAGGGCACGGTGTTGATCACGGGCGGTACCGGCACGCTGGGCGCGCTGCTGGCCCGGCATCTGGTGGCCGTGCACGGGGTGAGGCATCTGCTGCTGACCAGCAGGCGGGGCGCGGACGCGCCGGGCGCCGCCGAACTCGTACGGGAGTTGGAGGAGTCGGGGGCGGAGGTGACGGTGGCCGCCTGTGATGTCGCGGACCGTGGGGAGTTGGCCGCGCTGCTGGCGACGATCCCCGCCGGCCGGCCGTTGACCGGTGTGGTCCACACCGCCGGTGTCCTGGACGACGGTGTCCTCGGCTCCCTGGACGCCGCCCGCGTCGACCACGTCATGCGGCCCAAGACGGACGCGGCGCTGAACCTGCACCACCTCACCCGCGACCTGCCGCTGCGCCGGTTCGTCCTGTACTCGTCGGCGGCCGGCGTCACCGGCAACTCCGGACAGGCCAACTACGCCGCCGCCAACACCTGCCTCGACGCGCTCGCCCACCACCGGCGCGCGCACGGCCTGCCCGCCACCTCCCTCGCCTGGGGCATGTGGCACCAGATCAGCGATCTCACCGCCGGCCTCGACGACACCGATCTCGCCCGCTTCGGCCGCGGCGGCGTCACCCCGCTCACCGCGGACCAGGGCCTAGCCCTGTTCGACGCCGCCACGGACCGCGACGAGGCCCTCCTCGTACCCGTCGGCCTCGACCCCGACGCCCTGCGCGAGTCCACCAGCGGCGCACCGCCCGCCCTGTACCGGGCCCTGGTGCGCCCCGCTCCCGCCCGCCGCACGGCGGGCGACGGCACCGCCGACGACACCGACGGCGCCGCCCTGCTGCGCCGGCTCGCCGGACTGACCGCCGAACGCCGGAGCGAGGTACTCCTCGACCTGGTCCTCAGCAACGTGGCGGCCGTCCTCGGCCACACCGGCACCGCCGCCGTGGAACGCGACCGTGCCTTCAAGGACCTCGGCTTCGACTCGCTCACCGCCGTCGAACTGCGCAACCGGCTCGGCGCCGCCACCGGCCTCCGGCTGCCCGCCACCCTGGTCTTCGACCACCCCACCCCGCAGGATCTCGCCGAGCACCTGCGAGCCGGACTCAGCCCCGGCGACAGCCCCTCCGAGACCGGCGCGGACACCCCGGACGAGACGGCGATCCGGCGCGCGCTGGCCACCGTCCCGCTGGACCGGCTGCGCGAGGCGGGCGTCCTCGACACCCTGCTGCGCCTGGCCCAGGCCGGCCCCGACGGCGCCCGGACCGAGGACGAGGAAGAGGCAGAGGACGCCCGGGCACGGGAGGCATCGATCGCCGAGATGGACCTGGACGACCTGGTGTCCCTGGCCCTCGACGGCGACGACACCTGACCCGGCGACGGGTCGGCCTCCCCGCCCGCCCCCGACCACCGCACGGCAACGCCATCCAACCGTGACGCGGAGATCCGGAGACACAGCATGAGTAACCCCTCGGACAAGGTCGTCGAAGCCCTGAGGGCGTCCCTGACGGAGACCGAGCGGCTGCGCCGGGAGAACCGGCAGCTGTCCACCGCCGCGCACGAGCCCATCGCCGTCGTCGCCATGGGCTGCCGCTATCCCGGAGGCATCGAGTCGCCGGAGGACCTGTGGGAGTTCGTGCTCGGGGAGCGCGACGCGGTCTCCGGGTTCCCGGACAACCGCGGCTGGGACCTCGGCGACACCGGCAGCGCCCGCGAGGCCGCGTTCATCCCGGACGTCGACCAGTTCGACGCGGGCTTCTTCGGCATCTCGCCGCGCGAGGCCCTCGCCATGGACCCGCAGCAGCGGCTCCTGCTGGAGACCTCCTGGGAGACCCTCGAACGTGCCGGCATCGACCCCGCACGCCTCAAGGGCACCCCCACCGGCGTCTACATCGGAGCCGCACAGCCGTCGTACGGCCACGGCGCCGGCGACAGCGCCGAGGGCGCCGAAGGACACCTCGTCACCGGCACCGTCGCCAGCGTCATCTCCGGCCGTCTCGCCTACCACTACGGCTTCGAGGGCCCCGCCGTCACCATCGACACCGCCTGCTCCTCCTCCCTCGTCGCCGTCCACCTCGCCACCCAGGCACTGCGCTCCGGCGAGTGCTCCCTGGCCCTCGCCGGCGGCGTCACCGTCATGGCCACGCCCGGCCTGTTCGTCGGCTTCAGCGCCCAGGGCGTCATGGCGTTCAGCGGCCGCTGCCGCGCCTTCGCCGCCGCGGCCGACGGCACCGCCTTCTCCGAGGGCGTCGGCCTGGTCCTGCTGGAGAAGCTGTCCGACGCCCGCCGCAACGGGCACCGGGTGCTCGCCGTCGTCCGGGGTACGGCGGTCAATCAGGACGGCGCCTCCAACGGCCTGACCGCGCCCAGCGGCCGAGCCCAGCAGCGCGTCATCCGCGCCGCCCTGAAGAACGCCCGACTCACCCCCGACCAGATCGACGCGGTCGAGGCGCACGGCACCGGCACCACCCTCGGCGACCCCATCGAGGCGCACGCCCTGCTCGCCACCTACGGACAGCACCGGCCCGAGGGGCGGCCGCTGCGGCTCGGCTCCATCAAGTCGAACATCGGCCACACCCAGGCAGCCGCCGGCGTCGGCGGCCTCATCAAGACCGTCATGTCGCTGCGCCACGGCGTCCTGCCCAGAACCCTGCACGTCGACGCCCCGTCCCCGCACATCGAATGGGACAGTGGCGACGTCGAACTCCTCCTGGAGGCCTGCGCTTGGCCCGAGACCGGCCACCCGCGCCGGGCGGGCGTCTCCTCCTTCGGCCTCAGCGGCACCAACGCCCACGCCATCGTCGAAGAAGCCCCCGAACCCGCCGAACCTGCCGAACCAGCCGACGTCGCAGCCCCCGAGGGCCCGTTCGTCGCCGAGACCGGCCCGGTGGTCTGGCCCGTCTCCGGCACGACCGCTCGCGCCCTCGACGCCCAGATCGCCCGGCTGCGCGCCTACGCCGCCACCGACACCGCGCCAAGACCGCTCGACATCGGTTACTCCCTGGCGGCGCATCGTGCGGTGTTCGATCACCGTGCGGTGGTGGTGGGTGGGTCGCGGGAGGAGTTGGTGGCGGGGCTCGAGCGGCCGGTGGTGCG
>NZ_JBVIIE010000091.1:0-25018 GCF_055569945.1 Streptomyces sp. NPDC031340
GCGGGGGGGTGGTTTCGTGTGTACGCGAGACCCTCCCCCCCCCCTGGCCGGCCCCCAGAGAAGGATGGGGTCGTGGGGGTGTGTGGCCCGCCCTGCGGGGGGGGGAACCCCCCCCCCCCCCGCCAGTCGGTGGGGGAGCGGGTCAGTACGCCCGGCCCCGCATGCGGCGCCACCACACCAGGCCGCCGCCGATCAGCAGGATCCCGGCCGCGCCCGCGCCCGCGGAGGCCGCGATCAGCGGGGTGTTGCCGAACCCGGTCGGCGAACCGGCCGGCTGCAGGGCGTCGCCGAGCTGGCTGCGGACGTCGTTGCCGCTGGTGACCCCCTTGGCGGTGGCCCCGCGCGAGCCGGCCGTCGGGTTGGCCAGGTACGGGAAGGAGTGGCCGAACTTCTTGTCGTTCGCGTCGACCGCGTCGCCCAGGTCGTTCTTCGCGCCGACCAGTTCGCCCTCGACGACCTGGAGCGCCTCGTCGATCACGTCGTCGGTGAGTCGGCGCCCGTTCGGGAAGCCCGCGTTGTCGCCGTCGAGGACGCCGAGCCGCTTGGGCTGAGCGGCCGGCTTGATCGAGGTGTTGAGGCGCAGTTGCTCCGAAGGGGTCACGTTCGGGGGCTGGTTGAGGCCCTCGACGCCCTTCAGGAAGACGTCGACCAGGTCGTTGCGCGGCTCGGCCGGCGCCTTGATCTTGTAGATCTGCTCGATGAGCTTGGGCAGTTCGGGGTTGGTGACGTTCTTCAGGAACTGGGCGTCGTACTGCGGCGAGGACGCGTTGAACCTGTCCTTGTCCTTCAGCGGGTTGACGACCTCGTTGACCAGCGGGTTGCCCAGGCGCGAGACCTGCTCGTAGTAGCCCCGCGCGTTCCTGCGCTGCGTCGTCGACCAGATGCCGACGACCGGCTGGTCCTTCGACTCCGTGATCATGTCGGTCGGCACCTGCAGGGCGATGGAGTTGACGTTGTAGCCCTTGAGGGTGTCCCGGCCGACCTCGGACAGGTTCCCGCCGTACAGCAAGTCGAAGACGCGCAGGTCCAGGAAGAACGGGTCGTCCGCCTGGCCGGCGAACGTCTGGGCTCCGCTGGAGAGCTTGTAGACCGCCTGCTGCCGCAGCTTGTTGTAGTCGGGCATCGACGCCTTGCCGACGTTCGACGGGGCCACCGGAACGTCGTCGGCGAGCTTCGTCTTCGCCGTCACCTTCTGGCCGTGCAGCTTGAACAGCTCGATGTCGTAGGTCTGGGTGATGTTCAGGTCGGGGTCGTCCAGGCTGGTGACCGCGCCTGTGTTGTAGAGGAAGGTGTTCTTGTTCTTCGTGTGCGTCCTGAAGGTGTAGCGGAGCAGCAGGTCGCTCTGCGCGTCGCCGTTGTTGTCGATGTGCAGGTCGTACTGGGCGTCCTCGGCGAAGGTGTAGAAGTTGGGGCCGCCGGCCGGGTCCTGGAAGGGGATCCAGTTGGCGATGATCGTCGTCGTGTCCGGCTTGTCCGGGCTCACGAACGCGTAGACGTCGGTGTTGTCGTACTGGGGCTGCCCCGAGATCAGCGGGGCCTCCCGGTGGCTGGAGGCGGAGGCCGCCCCGGGTTCCAGCGCGGTCACGCCGGCGGCTGCGAGCCCCCCGGCGGCCAGCGCACCACATATGAGGGTCGCGAGGCTCCCGCGTCCCGCACCGCTTCTGGAGATAGGTGTCATGCCGTCCGTCCTCAGTGCCAACTTGCCTGACGCACGGCCATTCGGAGCGGCCGCCGGGCCGGATTGGTCGGATCGAAAAAATTCTTTCCCGCCCGCTCGACCCGCGTTTTCGGCGGGCTGATCCGTAACACCGTCCGGAGGTGTGCGTTCGGTGCGAATGCCTGGTGTGACGGGACGGGGCCCCTGCGGCCGCCGAGAGGGGGACCGAGTGGAGGCGGACAAGCTCCTGGTGCTCGTGGCGGGCGGCGACCAGAGGGCCTTCGAGGATCTGTACGGTCTGGTGGCCGGCCCGGTGTTCGGGCTGGTGCGGCGCGTGGTGCGGGACCCGGCCCAGTCGGAGGAGGTGTCCCAGGAGGTGCTGCTCGAACTCTGGCGGTCCGCGGCGCGCTTCGACCCCGGCCGGGGCAGCGCGCTGTCGTGGATCCTCACGCTCGCCCACCGGCGCGCCGTCGACCGGGTGCGCAGCGCCCGCGCGGCCGGGGAGCGCGAACAGCGCGAGGCCCGGCGGGCCGACGGCCCCGCCTTCGACCACGTCGCCGAGGAGGTCGAGGCCGGCCTGGAGCGCGAATGGGTACGCCGCTGCCTGGGCCGCCTCACCGCCCTGCAACGCCAGTCCGTCACCCTCGCCTACTACGACGGCTACACCTACCGTGAAGTGGCCGAACGGCTGTCCCTGCCGCTCGGCACCGTCAAGACCCGTATGCGCGACGGACTCACCCGGCTGCGCGAGTGCCTGGGAGGTATGGCATGAGCCTCCTCGACCGCCTGCTGCGCCGCGAGGACGTCCACTCCCTCGCCGCCCCCTACGCGCTCGACGCCCTGGAGCCCGCCGAGCGCGTCCGCTTCGAGAAGCACCTGCGGACCTGCGGCGTCTGTTCCGCCGAGGTGCGGGCGCTGGCCGAGGACGCCGTCCGCCTCGCCTGGTCGGCGGCCGCCCCGCCGCCGGCCGCGCTGCGCGAAAGGGTGCTGGCCGCCGTGCGCGCCACCCCGCAGGAGTCCGCCCCGGCGCGGGAGCACGCGCCGCAGCTGCCGCCGCACGTCTGGGGCACGCAGCCGCCGCCGTCGCGCACCCGTGCGCCCCGTGAGCGCCGCCCCCTCTTCGTGCCGTTCGCCACGGCGACCGCCGCCGCGGCCCTCGTCGTCGCCTCGCTCTTCGCCGTCCAGGCCGACCGGACCCGCGAGCAACTGGACGCCGAGCGCGCCCAGAACCGTGAGATCGCCCACGTTCTGGCAGCTCCCGACGCCCGCTCGGCCGGCGACCGGGACGCCCGGGGCCGGAGCATCGCCGTCGTCGCCTCCGCCTCCGAGGGACGCGCGGTCGTGACCCTCAGCGGATACGGCGACCTGCCCGGCGGCCGGGTGCACCAGCTGTGGCTCATGCGCCCCGGTGCGCGGCCGCGCTCCCTAGGGCTGTTCCCCGGCGGCGACACGCCCTTGGTCGCGACCGGCCTCACCAGGTCGGCGACGTCACTCGCGGTGACCGTCGAGCCCGACGGCGGCTCACCGCAACCCACCGGTCAGCCTGTTGTCCAACTCGCCCTGAAAACTGTCGGATTCGGAGAGTAATGAAGGAGGGGTCGTCAACCTCCTTACGGGGAAGGTGAATCCTGTGACCGCGATACACGAGTGCCGCAAGGTGGCGATAGGGTTACCCTGCCCGGGCCGGGTGGACTCGTACGGGTGGGGAGTGACATGGAACAGATAACAGTGCGCAGCAGGGCGAGGGTCCCTGCGATCACCTGCGGGAGCAGTGCGACCAGTTCGCGTCTCGACCGCCATCTCTCGGTGCTGGCGGGACCCGCCGTCCCGCAGCGGGAGACGGCCGAGGCGACCTCGCTCATGCGTGAGCTCACCGCGCGTGACACCACGCACCAGCGCAGCGGCCGGGGCGCGCGTGTCCATCGCGTCTCGCTGTTCGCGCCGCTGCGCCGGCTGCGCCGCTCGCTGTTCGGGGGGCGCTGAACGACGCCTGCGTCCGGTCAGGCCGGCGCTCGGGCGGCCTGCCGCACCGGGGTGCGCCGCACCGGCCGTCCGTCATCCCCACGGCCCGCAGCGGCGCCCCGGCGCGCCTCCCGGGCGCGGGCGCGTCCCCCCGCCCGCGCCACGGCCCGTAGTACACCGGTCCCGTAGTACACCCGTTTTGTGGTTCACCCGTCCCGTGGCGCGCTACGTCCCGCAGCGCGCCCGTCACACCCGCTCCGCCGCTCCCGGTGCGTTCCACCCGCTCCGCACCCCGAGAGGCCGTCGACGAGTTCCAGCTCCCGCGTCCGCGAAAGTTCCCGGACCCGCGCGAGACCCCCCGTCCGCGCCAGGCCCCGCACCCGTGCGCGGGGCTAGATCAGCGCGAACTGGCCCTCCGGGCCTTCCTCGTGGTGGTCCAGGACCGACGCCGGCCTGCGGGCCGCCTCCGGTACGGGCAGCACTCCCGCCGCGGCGAGGTCGCTCGCGGTGACCGGGCTGGTGACCGTCAGCTCCCGCTGCCGTGACCGGACCTCCGCGACCAGGGCCAGCACCGTGATCAGTTCCAGCAGCTCCGACGTCCAGGTCTGCGGCCAGGCCGACGGGCGGATCGCCGCCAGCGTGCCCGGCTCCGGTTCGGCCGTCCTCGCCGTGAACCACTGCTCCAGCACCCGGACCCCGGCCACCTCGAAGTCCCAGGCGTCGGGCGGGACCGGCGAGACGCGGCCGCCGTCCAGGTGCAGCGTCTCTTCGTCGCGGTCGTAGTGCAGGGTGAGCGGGCGCGCCGGGAGCGGGGCCCGGACGTAGGGGCGGCGGCCGCCGGGCAGCTTCGGGCGTTCCCCGTCGCGGCGCATCAGCCACAGCAGGCGGCGTCCCGACTCGACGCCGTGCGCCCACACCTCGGGGTCGGCGGTGAGCGGAACGGCGCCGGCCGGGCCGGTCGTCGCCATGATCCAGGCCAGCACGTCGAGCGGCCGCGGGGTGTGCCCGAGCCGCGCGCCCAGGTGCTCCGCCAGGCCGGGCGCCAAATTGGGCTCGGCCCCGCCGGGGCGGCGGTACAGCGGGCGGACCCGGCCGGTGCGCAGCAGCGGCAGGCGGGACGTGGCGAGCAGGGGCGGCCCGTTGTCCGCGCCCGTCTCCACCGTGAAGACCTGGTGCTCGTCCGCCACCCGCCACAACTCCGGCCGGGCCGCGTCGATCAGCCGGTGGTCGGGGATCAGCCACTGCTCGTCGAAGGGCGCGCGCAGCACCCGTACCGGCTCCGCGCACGGGCCCGAGGCGCGGGCCAGCCGCCGCGTCCCGCCGGCCCGGCCCGGCAGCTGGCCGACCGCCGAGTTCAGCGTGCGGGAGCGGGTCGGCTGGAACAGGGCCTCCCGGTCAGGGCCGTCCGCCTTCAGCAGCGCGTCCCAACGGGCCTTCAGGGACGCCGCGTCGGGGGCCGCCGGCCACCCCCGGCCGAGCCGCGGCGGTGCGACGGACCACGGCATGAGGTCCGCCAGCGGCGGAGCGTCGTCATGCGTCACGCCGGTCATCGTACGGCGTGTCACGGACCGTCACCTCAGGTGGCGTCGAGCGTGACCGTGAAGGAGAAGCGGTCGCCGCGGTAGTGGATCACCGCCGCGTCCAGCACCCGGCCGTCCGCGTCGTAGGTCACGCCCGTGTAGTGCAGGATCGGGCTGAGCAGCGGCACTTCGAGCAGCCGCGCGGTCTCCGGGTCCGCCAGCCGCGCCTCCACGATGTCCGTGATGCGGCCGATGTCCGCCCCGACGACGTCCCGCAGCACCTTGGTCATCGGCCAGCGCACCAGGTCGGCCGGGTCGATGCGCGCGGCCAGTTCGGGACGGACGTAGTTGCGGGCGTGGTTGGTGGGCTCGCCGGTCTTCTCGTCGCAGCGCAGCCGGTGGTACGTCGCCACCTGCTGGAGGTCCGGGAAGTACTCGGCGACCTCGGCCGGCACCGCCGCCGCGCCGTGGTCCAGCAGTTCGGTCGCCATGCCGGACTGCTGGGCCACGATCGCGTCCACCGAGCCGAGCAGCCGCACCGGGGCGCCCCGGCGGGCGTCCGGCTCGATGAAGGTGCCGCGGCGGCGGTGGCGGGTGATCAGGCCCTCGTCCTCCAGCTCCTTCAGCGCCTGCCGCATGGTCAGCACGCTCACCCCGTAGTGCCCCGCCAGCTGTTCCTCGGTGGGCAGGCGCAGCGGGTCCTGGGGCGAGCGGCCGAGTATCGAGGCGCGCAGCGACTGCGACACCTGGTACCACAGCGGCAGCTTGCGGTTCAGGACGATCGAATCCGGGGCGAAGGAGGTCACGGGCCCATCCGTACCTGTCGGGGATCTTCAGTGCAAGGGGCGGAAGTGCCGCTCCAGTCCCTCCCACACGTCGTCGTAACGCCGCTGCAGGTGCTCGGCGCGGGCCGCCCGCTCGGTCAGCGTCACCGGCCAGCGGGTCTCGAACATGAACGCCAGGCCGTCGTCGACCTTCTGCGGCCGCAGCTCGGCGGCGCTCGCGCGGTCGAAGGTCTCCCGGTCCGGGCCGTGCGCCGACATCATGTTGTGCAGCGAGCCGCCCCCCGGCACGAAACCGCCCTCTCCGGCCGTCTTCGCGTCGTAGGCGCCCTCGATCAGGCCCATGTACTCGCTCATCACGTTCCGGTGGAAGTACGGCGGCCGGAAGGTGTCCTCGCCCACCAGCCAGCGAGGCGCGAACACCACGAAGTCGATGCCGGCCAGGCCCGGGGTGTCCGACGGGGACGTCAGCACCGTGAAGATCGACGGATCGGGGTGGTCGTAGGAGATCGAGCCGATGACGTTGAAGCGGCGCAGGTCGTAGACGTACGGCAGGTGGTTGCCGTGCCAGGCGACGACGTCCAGCGGGGAGTGGCCGTAGGTCGCCCGCCACAGGTTGCCGCAGAACTTGTTCACCACCTCCACCGGGCCCTCGACGTCCTCGTAGGCGGCCACCGGCGCGCGGAAGTCCCGTGCGTTGGCCAGACCGTTCGCGCCGATGGGACCGAGGTCGGGGAGGCGGAAGGGCGTCCCGTAGTTCTCGCACACATAGCCGCGGGCGACATCGTCCAGCAGCTCCACACGGAAGCGCACGCCGCGGGGGATCAGCGCGACCTCCGACGGTTCCACGTGCAGCAGCCCGAACTCCGTGCGCAGCAGCAGTCCGCCGCGCTCCGGCACGATCAGCAGCTCCCCGTCGGCGTCGCTGAAGACCCGCTCCATCGAGGCGTTCGCGTGGTAGATGTGCACGGCCATGCCGGCGCGCTGCGTCGCGTCGCCGTTGCCGCCCAGGGTCCACAGGCCCGCCAGGAAGTCGGTGCCCGCGGGCGGCTCGGGCAGCGGGTTCCAGCGCAGCCGGTTGGGGTCGGGCACCGACTCGGTGAAGGGCGCCGTACGGATCGCGCCGTTCTCCACGCGCTCGAACGCCGGATGGGCGGCCGACGGGCGGATCCGGTACAGCCAGGAACGGCGGTTGTGCGCCCGCGGCTCGGTGAACGCCGTGCCGCTGAGCTGCTCCGCGTACAGCCCGAGGGGGGCGCGCTGCGGCGCGTTGCGGCCCTCGGGCAGGGCGCCCGGCACCGCTTCGGAGCTGTGCTCGTTGCCGAAACCGGAGAGGTAGCTCAGCCCCTCCGCGGTCTTGCGCGCTCCTCCGCGCTCCAGCCCGCTCACGCGGGGGGCACCCCCATCGCTCATGATCGCTCCCTTGCGCTCTGATTCCTATGTATCACCGTAGGATTGAGGATTCGTGGCCGCAAGGGCCCCGGCCGGACCTCCCCACCAGGGAGGAATCAGAACCAGCCTTCAGGGGGATTCGGACGTCGGACCCGTGTTCTAGTCTCCGAACATGTCGTGGACACGGGGACTCTCAGCCGTGCTCGCGGTCTGCGTCCTGTCGCTGGCCGGAACCGCGGGCTGCGGCTCCGGCGGTGCGGACGGGGGCGGGCCGGGCGCGTCGGCCTCACCGGCCGGCCGGCTCCTCGACGACACCGACGAGCTGGGGCACCGCTACCGGGAGGTGGACGGCGAGGACGCGCCCGAGGTGGAGATCGAGGTGCAGCCGGACGCCGAGGACGCCTGGGACGTGCGCCTGACCGTCCACGGCTTCCGCTTCTCGCCCGCCGGCGCGAAGGCCGAGCCCGTGGCCGGGCGCGGCCTGGCGTACCTCTACGTCGACGGCCGGCTCGTCACACGCCTGCGCGTCCCCGCCCACCGGCTGCCCGCCCGTCTCGTCCCGCGCGGCACCCATCACGTCACCGCCCGCCTGTACGCCGACGACGGCACGGCGTGGGCGGTGGACGGCCGGCCCCTCGAGAGCACCGCCGACATCACGGCGTCCGGGGAGCGGCCGTCCCCGGACGGCGCGGCGGCCCCGGGGGCGTTGAGTGCATCGGGCACCGATCTCCGTACTGGGGGGCGAGGTTCACCGGACCGCGGCGGAAAGGCATCATGAAACCCGTGCCCCACGCGACTTCGCTTCGTCGTGCGCCCGTGCAGCGGCGCAGCGCCGAACGGCTCACCAGGATCCTCGACGCCTGCGCCGACCTCCTCGACGAGGTCGGCTACGACGCCCTGAGCACCCGGGCCGTGGCGCAGCGCGCGGGGGTCCCCATCGGCTCGGTCTACCGCTTCTTCGGCAACAAGCGCCAGATGGCCGACGCGCTCGCCCAGCGCAACCTCGAACGCTTCACCGAGCGCGTCACCGAACGGCTCCGCGGGGCCGGCGACTCCGGCGGCGACTCCGCTGACGGCGACTCCGGTGCGGGCGGCTGGCGCGCCGCGATGGAGGCCGTCCTGGACGAGTACCTGGCCATGAAGCGGACCGCGCCCGGCTTCTCCCTCGTCGACTTCGGCAACCAGATCCCGGTCGGCGTCCGCCAGGCCGAACCCAACCACCGCGTCGCCGACCGCCTCAGCGACCTGCTCTCCGGCTACCTCGCCCGGGAACCCGACGAGGACCTGCGCCGCGCCTTCCTGGTCGCCGTGGAGACCGCCGACACCCTCGTCCAACTGGCCTTCCGGATGGATCCGGAGGGCGACGAGAAGATCATCGCGGAGGCGCGGCGGCTGCTGCTGGCCTACCTGGCGGGCGTGCTGGACTGACGGCCGGAGGGCGTGACGGCGGCTCCGGGCGCGCGCGTTGGGGGCAGTGCCGGGCGTGCGTGAGGGCGGCGTCCGCGGCGCCGGCGCCCGTCGCCCGTGGGGCAGCGCCCGCACCGGCGCCGGCGCCGCTGCCGGTGCGGATTTCCGGTCGCTTCCCGCAGGGGGCTCCCCTCCATCCCTACCGGTCGGTATGCTCGCCCCGTACCCGAGCGTCACCGCCGCCGCCCTCCGGGAGGACCCGTGTCCCGCACCGCCCTGCGCATCTGCCCCCTCTGCGAGGCCACCTGCGGGCTGACCCTCACCATTGAGGGCACCCGGGTCACCGGCGCCCGCGGGGACCGCGACGACGTGTTCAGCAAGGGGTTCATCTGCCCCAAGGGCGCTGCCTTCGGCGCCGTCGACGGCGACCCCGACCGGCTGCGCACCCCGCTCGTGCGCCGCGACGGCGAACTGCGCGAGGCGACCTGGCAGGAGGCGTTCGACGCGGTCGCCGCGGGCATCCGGCCGGTCGTCGAGCGGTACGGGCCGCACGCCGTCGGCGTCGTCCTCGGCAACCCCAACGTCCACACCATGGCCGGCGGCCTCTACCCGCCGCTCCTGCTGGCCGGCCTGGGCACCCGCAGCCTCTTCACCGCCTCCACGGTCGACCAGATGCCCAAGCACGTCTCCAGCGGGCTGCTGTTCGGCGACGCGGGCGCCATTCCCGTACCGGACCTGGACCGCACCGACCACCTGCTGCTGATCGGCGCCAACCCGCTGGAGTCCAACGGCAGCCTGTGCACCGCCCCCGACTTCCCCGGCCGGCTCAAGGCGCTGAAGTCCCGCGGCGGCACCCTCACCGTCGTCGACCCGCGCCGCACCCGCACCGCCAAGCTCGCCGACCGGCACGTCGCCATCCGGCCCGGCGCCGACGCGCTGCTGCTCGCGGCCATGGCCCAGGTGCTGTTCGAGGAGGACCTCGCCGACCTCGGCGCCCTGGCGCCGCACGTCCAGGGCGTGGACGAACTCCGCGCCGCCCTCACGGACTTCACCCCCGACGCGGTCGCCGGCGCGTGCGACGTGGACGCCGGCACGATCCGCGCCCTCGCCCGCGAACTCGCCGCCGCCCCCACCGCCGCCGTCTACGGCCGCATCGGCAGCTGCACCGTCGCCTTCGGCACCCTCGCGAGCTGGCTCGTCGACGTCCTCAACGTCCTCACCGGCAACCTCGACCGCCCCGGCGGCGCCCTCTTCCCGCAGTCGGCCACCGACCGGACGCCGCGGCCCGCCGGACCCGGCCACGGTTTCCGGCTCGGCCGCTGGCACTCCCGGGTGAGCCGGCACCCCGAGGCGAAGGGCGAGCTGCCCCTCTCCGCGCTCGCCGAGGAGATCGACACCCTGACCGAGGAGGGCGAGCCGGTCCGGGCCCTCGTCGCCGTCGCCGCCAACCCGGTGCTGTCCGCACCCGACGGTGACCGCCTCGACAAGGCGCTGGGCTCCCTCGACTTCATGGTCAGCGTCGACCCCTACCTCAACGAGACCTCGCGCCACGCCCACGTCGTACTGCCGCCGCCCCCGCCCGCGCAGAGCCCGCACCACGACTTCGCCTTCAACGCCCTCGCCGTGCGCAACCAGGTCCGCTACACCCGCCCCGCGGTGGAGCTGGAGCCCGGCCGGATGGCCGAGACCGAGATCCTCGCCCGGCTGATCCTGGCCGTGACCGGCATGCACGGCGCCGACCCGGCCGCCGTCGACGACCTGGCCATCGGCCAGACCCTCGGCAGGGCGGTCCGCGAGGCGCACTCCCCGGTGCACGGCCGTGCCCCCGAGGAGCTCGCCGCGCTGCTCACCGGCGTCAGCGGCCCCGAACGGCGGCTCGACATGATGCTGCGCCTCGGCCCCTACGGCGACGGCTTCGGCGCACGGCCCGACGGGCTGAACCTCGAGCGGCTGCTAGAGCACCCGCACGGCATCGACCTCGGGCCGCTGCGGCCGCGCCTGCCGCAGCCGCTCAAGACCCCCTCCGGCAAGGTCGAACTGCTGCCCCGGCCGATCGCCGACGACCTGCCCCGGCTGCGGGCGGCGCTGCGCGATCGCCCGGCGGGACTGGTCCTCGTCGGCCGCCGCCACCTGCGCTCCAACAACAGCTGGATGCACAACGTCCCGGCCCTCACCGGCGGCTCAAACCGCTGCACCCTGCACATCAACCCGGAGGACGCCGAACGGCTCGGCGTGCGCGACGGGGTCGCCGTGCGCGTCACCGGCGCCGGGGGAGAGGTGACCGTACCCGCGGAGGTCACGGACGCCGTGCGGGTGGGCGTGGTCAGCCTGCCGCACGGCTGGGGCCACGACCGCCCCGGCACCCGGCTGGGTCACGCCTCCGCCGACCCCGGCGTCAACGTCAACCAGCTCCTCGACGGCAGTCTGCTCGACCCGCTGTCGGGCAACGCGGTGCTGAACGGGGTGCCCGTCGAGGTCGACGCGGCGCCGTGACCGGGGTCCCGGGGCCGTTCGCCCGGCGGTGAATGACACCGTCCGCTTTCTCACAGGCTGAACCGCGCCGTCCGAAGTCTTCCCCCGAGTGCGCACATTCCGTTAACTTCCGTGACCCACAGGCCTCGCACGACCCGTGCGAGGCGTTCGACCGCGGAGCACCAGCGCCCTAGTGAGCCCCCGGGGGCACCCTTCATGACACGCGCCATCTCCCTGCAGGACGTGAGCAAGACCTACACGCGCGGCCATCGCGTGGTTGACCGGATGTCGCTGGACATCGAGCCCGGTGAGTTCCTCGTGCTGCTCGGGCCGTCCGGCTGCGGCAAGTCCACCGTGCTGAGGATGATCGCCGGCCTGGAGGAGATCACCGACGGACGGCTGCTGCTGGACGACGAGTACGCCAACGACCTGCTGCCGGCCGAGCGGAACATGGCGATGGTGTTCCAGAACTTCGCCCTCTACCCGAACATGACCAGCCGCGGCAACATCGGCTTCCCGCTGCGCGTGGAGAACCCCGCCGCGGACCCCCGCCCGCGGGTGGACGCCACGGCCCGCATGCTGGGCATCGAGGACCTCCTCGACCGCTTCCCCAGCCAGCTCTCCGGCGGCGAACGCCAGCGCGTCGCCATGGGCCGGGCCATCGCCCGCCACCCCTCCGCCTTCCTGATGGACGAACCGCTGTCCAATCTCGACGCCAAGCTCCGCAACCACCTCAGGGCCGAGATCGCCAAGCTGACCCGGGACCTCGGCGTCACCACCGTGTACGTCACGCACGACCAGTCCGAGGCCATGTCGCTCGGCGACCGGGTCGCCGTCATGCGCGGCGGCGTGCTGCAGCAGGTTGGCACCCCGCGCACGGTGTACGCCCTGCCGCGCAACGTCTTCGTCGCCGCCTTCATCGGCACCCCGCGCATCAACCTGCTGCGCGGCGTGGTCCGTGCCCCGCTCGACGGCGCGATGACCATCAGCCTCGGCAAGCAGTTCCTGCGGCTGCCCGAACCGCTGTCCCTCGACCACCAGCTGCTCCGCGTCCAGCAGGGCCGGGAGGTGATCGTCGGCCTGCGCTCCGAGGCCGTCCGGATCGCCAAGCCCGCCTCCGCGCGGCCCGGCGAGGTGGCCCTCACCGGGCTGGTGGAGCACGTCGAGTTCCAGGGCCACGAGATCCTCGTCCACTTCGACACCGGCTCCCGGCCCGCCGTCGTGCCCGACCTGGAGGCCGCCCGTCCCGCAGGCCGCCCCGACCGGCGCCGTCGCCGCGAGGGCGGCCACACGGTCCTGCACCGCATCAAGGAGCGGGCGGGCTCCCTGCGCGCCGGTCCGGTGGTGGTCATGGACGACCCGGCGCAGGCCGTTCCCGAGCCCGCCGCGCCCGAGGGGCGGCTGCCCGGCGACCTGGTCGTCCGCACCACCCCCGACATCCAGCTCCGCCACGGCATGCAGGTCCCGCTGCTCGTCGACCTCGCCCACATGTTCGTCTTCGACCAGCACGGCGAACGCGTCAGCCCGGCTCCCGCGCGGCTGCCCGACCTGGACGCGTGAGGGCACGCCGGGTGTCTGATGTCATGCCGGGTGTCTGATGTCATGAGGTGCCCGGCACGTCTGGCGCCAGAAAACTAACGCCGCTAGTTTATGTGCCGGACGACGACGCACCACGCCGGGAGGACGCATGAAGGCACACGACGGCATGTACATCGACGGCGCCTGGCGCCCGCCCGCCGGCCGGGACACGATCGACGTCGTGAACCCGGCCGACGAGCAGGTCATCGGCCGCGTCCCCGCGGGCACCGCCGCGGACGTCGACGACGCCGTCCGGGCCGCCCGCGCCGCCCTCCCGGCCTGGGCGGCGACCGCGCCCGCCGAGCGGGCCGCCCGGCTGGCCGCTCTGCGGCACGTCCTGGCCGCCCGCAAGGACGAGATCGCCGAGACCGTCACCGCCGAACTCGGCTCGCCGCCGCAGTTCTCGCAGAGCGTGCACGCCGGCGTCCCCCTCGCGGTCGCGGGCTCCTACGCCGAGCTGGCGGCGACGTACTCCTTCGAGGAGAAGGTGGGCAACTCGGTCGTCCACCTGGAGCCGGTCGGCGTGGTCGGCGCGATCACGCCCTGGAACTACCCGCTGCACCAGATCGTCGCCAAGGCCGCCCCGGCGCTCGCGGCCGGCTGCACGATCGTCGTCAAGCCCGCCGAGGACACCCCGCTCGTCGCCCAGCTCTTCGCCGAGGCGGTGCACCAGGCGGGCCTCCCGGCGGGCGTCTTCAACCTGGTCACCGGCCTCGGCCCGGTCGCCGGCCAGGCCCTCGCCGAGCACCCGGGCGTCGACCTGGTCTCCTTCACCGGCTCCACGGCCGTCGGCCGGCTGATCGGCGCGACGGCGGGCGCCGCGGTCAAGAAGGTCGCCCTGGAACTGGGCGGCAAGTCCGCCAACGTCATCCTGCCGAGCGCCGACCTCGCCCGGGCGGTCGGCGTCGGGGTCGCCAACGTCATGTCCAACTCCGGCCAGACGTGCAGCGCCTGGACCCGGATGCTGGTGCACGCCTCGCGGTACGACGAGGCCGTCGAGCTGGCCGCGGCGGCCGCCGCCAAGTACGGCGACCGCATCGGCCCGGTGGTCAGCGCCAGGCAACAGGCGCGGGTGCGCGGCTACATCGAGAAGGGCGTCGCCGAGGGGGCGCGGCTCGTCGCCGGCGGCCCCGAAGCCCCGCGCGAACGGGGCTACTTCGTGGCCCCGACGGTCTTCGCCGACGTCACCCCGGACATGACGATCGCCCAGGAGGAGATCTTCGGCCCGGTCCTGTCGGTCCTGCGCTACGAGGACGAGGAGGACGCCCTGCGCATCGCCAACGGCACGGTCTACGGCCTCGCCGGCGCCGTGTGGGCCGGGGACGAGGCGGAGGCGGTCGCCTTCGCCCGCCGCATGGAGACCGGCCAGGTCGACATCAACGGCGGCCGCTTCAACCCGCTCGCCCCCTTCGGCGGCTACAAGCAGTCCGGGGTGGGCCGCGAACTGGGCGCCCACGGCCTGTCCGAGTACCTCCAGACCAAGTCCCTGCAGTTCTGAGGAGACGTCACATGGTTCGCGCCGCCGTCCTGCCCGCCGTGGGCGCTCCGCTGGAGATCACCGACATCGAGCTGCCCGACCCCGGGCCCGGTCAGGTCCGCGTCCGGCTCGCCGCCGCCGGGGTCTGCCACTCCGACCTGTCCCTGTCCGACGGCACCATGCGGGTTCCGGTCCCCGCGGTCCTCGGCCACGAGGGCGCGGGCACGGTCGTCGCCGTCGGCGAGGGCGTCGGCCACCTCGCACCGGGCGACCGCGTGGTCCTCAACTGGGCTCCCTCGTGCGGCACTTGCCACGCCTGTTCGCTCGGCGAGGTGTGGCTGTGCGTCAACGCGCTGGTCGGCGCCGCCGACGTGTACGCCCGCCGGGCCGCCGACGGCGCCGAACTGCACCCCGGCCTGAACGTCGCCGCGTTCGCCGAGGAGACGGTGGTCGCGGCCGCCTGCGCGCTGCCCCTGCCCGAGGGCGTCCCGCTCACCGACGCGGCCCTGCTGGGCTGTGCCGTCCTCACCGGCTACGGCGCCGTCCACCACGCGGCCCGGGTCCGCCCGGGGGAGACCGTGGCGGTGTACGGCGTCGGGGGAGTGGGCCTCGCCGCGCTCCAGGCCGCCCGCATCGCGGGCGCCGGACGGATCATCGCCGTCGACGTCTCCCCGCGGAAGGAGGAACTGGCGCGCGGCGCCGGGGCGACGGACTACCTGACCGCCTCGGAGAACACCGCCCGCGAGGTCCGCGCCCTCACCGGCCGGCAGGGCGTGGACGTGGCGATCGAGTGCGTGGGCCGTGCGGCCACCATCCGCACCGCCTGGGACTCCACCCGCCGCGGCGGCCGCACCACCGTGGTCGGCATCGGCGGCAAGGACCAGCAGGTCACCTTCAACGCCCTGGAGATCTTCCACTGGGGCAGGACCCTGGCCGGCTGCGTCTACGGCAACTGCGACCCGGCCGAGGACCTGCCGGTGCTCGCCGGCCACGTCCGGGCGGGCCGACTGGACCTGGGCGCACTGGTCACCGAGCGGATCGCCCTGGACGGCATCCCGGCGGCCTTCGAGAACATGCTGGCGGGCAAGGGCGGCCGGGCACTGGTGGTGTTCTGAACGCCTGCGTCCGGACGGGGCAGGGCGCGCTCAGTCCGACCCGGGGGTCTGTTCCGCGGCCTGTTCCGGTGCCCGTTCCGGGGCTCGCTCGGGTACCGGCTCGGGTACGGGCTCGGGTACGGGCTCCGGTACCGGTTCCGTGGCGGCGACGCGGGCGGTCCGTGCCCGGGAGCGGGACACCGCGACGCCCGCCAGGCACAGCGCCCCGCCCGCCAGGGTCAGCGGGCCCGGCACCTCGCCCAGCGTCAGCCAGGACATCAGCACCACCAGGGCGGGCACTGCGTACGTGGTCGCGCCCATGCGGCTGGCGGTCGTCCGGGCCAGGGCGTACGCCCAAGTGGTGAAGGCCAGCGCGGTCGGGAACACGCCCCGGTAGACCATGTCGAGGGTGGCCGACAGGGGCGCGTCGGCCGCCTCGCCGGCAAGCGACTTCGCCCCCGGCGCGCCGAGCCCCATCGTTCCCGCCTGCACGCCACAGCCCCCACGACCCCACCTCGGCCCACCGCCCCCGCGGGGGAGCCGCCGGAGGCCCGGCGGCCCGCAGTTGCCCGGCGAACGGCAGGCAGCCCACCGCCCCGATCAGGCACCCGAACATGGTCACCTGCAGCGCGCTCGCCCTGCCCAGGGCCGGCTTCTGTGCGACGACCCCGGCGGCGTAGCCGACCGCGGCGAGCAGGCACAACGCCACGCCGAGCACCGAGGAGCCGCCCCCGCCCGACATCGACAGGCCCACGGTCACCGCCCCGGCGAACGACACCGCCATCCCCGCCAGCAGCCGCGGTGGCATCGGGTCGCCGAGCAGCCGGGCGCCGAGCAGGGCGATGAGGAGCGGGCCGACGTTCACGACCAGGGCGGCGGTTCCGGCGTCCACCAGTCGCTCGCCCCAGTTCAGGACAACCATGCAGCAGCCGAACCACAGGGCCCCGGATATCGCGATCCCCCGCCAGGCCGACCGCGGCGGCAGCCCCTCCCGCCGGACCAGGCAGATCACCCCCAGCGTCAGCGAGCCGGCCAGCAGCCGTCCGAGCGCCAGCGCGCCGGGGGAGTAGGCGTCCCCCGCGCGGCGGATCGCGACGAAGGCGGAGGCCCACAGCACGACGGTCACCACGGCGGCACCGGCCGCGAGCAGCTCCGCCCGGCGGGCCGGTCGGTTCGGGAAGCGGTTCATCATGCCTCAGAGGCTAGGGAGGGAAGCGGGAAAGGGCTGGCGCATTTCGGACGCCCGGGTCACCGCAGGGTCCCCGGGGCGATGCCCAGCAGTTCGTGCAGGTCGGTCTCGCCCCGGGGCGTCAGCCGGAGGGCGCGTTCCGTGCCGATGCGCACGCACCAGCCGGTGTCCAGCGCGTGGCGGCACAGGGCCGCGCCGGCGGTGCCCGCGAGGTGGGGGCGGCGCTCGGTCCAGTCGAGGCAGGCGCGGGCCAGCGGGCGCCGTCCCCCGCGGTCGAGGGCGATGCCCGCCGCGTCGAACCAGGCGAGCCCGGCGTCCGTGAGCGCGAACCCGGTGTCCTGGCGGAGCAGTCCGCGGCCGGTCAGCGCGTCGGTGACCGCGATGCCGAGCCGTCCGGCGAGGTGGTCGTAGCAGGTGCGGGCGCGGGCCATCGCCGACCCGGCGCTCGACGCCCGCAGCCCGCGCGGCCGTGCCGCGGCGTCCGGGGCGAGCCGCGCGGCCAGGTCCTCCACCAGCTGGGCCGCGGTCGCGTCGGCCAGGCGCACGTACCGGTGCCGGCCCTGGCGTTCCTCGGCGAGCAGCCCGCCCGCGACGAGCTTGCCCAGGTGCTCGCTGAGTGTCGATGCGGCGACACCGGCGTGCCGCGCCAGCTCGCCCGCGGTCCACGCCCGCCCGTCGAGCAGTGCCAGCAGGCACGCGGCCCGCGTCTCGTCGGCGATCAGTCCCGCGAGCCGGGCCAGCCGCGGGGCCTGCGGTTCCTTGGAGGCCATGCGTCCCAGCATGCGGCACCGACGCTTCGGCGCCCGCCGAACCGTCCCGGCCGCCCGCCGCAACCGTCCCGGCCGGCCGCCGGGCAGGCCTACGCGGTCCGCCGGAGCTGCTCGTACTGCTGCGCCAGTCCGTCCAGCAGCGCCGTCAGGCCGGTCTCGAAGGCCCGCTCGTCGATCTTCTCCTGCTGCTCGGCGAGCAGGTGGGCCTGTCCGAGGTGGGGGTAGTCTGCGGGGTCGTAGGCGCTCGCGTCGTCCACGAACCCCCCGGCGAACGAGCCGAGCGCCGAGCCCATGACGAAGTAGCGCATCACCGCGCCGATGGACGTGGCCTGGGCGGGCGGCCAGCCCGCGCGGACCATCCCGCCGTAGACCGCGTCGGCGAGGCGCAGTCCGGCCGGGCGGCGGCCGGGGCCCTGGGCGAGGACGGGGACGATGTTCGGGTGGTCGCGCAGGGCGGCGCGGTAGGAGACGGCCCAGTCGTGCAGGGCGGTCCGCCACTCCCGCCCGTCCTCGAACATCGACAGGTCGACCTGCGCGCTCACCGAGTCGGCGACCGCCTCCAGGATGTCGTCCTTGGTGCGGAAGTGGTTGTACAACGAGGGCCCGCTGACGCCCAGTTCGGCGGCGAGCCGGCGCGTGGAGACGGCCGCCAGGCCCTCGGCGTCGACCAGCGCCCGTGCGGTCTCGACGATCCGGTCGGTGCTGAGAAGGGGCTTGCGCGGTCGGGCCATGGCGCACATAGTAGGGCTGCACTCGGAAACTAGCAGTGCTAATTTAAAGGTGTTCGTGGGGTGATCTCGTCGTGAATCTGGAGCTCAGCGAGGAGCAGGCCGCCGTCCAGCGGCTCGCCCGGGACTTCGTGGAGCGCGAGATCGCCCCCCATGCCGTCGCCTGGGACCGCGCCGAGGAGGTCGACCGGGGCATCGTGAAGAAACTCGGCGAGGTCGGCTTCCTGGGGCTGACCGTCGACGAGGAGTACGGCGGCTCCGGCGGCGACCACCTCTCCTACTGCCTGGTGACGGAGGAGCTCGGGCGCGGCGACTCCTCCGTGCGCGGCATCGTCTCCGTCTCGCTCGGCCTGGTCGCCAAGACCGTCGCCGCCTGGGGGAGCGAGGAGCAGAAGCGGCGCTGGCTGCCGGGCCTGACCTCCGGCATGTACGTCGGCTGCTTCGGCCTGACCGAGCCGGGCACCGGATCCGACGCCGGCAACCTCGCCACCCGGGCGGTGCGCGACGGCGACGACTACGTCGTCAACGGCACCAAGATGTTCATCACCAACGGCACCTGGGCCGACGTCGTGCTGCTGTTCGCGCGCTCCACCGACGCCCCCGGCCACAAGGGCGTCTCCGCCTTCCTGGTCCCGGCCGACACCCCCGGGCTCACCCGCCGCACCCTGCACGGCAAGCTCGGCCTGCGCGGCCAGGCCACCGCCGAACTGGTCCTCGAGGACGTGCGGGTCCCGGCCTCCGCGATGTTGGGCGAGGAGGGCAAGGGCTTCTCCGTCGCCATGTCCGCCCTCGCCAAGGGCCGGATGTCGGTCGCGGCGGGCTGCGTCGGCATAGCCCAGGCCGCGCTCGACGCGGCCGTGCGGTACGCGGGTGAGCGCGAGCAGTTCGGCAGGCCCATCGCCCACCACCAGCTGGTGCAGGAACTGATCAGCGACATCGCCGTCGACGTGGACGCGGCCCGCCTGCTGACCTGGCGGGTGGCCGACCTGATCGACCGCGGCCTGCCCTTCGCCGTCGAGGCGTCCAAGGCCAAGCTCTTCGCCTCCGAGGCCGCCGTGCGCGCCGCCAACAACGCCCTGCAGGTGTTCGGCGGCTACGGCTACATCGACGAGTACCCGGCCGGCAAACTGCTGCGCGACGCACGCGTGATGACCCTCTACGAGGGGACCAGCCAGATCCAGAAGCTCCTCATCGGCCGCGCCCTGACGGGGGTCTCGGCGTTCTGACCGCGCCCGTCGCCATGACCGCCGTCCCGCTGTGAGCGGGCACGCTAAGCGCCCGCTCACCTGGAGCGGTATGGTGTACACCCTGGTCGGGCAGAGGGTGTGGCGAGAGGGGCTGGCGAGCGATGAGTACGGCGGAGGAGACGGCCGGCGGCGAAGTGCAGCCGTGGGGCGAGGTCACGCCCGACGCGGCCCGGCGGCTGCTGATCGCCGCCGTGGAGGCCTTCGCCGAGCGCGGCTACCACGCGACGACGACGCGCGACATCGCGGGCCGCGCCGGAATGAGCCCGGCCGCCCTCTACATCCACTACAAGACCAAGGAGGAACTCCTCCACCGCATCAGCAGGATCGGCCACGAGAAGGCCGTCGAGATCCTGCGCACGGCCGCGCGGCGCGAGGGTACTCCCACCGAGCGGCTGGCCGACGCGGTGAGCTCCTTCGTCCGCTGGCACGCGGGCCAGCGCACCACGGCCCGCGTCGTGCAGTACGAACTCGACTCGCTCGGCCCGGACGCCCGCGCCGAGATCCTCGGGCTGCGCCGCCAGGCCGACGCCGAGGTGCGCGGGATCATCGAAGAGGGCGTGGCGACGGGCGAGTTCGACGCCTTGGACGTGCACGGCACCACTCTCGCCGTGCTGTCCCTGTGCATCGACGTCGCCCGCTGGTTCAACGTCGGCGGCCCCTACACCCCCGACGAGGTCGGCGCGCTGTACGCCGACCTCGTGCTGCGGATGGCGGGGGTCAGGCGGTAGCACCCGGCACTTCGCCCGGCCTGTTCAGAGGTAGTACCGCGCGACGGACTCCGCGACGCACACCGGCTTGTCGCCGCCCTCGCGCTCAACCGTGAAGGCCACGGCCACCTGCACCCCGCCCGGCACGTCCTCTACGCCGGTGATCCGCGCGGTGGCGCGCAGCCGCGAGCCGACCGGGACGGGGGCGGGGAAACGGACCTTGTTGGTGCCGTAGTTGACGCCCATCTTCACGTTCTCGACCGTCATCAGCTGCGGCCCGAACAGCGGCAGCAGTGACAGGGTCAGATAGCCGTGCGCGATGGTCGTCCCGAACGGGCCCGCGGCCGCCTTCTCCGGGTCCACGTGGATCCACTGGTGGTCGCCGGTGGCCTCCGCGAACAGGTCGATCCGCTTCTGGTCGACCTCCAGCCAGTCGGTGTACCCCAGCTGCTCGCCCACCGCCGCCTTCAGCTCCTCGGCGGACGTGAAGATCCTCGGCTCTGCCATGTCCCGGCCTCCCATGTGCCTATATCTCTAAGCGACTGCTTAGCATGGTCGGGTCGGGGAACAAAGTCAACGCACGGCGGCCCATCGCGGGTGGGTAGTCTTCGAGGGGTGCCCCAGATTCCCGAGAAGATCCACGAACTCACGGTCGGCCAGCTCGCCGCCCGCAGCGGCGCGGCCGTCTCCGCCCTGCACTTCTACGAGTCCAAGGGCCTGATCGGCAGCCGCCGTACCCCGGGCAACCAGCGCCGCTACAGCCGTGACACGCTGCGCCGCGTCGCCTTCATCCGCGCCGCCCAGCGCGTCGGCATACCGCTCGCCACGATCCGCGAGGCACTCGCCGAACTGCCCGAGGAGCGCACCCCCACCCGGGAGGACTGGGCCCGCCTCTCCGAAACCTGGCGCTCCGAGCTCGACGAGCGCATCAAGCAGCTCAACCGGCTGCGCGACCACCTCACCGACTGCATCGGCTGCGGCTGCCTGTCCCTGGACTCGTGCGTCCTGTCCAACCCGGACGACGTCTTCGGCGAACGGCAGACGGGCTCCCGGCTCCTGGTGGAGCGTCCGGGCGTGCCCGGGGGCGAGAGCCGCACACCGGGCAGGGAGCGGCCGAGCCGCCGCTGAGCGGCGTTCCCGGCATCCGGCAGCGCATCGGGCGGCCGGTCGCCCGCCGGCGCAGGCGGCGTCGCGGGAGGGTCACGCGAACCGTGACCATGACCGATCCGCGGCTGATCCGCGGTCGGTCCGCGGCGGGCCGTCGGCGGCCGTGGACGCGGTGAACAGGGGTGCGGCATCCCCGGCGCACCCCCGCCGTGCTCAGGCCGACACGAGCAGCCTTCCGCGCCGTGCGTCCGCCAGGGCCTCGGGCGTGAGCACGGGCCGTGGCACCAGAATTCCGCAGTGTGCGCACACCGGACCCGACGAGGGTTCGTGGTCCAGGTCGTACCGCCAGACCAGACGCTCCCCGCCGCACACCGGGCACTCCGCTCCCGGCTCGCGCTCCAGGGCCGCGATCAGCCGGCGCAGTACCTCCGCCAGCGGTTCACGTGGGTGCACCCCCGGGTCGTCGCACCAGGCCACGCCGAAACCACCCCAGGTCAGCCGGTGCCAGTCGTCCACGCTGCCCGGCCTGCGCAGCCCGTCGTGCTTCTCCTTCCTGCGCCGCTCGGCGAACTCCGTCTCGTACGCCAGCCAGACCGAACGCGCCTCCTCCAACTCCTCCAGCGCGGCCACGAGCCGCGCCGGATCGGGGGAACGGTCCTCCGGACCGAACCCCGCCCGGGAGCACAAATGGTCCCAGGTCGCCCTGTGCCCGTAAGGAGCGAACCGCTCCAGGCACTTGCGCAGTGAGTAGCGCCGCAGTGCCAGATCGCACCGCGGGTCGCGGACCTGTCTCGCCAGACTCCGGAAACCGGCCATCGCCCTGCACCTCCGTCACACCTGCACCTGTACTTCGGTCACCTCGGCGTCGTCGTTCGGACGTCGCCGAATGGACGTATCGACAAGCGATTCGGCTCCCTCCGTTTTCCGATGACCTCCATCACCCGTCGCGTCGACTTCAAAAAGTGACGCATGTTCATCTTCACTCCCGGGGATACCGGCGGTAACGTCCCGGCTCACCCCTCGTCGGTAGGAGCTGCCATGCCACGGCGTACCCCACGCAACGTTCTCGACAGACTGAGAACTCCCCGCAGGTTCCCCGGGTTCCTGAAGAGCGCTGCCGTATGCGCCCTGATTGCCGGACTTTTGACACCGCTTTCCCAAGCCGCGGTGGCCGCCACGGACGCGACGGCGTCCAACGACTACTGCGGCGGCCAGTGTTCCGACATCCTGCCGCCCGGTGAGAACGGCAACGCGACACTCGCACAGATCCTGCTCAACCAGGCCTTCGGCACCCAGCCCTCGCACGCCGAGGACCAGCTCGGCCCGTACGCCAACCTGGCCACCGGCTATTCGGCGCTCACCACCGACAAGATCAACACGTTCTTCAACGACGCGTCGTTCGGGGTCGCCTCCGACCAGGTCGCCTCCACCGAGAAGCCCGCCGGCCGCAGCGACGTGACCATCGTCCGCGACAAGAAGACCGGTGTGCCGCACATCACCGGCACCACCCGCTACGGCACCGAGTTCGGCGTCGGTTACGCCGCCGCCGAGGACCGGCTGTGGCTGATGGACGTCTTCCGGCACGTCGGACGCGGCCAGCTGACCACGTTCGCCGGCGGCGCCGCCTCCAACCAGGGCCTGGAGCAGGAGTTCTGGCGCAACGCCCCCTACACCGAGGCCGATCTGCAGGCCCAGATCGACAACGCCATCGCCAGCAACGGCGCCCGCGGCCAGCAGGCCCTCGCCGACGCCAACGCCTACCTCGCGGGCATCAACGCCTACATCGACGCCTCCGACAGCGGCCGTTACTTCCCCGGCGAGTACGTCCTGACCGGCCACAAGGACTCGATCACCAACGCCGGCACCATCGAGCACTTCAAGATCACCGACCTGGTGGCGCTGGGCTCCGTCATCGGCTCGCTGTTCGGCTCCGGCGGCGGCGGTGAGGTGAACAACGCGATATCGCTGCTCGCCGCCCAGGCCAAGTACGGCGTGGCGGAGGGCACCAAGGTCTGGGAGTCCTTCCGCGAGCGCAACGACCCCGAGGCCGTCCTCACCGTCCACGACGGCCAGAGCTTCCCCTACGCGAACAAGCCCGACGACCCGCAGGGCGAGGCGCTGCCCGACGCGGGCTCGGTGACCCAGGAGCCGCTGGTCTACGACCGCACCGGCAGCGCGGCGACCACCAGCGCCACCACCGCCTCCGCCACCGCGACGAAGACGACGCTCAGCTCCGCCAAGCGCGGCATGTCCAACGCCCTGGTGGTCAGCGGCAAGCACACCGCCAGCGGCCACCCGGTCGCCGTGTTCGGCCCGCAGACCGGCTACTTCGCCCCGCAGCTGCTGATGCTGCAGGAGATCCAGGGCCCGGGCATCAGCGCCCGCGGCGCATCCTTCGCCGGCCTGAGCATGTACGTCGAACTCGGCCGCGGCCAGGACTACTCGTGGAGCGCCACGACCTCCGGCCAGGACATCATCGACACCTACGCCGTCGAGCTGTGCCAGGACGACTACCACTACCTGTACCACGGCACCTGCACGGCCATGGACAAGGTCGAGCAGAAGAACGCCTGGACGCCGACCACCGCGGACGGCACCGCGGCGGGCTCATACACGATGCGGGTGTGGCGCACGAAGTACGGGCCGGTGCAGTACCGGGCGACCGTCGGCGGCAAGAAGGTCGCCTACACCACCCTGCGCTCGTCCTACCTGCACGAGGCCGACTCGATCATCGGCTTCCAGATGCTGAACGACCCGGACTACGTCAACAGCCCGCAGACCTTCCAGAGCGCGGTCCAGCACATCAACTTCACCTTCAACTGGTTCTACGCCGACTCCCAGCACACCGCGTACTACAACAGCGGCGACAACCCGCAGCGCGCGAGCGGCGTCGACGCCGAGTTCCCGGTGTGGGCCCAGGCGGCGTACGAGTGGAAGAACTGGGACCCGGCGACCAACACCGCCTCCTACACCCCGGCCTCCGCGCACCCCAACTCCATCGACCAGGACTACTACATCTCCTGGAACAACAAGCAGGCCAAGGACTACACGACCGCGCCCTGGGGCGACGGCTCCGTGCACCGCGGCAACCTGCTGGAGGACCGGGTCAAGAAGCTGGTCGCCGCGGGCGGGGTGACGCGGGTCGCGCTGGTGAAGGCGATGGCGGACGCGGGCCTCGCCGACCTCAGGGCCGAGGACGTGCTGCCCGACCTGCTCAAGGTGGTCAACAGCTCGACCGTCACCGACTCCACGGCCGCGGCGGCCGTCAGCAAGCTGCAGGCGTGGCTGACCGCGGGCGCCAAGCGGACGGAGACCTCGGCCGGTTCCAAGACGTACGCGAACGCGGACGCCATCCGGATCCTGGACGCCTGGTGGCCGCTGCTGGTGAAGGCCGAGTTCGAGCCCGGACTCGGCAGCGACCTGTACGCGGCCTTCGGCAACAACCTGCCCATCGACGAGGCGCCGTCGGCCGGGCACGGCCCGACCGGCTCGCACGCGGGCAGCTCCTTCCAGTACGGCTGGTGGAGCTACGTCGACAAGGACATCCGGGCGGTGCTCGGTGAGTCCGTGCAGGGCCCGCTGGCGCGACAGTACTGCGGCGGCGGCAGCCTGAGCTCCTGCCGGGACATCCTGATCAGCACGCTGAAGACGGCGGCCGGCATGACGGCGTCCCAGGTCTACCCCGGCGACGACCAGTGCTCGGCGGGCGACCAGTGGTGTGCCGACTCGATCGTCCAGCGCACCCTCGGCGGCATCAAGCACGGCAAGATCAGCTGGCAGAACCGGCCGACGTTCCAGCAGGTGGTGGAGTACACGTCGCACCGGTGAACCCACCTGGGCGGGGGGGGGGGGGGGGGGGGGTGGGGGGGGGGGGGGGGGGGGGAAGGGGGGGGGGGGGGGGGGGGGGGGGGGGGGGGGGGGGGGGGGTA
>NZ_JBVIIE010000092.1:0-24736 GCF_055569945.1 Streptomyces sp. NPDC031340
TGCTTGCGGCCCTGAGCCACTGTCCGCAGCTCCCGAATCTTGAAGTCCATCGCATCCCCTGAGCTGGGGTGTTGCGACGACCACTAGAACGGAAGACCTCAGGCGGGCCGGGCAGGGGCCGGACGGGTCAGCCCAGGGTCTGGGCGGCCGCCGGCGAGGAGTCCTTCAGGAACTGGGTGCAGCGCTCGTACTCCTCCTGCTCGCCGATCGCCTGCGCGGCGCGGGCGAGGGCGTGCAGGGCGCGCAGGAAGCCGCGGTTCGGCTCGTGCTCCCAGGGCACCGGCCCGTGCCCCTTCCAGCCCGCCCGGCGCAGCGAGTCCAGGCCCCGGTGGTAGCCCGTGCGGGCGTAGGCGTACGACTCCACGACGCTGCCCCGCTCGAACGCCTCGTCGGCGAGCTGGGCCCAGGCCAGCGACGACGTCGGGTACTTGGCGGCGACGTCGGCGGGCGCGGTGCCGCTCGCCAGCAGTTCACGCGGCTCCGGGTCGTCGGGAAGGCGGGTCGGGGGCGGACCCCCGAGAAGGTTCTCGTGAATGGCCATGCCCCCAGTCTGCGCCATCCGCCTCCGGCTGCACCCAGCGGCCGGTGCGCGCGGCGGCGCGGTCCCCCGCGCCCCGCCCGCCCTCCGGCGACGAAGCCACGACGGAGCCGTGCGACCCGGCAGCGGCCGCCGCCGCTGCGCCACATCGGCCTCCCGGCCCCCGGCCCCCGGCAGCCCGGCAGCCCGGCAGCCGCGGCCTACGGTCGCGAAGGCCGCCGCCGCGTCCCGCCGACGGCACTGCGGGCACCGCGACCGCACCGGCCGCGCGGTCCAGGGGCATGCGGGGCGGGCGTGCGGGGCATGCGGGGCGGGCGTGCGGGGCATGCGGGGCGCGGGGCGCACGCGGCGGCCGCGCTGCGGACCGACCGCGAGCAGTCGGCGGCGGACGGCCGACGCCACCCGCTGCGTCCGCCCGCGGCGCCAACTGCCCACGGTGCGCAGACCGGACGGCGGCCACCGCCCGGACGTGCGGGGGCCGGCGCCATGGTGGGCGCCGTGCCCCCGGCCAGGTACCGCCGGGGGTACGGCGGCATCTGCGACAGGTCCGACCGCGCGGGCCCCGCCATGCTGCGGACGGGCCGCGAACGGCTGATGACACCACCCGCCGAACCGCCCACGGTGTCCACAGCCCCGCGGTGAACCGGCCGGACGACGGCCACCGACCAGGCATGCGGAGAGCCCGGCGCGTCGGCGGGCGCCGGGCTCACGGCCGAGTACCGCCGGCCGGCACGGCGGCCCTGCGACCTCTCCGGCCGCGCGGGGCGCCACGCCGCGGACCGACCGCGGACGGCTGCCGACAGTCGCCGACGCCACCCACCGGACCCGCCCACGGTGCCCACGCCCCACGGTCGGCCGACCGCACGGCGGGCACCGCCCGGACATGCGTGAGCCCGGCACCGCGGACGGGCGCCGGGCTCACGGGGAGGTACTACGAGCGGTTACTTGATCCTGGTGCCGGTGGAGCGGAGGTTGGCGCAGGCCTCGACGACGCGCGCCGCCATGCCCGCCTCGGCCAGCTTGCCCCAGGTGCGCGGGTCGTAGGTCTTCTTGGAGCCGACCTCGCCGTCGACCTTCAGGACGCCGTCGTAGTTGCGGAACATGTGGTCGACGACCGGGCGCGTGAAGGCGTACTGGGTGTCCGTGTCGATGTTCATCTTCACGACGCCGTTCTCCAGCGCGGTCGCGATCTCCTGCTCGGTGGAGCCGGAGCCGCCGTGGAAGACGAAGTCGAACGGCGACGCCTTGCCGAACTTGGCGGCGACGCCGTCGGCCAGCTCCTTCAGCAGCTCCGGACGCAGCACCACGTTGCCCGGCTTGTACACGCCGTGCACGTTGCCGAAGGACGCGGCCAGCAGGTAGCGGCCCTTCTCACCCAGGCCCAGGGCCTCGGCGGTGCGGATCGCGTCGTCGACCGTGGTGTAGAGGGAGTCGTTGATCTCGTGGGAGACGCCGTCCTCCTCGCCGCCGGTCGGGGTGATCTCGACCTCGAGGATGATCTTCGCGGCCTTGGCCCGCTCCAGCAGCTCCTGGGCAATGGCCAGGTTGTCGGCCAGGGTCTCCGCGGAGCCGTCCCACATGTGGGACTGGAACAGCGGGTTCTGGCCGGCCTTGACCCGCTCCTCGGAGATCGCGAGCAGCGGACGCACGTACCCGTCGAGCTTGTCCTTGGGGCAGTGGTCGGTGTGCAGGGCCACCGTGACGTCGTACTTCTTGGCGACGATGTGCGCGAACTCGGCCAGGGCCACCGCGCCGGTGACCATGTCCTTGCTGTGCTGGCCGCCCAGGAATTCGGCGCCACCCGTGGAGATCTGGATGATGCCGTCGCTCTCCGCCTCCGCGAAACCGCGCAGGGCCGCGTGCAGGGTCTGGGAGGAGGTCACGTTGATGGCCGGGTAGGCGAACTTGCCTGCCTTCGCCCGGTCCAGCATCTCGTTGTAGACCTCGGGAGTTGCGATGGGCATGTGTCCGCTCCTTGACTGTGCGGGTTGCGTTCTGCGTACTACGGCCCTGACCTAGACCTAGGGGGTGACGTCGTCGTCGTCCCCATCTTTCCAGACATGAGCCGGTGATCCAGCCCCGGACGCCTGGCGTACCGGCGGGCGCGGCCGGTGCGCACCGGCCGGGCGCCGCCGGGCGGGGTCGGTCCAGCCGTCAGTCCAGCCCCAGCTCGTCCTTGGAGTAGGCGAAGAGGTACGGCACGCCCGCGCCCTGCTGGATCTTCTCGGCGGCGCCGGTCGCCCGGTCGACGATCGTGGCGACGGCGACGACCTCGGCGCCCGCCTCGCGCACCGCCTCGACGGCGGCCAGCGGGGAGCCGCCGGTGGTGGAGGTGTCCTCGACGACGAGGACCCGGCGGCCCGCGATGTCCGGGCCCTCCACCCGCCGCTGCAGACCGTGCGCCTTGGCCGCCTTGCGGACCACGAAGGCGTCCAGCCGCCTGCCGCGGGCGGCGGCCGCGTGCAGCATGGCGGCCGCGACCGGGTCCGCGCCCATGGTCAGGCCGCCCACCGCGTCGAAGTCGAGGTCCGCGGTCAGGTCCAGCAGCACCTGGCCGACCAGCGGGGCGGCCTCGCCGTCGAGGGTGACTCGGCGGAGGTCGACGTAGTAGTCGGCCTCCAGGCCCGACGACAGGGTCACCTTGCCGTGCACCACGGCCTTGTCCTTGATCTGCTGCAACAGCGCGGCTCTCACATCGCTCATGCCGGTCAGCTTAAGCGGGACGCCAGGTCCAGGTGGTGGCGGCTTCCAGCGGCTCGAGCGGGGTGACCAGGCGGGGCCGGGTGTTCAGCCCGTCGGGCGGCCCGGTCTGCGGCTCGACGCAGACGGCGGCCTCCTGCTCGTCGTAGAGCACCACCCATTCCTCCCGGCTGGTCACCTTCAGCTCAAGCCGGCCGGGCCAGGTGAGGGTGACGTCTACGCCGCCGGGCATCCCGAAGCAGTCGTCCCAGGGGCCCGGACGCGGGTCGACGCGGTTGCCGGTGGGCAGGTGGTCGGCGCCGCGCTCCTCCTGCCAGGCGGGCGTGAAGTCGATGCGCGCCTCGGCGCCGTCCAGGTCGCGGTTGAACCACGGGTGCCAGCCGATCTGGGCCGGGAAGGACGACTCGTACGTCTCCACCGACATGGTCAGCGTCAGGGCGTCGGGTGCGAGGGCGATCACCTGGGTGACGCGGCCGGAGTAGGGCCACGGCTCGGTCAGGTCGTAGGTGAGGACGGCCTCGTCCTCCTCGGCACGGGCGATGCGCCAGGCGCCGTCGCGGACGGTGCCGTGGATGGCGTGCGGCGGGGCGTTGAGCGGCATCTGGTGGACGGTGGCGCCGTCCCGGAAACGGCCGTCCCTGATCCGGCCGCACCAGGGGACCATCGGGAAGCAGCCGTAGCGCTCGCCCTGGCGGAGCAGTTCCGTCCCGCCCACGCGCAGTCCCCCGACCCGGCCGCCGTTGGCCGGCTGCACCGTCACCTCCGCGTCGCCCGCGGTCAGCGTGATGTCGTCGTTGCTCACGACCACGACCCTACTGGGGTGTTCGCGCCCCCGTCGGCGTCTCAGCGGCGCTTGCGCAGCGCCCGGCCCAGCACGATGGCCGACGCCAGCACCACGGCCGCCGCGGGGGCCGCCCAGCGCAGGGGCGAACCCTCGGCGACGGTCTGCGGGGCGGGCACGGGGGCGTAGCGGCCGCGGGGCGGCGCGTGGTCGACCTCCTCCGCGCTGCGGCCGATCATCGTCCGGCGGGCGTGGGCCGCCTCGGCGGGGGGCTCCGGGGCGTCGGCGAAGTCGCCGGGCACCTCGGACTCGTCGGACTCTTCGGGGGTCGGACGGTCCGTGTCCTCGGCTTCGGCCTCCTCCTCGCCCTCGCCCTCGTCCTCGCCCTCGCCCTCGCCCTCGTCCTCGTCGGGGGCGAGGGAGGGCGGCGGGACCTCGACGTCGAAGACGGACGGCGCGGGCTCCTCCCCCGCCTCGGCCAGGTTCTCCGCGAAACGGTTCAGCAGCCGGGTCACGGCGGCCGCGACCGACTCGGCGGGGAGTTCCGTGACGCGGCCGTCCGCGGTGGCCGTCCCCTCGAAGGACAGCGTGGAGCCGCCGCCCGCGTCCCGGACCCGGAGGGTGAGGGCGAGCTTGACCGAGCCGGTGCCGCGGCTCTCGGTGGCGTCGCCCTCGGCGGCGTAGGAACCGTCGTCCCGCGCGGTGACGCGCACGGTGCCGCGGTAGGTGACGGAGTGGCTGCCGACGCGCACCTTCAGCCGCCCGGCGACGGGCTCGCTGCCGGCGTCCTGCTGGAGCCCGGGAACCGCCCGGGCCACCTGCGCGGGATCAGCGAGGGCGTCCCTCAGCCGCTGGGCCGGAACCGGAACGAACACCTCATGCTCCATGGAAGCGGAGCCTACCCAGGAGGCCGGATCCTGCACCCCCGTCGAGCGAAAACGACCGCCATCCAGGAGACCTGCGGGAGATGTCCAGGAGCCCCTCCAGCGGACGTCCAGGAGGCCTCCAGCGGACGTCTAGGAGGCGCTCCCCGGCGTCACCAGTCCCGTCTCGTAGGCCACGACCACCGCCTGGGCCCTGCTGGCCAGGCCCAGCTTGGTCATCGTGCGGTTGAGGTGGGTCTTGACCGTGGCCTCGCTGATGAACAGCCGGTCGGCGGCCTCCGCGTTGGTCAGGCCCCGGGCGACGAGCCGGAGCACCTCCTGTTCGCGCGCCGTCAGGGCGGACAGGCCGGGCGTCGCCGCGCCGGGCGGGCCGTCGGCCGTGCGGGTGAACGCCTCCACCAGGCGCCGGGTGACGGCGGGGGCGAACAGGGCGTCGCCTCCGTGCACCGCGGTCACCGCCGCGAGGAGGCGTTCGGGCCCGGCGTCCTTCAGCAGGAAGCCGGAGGCGCCGGCGCGCAGGGCGCCGTAGACGTAGTCGTCGAGGTCGAAGGTGGTCAGCACGAGGACGCGCGGGGCCGGGTCGGACGCCTCGGCAAGGATGCGCTGCGTCGCCTCGATGCCGTTGGTGCCGGGCATGCGGATGTCCATCAGCACCACGTCGGGGCGGGTCTTCGCGGCCAGCGCGACCGCCTCCGCGCCGTCGGCGGCCGCGCCCACGACCTCCATGCCGGGGGCGGCGCGCAGCAGGGCGACCAGTCCGCTGCGCACCAGGAACTGGTCGTCGACGACGAGCACCCGGATCGGCTGGGCCTCGTCACCGGTGAAGGTGTCGGTCATTCCGCGACGGCGTCCCCACGGCGTGCGGTGCGTGCCGGCGTCGGCAGGGTCAGGTGCACGCCGAATCCCCCCTCGCTGCGCGGGCCGACGACGATCGTCCCGCCGTAGAGCTTGGCCCGCTCCCGCATCCCGATCAAGCCATGGCCGCCGTGCTCGCTCGATGTGGCCGGATCCACCCCCTTTCCGTCGTCCGGTCCGTCGTCGGTGACCGACACCGTCACCTCGCCCGAGCGGTAGGCGAGTTCGACGCCGGCCCGGGCGCCGGGCGCGTGTTTGAGGACGTTGGTCAGGGCCTCCTGGACCACGCGGTAGAGGCAGAGTTGCACGCCGGAGGGCAGGGGCCGCGGCTCGCCCGTGACGCGGAGGTCCACCGGGACGCCGCCCGCGCGCACCCGGTCCACCATGTCGGCCAGTTGGTCCAGGCCGGGGGCGGGCCCGCGGTCGGCGCCCTGGACGCCGTCGGCGCGCAACAGGCCCAGCATGCGGCGCAATTCGGCCAGGGCTTCGCCGCTCGAGCCCTCGATGGTGTCGAGGGCGTCGCGCGCGGTGCGGGCGTCGGAGGTGAACACGAAGCGGGCCAGGCCCGCCTGGACGTTGATGACGGCCATGTGGTGGGCGACGACGTCGTGCAGTTCGCGGGCGATGCGCACCCGTTCCTCGGCGACCTCGCGGCGGGCCCGTTCGGCCTGTTCGGCGCGCAGGTGCCGGGTGAGCTCGGCCGATCTGCGGGCGAGGTAGCCGAAGCGCCACAGCACCAGGGGCCAGGCGACGGCCTGCGCCACGACGGACGCCATCGAACTGCCCTCGGTCACCAGCCCGGCGTAGATCCAGAGGCCGGCCATCAGCGCGGCGCAGGACGCGGTGGTGCGGGTGGGGCACAGGGACGCCACGGTGTAGAGGGCGAGCATGGGGCCGAAGGAGCCGACGACGGGCCAGTAGCCGAGGGAGACGTAGAGGGCCATGACCGCGTGGACGAAGAGGCAGAGGGCCAGCGGGGCCCTGGTGCGCCAGACGAGGGGCAGGTTGGCCAGGGCGACGAGCGTCCAGGCGAGCGGGTCGAGCGCGTCCCACCCCTGGGCGGCGGCCTCCCTGCCGAGCAGGACGGCCACGGTGGTCTGGGCCGCGGCGATCAGGCCGTCGGCCACGGTGGGGCGGATCCGCATTGCCGCAGGGTAGCCGCGGGGTGCGGACGGGGCGTCAGTCTCCCGGGGTACCACGGAAGTTGTAGGACCCGCGCGGCTACCGCAGGGGTTGGCCCGCGGATCCACCTTCGGCGGGATTCGGCGGGGGGCCGTGGGCCCGTAGCTTCTGGGTGCGGGTCGCAGGGGGGGGGTGACCAACGGGGGAGCCCGCCTCGCGGCCGGAAGGGGACATCTGACATGGCACTGCGTACCAAGGTCGTATCGCTCGCCGTCGCCGCCGCCGTGGGCGGGGCTCTCGCCCTCACCGCCTCGCCGGCGTCGGCCAGCATCGCCCAGGGCTACGTCTCCGGGGCGGGCAACACGACGGACGACTGGGGCGACGAGGGCACCCTCTCCGCCTCCAGCCACTCGCACAGCAACGCCACCGCGCTGGTGCAGCAGGTCCTGTGGGCCGAGGGCGTCAAGGAGCAGAACGGCACGGCGTTCGACTGGTCCGACATCGACGGGAAGTACGGCCCCAACACCACCTACGCGGTGAAGCAGCTCCAGAAGTTGCTGAACCGCGACCGCGGGGCGGGCCTGACCGTGGACGGCAAGGCGGGCCCGAAGACGCTCGGCGCCGCCGATTTCTACCTCGTCGACAACGGCAACGGCACGGTCACCTACATCGGCAGCAAGCACACCTTGACGTTCAAGCGCAGCGGCGGCAAGTACTCGCTGAAGGTGAACAACAGCCGCGGCTGGAAGGTCGCCTCGTACAACACGCTGAACGTCGTCTGACCCACGCCGGGGGGAAGCGCGGCGGTCCGTCCCTGTACGGGGGAGGGACGGACCGCCCGCGCGTGCCGTCCTCGCGCGCGGCCGTCCTCACGTCCGTGCGGCTCAGTACGCGCGTGAGGTTCAGTACGTGTACCGGGGATGCACCAGCGTCGACGGGCGCAGGCCGCCGACCCGGGTGCGGGCCGCCGCCCGCGCGTCCGCCGCGAGGCGTGCGGGGGTGAGGGTGCGTGGGCGCGGGGCACGGGGGTCCAGGGCGAGCCGCGGGGCCGTGCGGGCGGCGAGGACGAAGCCCCAGTCGCGCGGGGCGCGCGAGGCGACCGTGGAGCCGCCGGTGGTGGATCGGTCAGGGCCGGGGACGCGGTAGACGGCGGTGCGCAGGCCGGCGGCGCGGATCGTGGCGTCCACCGTCCAGAACGCGCGCGGCCGGGTGGCGACCGGGCCGGCGTGGACCACCAGGCGGCCGCCGGGCGCGAGCACGCGGCGGGCCAGCCCGTAGAACTCCTGCGAGTACAGCTTGGTGCTCGCCGTGATGCCCGGGTCGGGCAGGTCGCAGATCACCACGTCGTACGCCGCCCGGGGTGCGCCGCGCAGGCGGCGGAAGGCGTCCGCGGTGAACGCGTGCACGCGCGGATCGTCGTAGACGTGGCCGCCCAGGGCCGACAGGGCCGGGTCGTGGCGGGCCAGCCGCACCACGGCGGCGTCGGGTTCGACGACGTCCACCCGGCGCACGCCCGGATGGCGCAGCACCTCGCGCGCGGCCAGTCCGTCGCCGCCGCCGAGGACGAGCACGCGCGCGTGGGGGCCGTTCATCGCGGGGTGGACCAGTGCCTCGTGGTAGCGCCGCTCGTCGGGGCCGCCGGCGCGCAGCCGGCCGTCGAGGAAGAGGGCGACGGGGCGGCCGTGGGTGCCGCCGGTGAGGACGATCTCCTGGCTGCCGGTCCGCAGGGCCACGCGCACGTCGTCGCCGTAGACCGCGTGCCGGGCGGCGGTCTCGAAGTCGCCGACGAGTACGGCCGCGGAGGCCAGGACGCCGAGCACGGCGACGTTGGCGACCAGCAGCAGCCGGCGGGCGCGGCGGCTGAGTTCGCCGCGGAACAGACCGAGGACCAGGGCGCCGCCCGCGACGGCGTTGACCGTGCCGGTGATCAGGGCGCCGGTCAGCTGGCCCAGCATCGGCAGCAGCAGGAACGGGAACGCCAGGCCGCCGACGAGGGCGCCGACGTAGTCGGCGGCGAACAGGTCGGCCACCGCGCCGCCCGCGTCCTGCCGCCGGATGCGCTGGATCAGCTCCATCAGCAGCGGCACCTCGGCGCCGATCAGCAGGCCGATGGTGAGGGAGAAGGCGACCAGGAGGCAGCGGGGCCCGCTCGCCCACAGCCCGCCCCAGGCGCCGGTCCAGGCGAAGACGGCGTACAGCGCCATCGCGCTGCAGCCGCCGACGAGGGCGAGCGCCGCCTCGAGCGCGCCGAAGCCGGCCGCGGCGTGCCGGCGCAGTCTCTTCGCCGCGAGCGAGCCGACGCCCATCGCGAAGACCATGACCGACAGCACGACGGACGCCTGGGTGACCGAGTCCCCGGTCAGGTACGAGGCGAGGGCGACGAGTTCGAGTTCGTACACGAGCCCGCAGGCGGCGCAGACGAAGGCGCACGCCAGGACCAGGAACCGTCCCGTCCGTGGCAGGACGGGCAGCCGCGCCGGCGCCGCCCAGGGGCGGGCGGGCGGGAGCGGGCGGCGGGGCGGGGCCGGGGCGTGCTGTTCGATCACAACTGCGACGTTACGTCACGGAGCGGTCACGTTTTGTCACCCACGCGTGTGAAACCACCGTCCGCCGGGCTTCACACGTTCGCGTCAGACCGGGGACGGGCTGCGGTCGGCCCGGCGGGTGGCGGGCCGGGCGGCCGGTGTCCGCACCCCGACCCGGGTCCGCGTCGCCACCAGTTGCCCGTCCTGCGGATAGGCGTGCCAGGTCCGCCAGTGCACCTGCCCCTCGTGGTGGTGGGCGAGCATCGCGGTGAAGGCGTGCGGACTGCCCGGGAAGACGCCGGCCAGGCCGTGCGGGTGGTCGGAGACCAGGGCCAGCAACTCCTGGGCGCGGCCCGCGAAGGAGCCGGGCGAGAGCACCTCGACCCGGGCGGCGAACTCGTACTCCCAGTCGTCGACGCGCTTGGCGACGCCCAGCGGCAACGGCGTGCTGCTGCCCGCGATGCACGCGACCGTCTCCGAGCAGTTGCCCCGCGCCTCCTCCAGGAGCACTTGGTGCGACGCGCCGAGGAGTCTCAACTGCAGCTTGGCGCCCGTGAGTTCGAGATCGAGCGTGGCCAGCGCCGGAAGCGGTTCGCGCCCCAGGGCCCAGGCGAGGTCGGCCGCGGACGTGTCGGTGTAGGCGGTGTTCAGGGTCGTGAGCATGGATCGGCTCCGCAAGCACGCAAACAGGAGGTCTGGGTCCGGCGCATGCCGGTCGGCACCGGGAGACCGGACCGGCCGGCCCGGTCGGGACGTCGGGAGGATGTGCACAGGACGTCCGAGGGCCGCGTTGGTGATTTAGAGGGAATCATGAACTGTGGCGCCGCCACAGCGTTTTTACCCAACTTCGTGACGTTTCCATCCCTGAGAGGGCTGCACAGCTCAACTGTTCAACCATGGCGCGCGCCGGAGCGCGCGAGGAGCGCGGCCACGGACCCCGCGCGGCGGCCCGAGCGCCGGGGGTCCGGCACGACTCCGACGGCAGACCGACAGAGGATGACCGACGGGGAACCGACGGGAACCGACGGAGAACCGACGGGAACCGACAGGGACGTGACGCGGACCTGACGGAAACCTGAAGCGGGCCCGACGGGAGCCTGACGGCCGCCTGGCGGCGGCCAGATGGGCGGTGCCGCCCGCCAGGCAAGGTTGCCGGTCACGTGCCAAGAGAGAGAGGGTGGGCAGTACGTCTGGTCTCAGCGATGGCCGGACGAGCCAGACGACCGCAGGAGTGTCCAAGTATGTCCATCGACCCGTCCTCGATTCCGAACTTCGGGGGCCAGCCCGAGCCGCAGTCCCAGGGACCGGCGGGCCCCGTCATCCCGGATCAGGACCTCGTGAAGCAGCTCCTCGACCAGATGGAGCTCAAGTACGTCGTCGACGAAGAGGGTGACCTCGCGGCTCCGTGGGAGCAGTTCCGTACGTACTTCATGTTCCGTGGTGAGGGCGACCAGCAGGTCTTCTCGGTGCGGACGTTCTACGACCGGCCGCACGGCATCGACGAGAAGGCCCAGCTGCTGGAGTCCATCGACGACTGGAACCGCCGGACCCTTTGGCCCAAGGTCTACAGCCACACCCACGACGACGGCACCGTCCGCCTGATCGGCGAGGCGCAGATGCTGATCGGCACCGGGGTGAGCCTGGAGCACTTCGTCTCCTCCACGGTCAGCTGGGTGCGGGCCGCCATCGAGTTCGACCGGTGGCTCGTGGAGCAGCTCGGCCTCGAGCAGGAGATCGACGACGCGGAGGAGCCCGGCGACGAGCCCGGCGACGACGACGCGTAGTCCTCCCACCGCCTCGCCCTACAGGGGCACCCGGGCCAGTACCACCAGGTACGCCCCGTAGCCGAACGAGAGCCCGGCCAGGGCGCCGACCACCACGGTCGCGTGCCACGGCCGGGCTCTCGCCGTGCGCGCCAGGGCCCGGGCGAGCGGCAGCAGCAGCGGGAAGGCCGGCAGCAGGAAGCGGGGCTTGGATTCGAAGAACCCCGAGCCGCCGGCCGCGATCAGCAGCAGGACGCCGCCGTACACCAGCAGCGGCAGCGGGGCGCGGTCGGCCAGCAGGAGGGCGTACAGCACGGCCGCCGCCGCGACGGTCAGCAGCGCCACCGGGAAGACGAAACGGTCGCCGTGCAGCAGCAGGTGGAGCACGAACCGCAGCGAGCCGCGGCCCAGGTCGAAGCGGGAGCCCCACAGCCGCTGCACCCGGAAGTAGCCGCCGAGCACGTCGCCCGTGCGCAGGCCGACCCACAGCACGTACGCCGTCCAGCCGAGCGGCGCGAGCGCGGCGCCCGTCCACAGCCTGTGGACGACTTTTCCGCGCCGCCGCCACACCTCCTGCCCGACGGCGGCCAGCACCGCCACCGCGACCGCCAGACCGTTGGGCCTCGACAGCCCGGCGAGCGCGGCCAGCGCCCCCGCCCACACCCAGCGCCCGGTGAGCACCGCGTACAGCGACCAGGCGGCGAACGCGGTGAGCACGGGCTCGGTGTACGCCATCGACAGCACCACCGAGTGCGGCAGCAGGCCCCACAGCAGCACCAGTACGGCGGCCGGCGTCCGGCCGTACAGCCGGGCGCCGAGCGCGTGGATGCCGCCCGCCGCGACGACCGCCGCCAGCCACGACACCGCCAGCCCGGCCGCGCCCCAGCCGAGCGGGCTGACGGCGGTCACGGCCCGCACCAGCGCCGGGTAGAGCGGGAAGAACGCCAGGTCGCTCTGGACGGCGCCGTCCCCGAAGTGCAGGGTGCGGCCGTACCCGTGGGCGGCGATCCCCAGGTACCACAGCGAGTCCCAGGACCGCCCGAGCAGCGCGAGCGGCTGCTGCCCGTTCGCCCGTGCGGCGAGCGCCAGCACGACGACGCCCAGCAGACGGGCGGCGGCGAACAGGCCGACGGCACCGGCCAGCGCCCCCGCCGTCGGCAGGTGGGCGCGGCCCCGGGCGCCGGGCCGGGTGACGGACGGTCGGGCGAGGGTGCTGGCGTGGGTCACACCGGCACAGTGCAGCCCGCACGCGCGCCCCGCGACCGGTGTGCGTCCGGGCGGGTGCGCCTACCCGCCCGCCCGGCGCGGCGACGTGACGGCCCCGGGCCGCGCCCCTCTCCGTCGTATCTTGACCGCACACGGGAAGGAGCAGTCCATGAGCGTCGACGCGATCGTGCACACCGAGTTCCCCAAGGGATACACGGTCCTGTTCGGAGCCGACGGAAAGGTGATCATGACTCCGCGGAGCTTCGAGCACTCCGCCACCATCCGCTCCATGCAGATCGACTCTCTCGCCCTCGGCCGTCACGCAAAGATCACCTCCGACGTGTACATCGACTTCCCCGCCGACGAGAACTCGGCCCCCGATCTGGCGATCCTCCGCGAGGACGCCCGCCGGGAGGGCAAGCGCTACGGCTTCGAGGACGTCCTGCTGATCTCCGAGGTCGTCTCGACCTCCTCCGCGCGCAAGGACTACGACGACTGCACCGCGAAGTACGGCCGCTACGGCATCCCCGTCTACCTGGTCGTGGACCCGTACGCCCAGGAAGTCGTCGTCCACACGCAGCCGGTCACCACCGGTTACGTCGCGGCGCACACCCACAAGTACGGCACAGGCAAGCTCCCCATCCCCCTGGCCGACGGCCGCACCTTCACCCTCGACCTCGACGAGCTCCCGCGCCCGGAGCCCGAGACGGACGCCCGCTGACGAAGGGGTCCCGTGCGACCCTGCCGTCGGCGCCCCGACGTCAGGCATGGTCGGGCTCAAGCGGACGCCAGACGGCAGACGGCAGACGGCAGACGGCAGACGGCAGACGGCAGACGGCAGACGGCAGGGACAGTACGCGCGTGAACCGCCGGCCTTGGGCTGCCGGGCGGGTGCGGGGGCGCACGGAAGCATCTGTTCCGCGTGCGTGCACTGCGGGCGGGGTGGTCGAGCCCCCGCGCTCGCACGTCCGGGTGAGCGCTGATCGTCTCTCGGCCGCGGCACTCCGGCGGGCCCTATCCAGGACGCATGGATGAACTCCGCACCACTGCCAGCCAACCGCCTTTGTCCCGGCGGCGTTTCACGACCGCCACCGGCACGGCAGCCGGCGCCGCCGTCCTCGGACTGGGCACCGCCGACCCGGCCGACGCGGTACCGGCCGCCCCTGCCGCTCCCGCCGTCCCGGAGCGGGCCCCCTGCCCGTCCCGCTCCACCGCCGACTGGGACACCTGTCTTGCCGTCGCCCGCGCGCTGCTGGTCGTCGACGCACACGACAGGCCCCTGGTACCGACGTACGAGAAGATCCTCGGTTCCGGGCTGCCCCGAGCCCGGACCAAGGCCGCCAAGAAGGTCCTGGTCGTGGGTGCCGGTCCGGCCGGCCTCGTCGCTGCCTGGCTGCTCAAGCGCGCCGGACACCACGTGACGCTGCTGGAGGCCAACGGCAACCGGGTCGGCGGCCGTATCAAGACCTTCCGCACCGGTGGCCACGAGCACGCCGCCCAGCCGTTCGCCGATCCGCGGCAGTACGCGGAGGCCGGCGCCATGCGGATTCCCGGCAGTCACCCGCTGGTGATGCACCTGATCGAGCAACTCGGCCTCGAGAAGCGCCCGTTCCACCTCGTCGACGTCGACGGATCGGGCAAACCCGTCAACCACGCATGGCTGCACGTCAACGGTATCCGCGTACGCCGCTCCGAGTACGCCAGATCCCCCCGCCGCGTCAACCAGTCCTTCGGAGTACCCCGCAAATACTGGGACACGCCCTCCTCGAAGATCCTCGGCGATGCCCTCGATCCCGTACGCGACGAGTTCAGCACGGTCGGGCCGGACGGCAAGCGCGTCGACAAACCCATGCCGGAGCGGGTGCGGGGCTGGGCACGGGTCGTCCAACGCTACGGCGACTGGTCCATGTACCGGTTCCTGACCGAACAGGCCGGTTTCGACGAGCGCACCATCGACTTGCTCGGCACCCTGGAGAACCTGACCTCGCGGCTGCCGCTGTCCTTCATCCACAGCTTCATCAGCCAGTCCCTGATCAGCCCGGGCACCGCCTTCTGGGAGCTGGTCGGCGGCACGGCGACACTCCCGGACGCGCTGCTGCGGAAGGTGTCCGACGTGCTGCGCCGCGACCGGCGTGCCACGCACATCGAGTACTGGGACGCCGGACGACAGCACGAGCCCGGTGCCGACGACACTTCGCACGTGCGCCGGAACGGCCCGCACGTGTGGATCGACACCGTGTCGGAAGGCCGTGACGGCACGGTGGTGCGCGAGCAGTTCACCGGTGACCTGGCGATCGTCACCGTGCCGTTCTCCGGGCTGCGACAGGTGCAGATCAGCCCGCTGATGGCATACGGAAAGCGCCGTGCCGTCGCCGAGCTGCACTACGACAGCGCGACCAAGGTGCTGCTGGAGTTCAGCCGCCGCTGGTGGGAGTTCACCGAGGCCGACTGGAAACGCGAACTCAACGCCGTACGGCCTGGGTTGTACCAGGACTACCTGCGTGGCAAGGCGCCCGCCGACGGCAGCCTGCTCGGGGCGCATCCCTCGGTGCCGCGCGGTCACATCAGCCCGGCACAGCGCGCGCACTACGCCGCCAACCGCTGGGTCGGCCGCGACCAGCCCGAGGCCGCTCACATCATCGGCGGCGGGTCGGTCTCCGACAACTCCAACCGCTTCATGATCAATCCATCGCACCCTGTTCCCGGCAGCAAGGGAGGCGTCGTCCTGGCCTCCTACTGCTGGGCTGACGACGCCTCCCGCTGGGACTCCTTCGACGACGAGGCCCGTTACCCTTACGCCCTGCGCGGCCTGCAACAGGTCTACGGACAGCGGGTGGAGGTGTTCTACACCGGCGCGGGCCGCACCCAGAGTTGGCTGCGCGATCCGTACGCGTACGGTGAGGCGTCCGTTCTGCTCCCCGGCCAGCACACCGAACTCCTGGGACACATCCGCGCCCCCGAGGGCCCACTGCGCTTCGCCGGGGACCACACCTCGGTCAAGCCGTCGTGGATCGAGGGTGCCGTCGAGTCCGGCGTGCGGGCGGCACTGGAGGTGCACCTGGCCCAGTAGTGGCCTCGGAGCGGTCCAGCAGTGCTTCGTCGAGTACGGACCCGCCGAGTGGCTCCCGGCTCGGCGGCGCCCGGGCAGCCCTCACCGTGGCGCCGGCCTGCTCGCCAGCCGGGCAGTCTCCTTTGTACTGCGGCAAGCGCCGGAATGACGGCCGGGACCGGGCGGTCTCCGGCGCGAGAGTTCCGGAAGGGTGAGGCAGGGCAGGCGACGAGGAGCGCGACGACCGGTCCCGTAGGACGGCGGTCAGTGCGCGAACGCCTTGCGGAGCCCTTCCACCGCGTCCATCAGCACCTCGGTGCGTTTGCAGAATGCGAACCGGACGTAGGGGGCGCCTGCTGCGGTGTGGTCGTAGAAGACCGCGTTGGGGATCGCGACCACACCCGCGCGCTGCGGGAGAGAGCGGCAGAAGGCGGTGCCGTCGCTCTCGCCGAGGGGTCGGATGTCGGTGGTGATGAAGTACGTGCCGACCGGGCGGAAGACCGTGAAACCCGCCTCCTCCAGGCCACCCGCCAGCAGGTCGCGCTTGGCCCGCATATCGGCGCGGAAGGCGTCGAAGTACGAGTCCGGCATGCGCAGCGCCTCGGCGACGGCGTACTGGAAGGGCCCGGAGGCGACGTAGGTCAGGAACTGCTTGGCCGAGCGGACGGCGGCGACCAGCGCGGGGGCCGCGGTCACCCAGCCGACCTTCCAGCCGGTGAAGGAGAAGGTCTTGCCGGCCGATCCGATGGTCACCGTCCGCTCCCGCATGCCGGGGAAACCGGCCAGCGGCAGGTGTTCGGCGTCGTCGAAGACCAGGTGCTCGTAGACCTCGTCGGTGACCACCAGGAGGTCCCGCTCGACGGCCAGTTCGGCGATCGCGGCGAGTTCCTCGCGGGTGAGGACGGTGCCGGTGGGGTTGTGCGGGGTGTTGATCAGCAGCAGGCGGGTGCGGGCGGTGACGGCGGCGCGCAGCTCGTCCAGGTCCAGCCGGAAGCTTCCCTCGTGCGGGTGCAGGGTGACCGGCACCCGGGTGCCGCCCGCCATCGCGATGCAGGCGGCGTAGGAGTCGTAGTACGGCTCCAGGGCGATCACCTCGTCGCCGGGCTCCAGGAGGGCGAGCAGCGAGGCGGCGATGGCCTCGGTGGCGCCCGCCGTGACCAGGACCTCGGTGTCGGGGTCGTAGGCCAGCCCGTACCGCCGCTGCTGGTGGGCGGCGACGGCGGTGCGCAGCTCGGGGACGCCCGGGCCGGGCGGGTACTGGTTGCCGCGGCCGTCGCGCAGCGCCCGCACGGCCGCCTCGCGGATCTCCTCGGGGCCGTCCGTGTCGGGGAAGCCCTGTCCCAGGTTGATCGCCCCGGTCCGCAGGGCGAGCGCCGACATCTCGGCGAAGATCGTCGTCCCGAACTCGGCGAGCCGGCGGTTGAGCGGCGGGCGGGTGCTGGAGGTCATGCGGGTCATCGTGCGCCGAAGCCGCGGATTTCCTCAACCTGCCGTCGTCTCCGGCCGGCCGCGCCGGACCCCGGCCTTGCGCGAATCACCCAGGGCCTGGCGCGCATCGCCGACGGCAGGTCCGGTCAGCGGCGGATGAGGCCGAGGTCGGTGGCGGTGGCGACGGCGGCGGTGCGTGAGTCGACGTCGAGTTTGGCGTAGATGCGGGCCAGGTGGGACTTGACCGTTCCTTCGGTCAGGTGGAGTCGGTCGCCGACGGCCTGGTTGGAAAGGCCGTCGGCGACCAGGGCGAGGACTTCGGTCTCGCGCCGGGTCAGGGCGGCGCCCGGCGCCCGCAGCCGGTTCATCAGCCGGTCGGCGACCGTGGGCGCCAGCGTGGTGCGTCCGGCTGCCGCGGTGCGTACGGCGGCAGCCAGGTCCTCGGGCGAGGCGTCCTTGAGGAGGTACCCGGTGGCGCCGGCTTCGATGGCGGGCAGGGTGTCGGCGTCGGAGTCGTAGGTGGTGACGATCAGCACCCGGGGGGCTCCCGGCCGGGCGGCGATCAGGGCGGTGGCTTCGGCGCCGCCCATGCCCTTGCCGAACTGCAGGTCCATCAGCACGACGTCGATGTCGCCCTCGGCGGCGCGGGTGACGGCGTCCTCGGCGGTGGCGGCTTCGGCCATGACGACGAGGCCGGGCTCGGTCTCCAGCACGGCGCGCAGCCCGGCCCGCACCACAGGGTGGTCGTCGGCCAGGAGCAGGCGGATGGGGGCGCTGTCGGTCACGGGCGGGCCTCGGTCTCGGCCGGCTGGTTCAGGGGCAGCCGGGCGGCCAGGGCGGTGCCGTGGCCGGGGGCGGATTCGATGGTGAGGGTGCCTCCGAGGGCCTGCACGCGGGCCCGCATGGCGGCCAGTCCGAACCCGCCGGCCTCCGGGTCGGGAGCTGGCAGGCGGGCAGGGTCGAAGCCGCGGCCGTCGTCGACGACGTCCAGGGCGACGTGCTCACCGGTGTAGCCGAGGGTCACCTCCGCGGTGCCGGCCTCGGCGTGGTGCACGGTGTTGGCCAGGGCGGACTGGGCGATGCGCAGCAGCGCGACCTCGTGGGCGGTGGCGAGCGGGGCGGGGTCGCCGGTGAGGCGGAAGCGCGCGGTGAGCCGGTGCCGGGCGGACGTGGTGGCGCACAGGCGTTCCAGGGCGCCCGCCAGGGTGGTGCCTTCCAGCGTGGGCGGCGTGAGGGCCGCGACGAAGCGGCGAGCCTCGGCCAGGTTGTCGACGGCGGCCTGCCGTGCCTGCTCGACGTAGCGGGACGCGTTCTGCGGCGCCCGGGGCAGTGCCCGTTCGGCGGCGCGCAGCAGCAGCTGGATGCTGGAGAGGCCCTGGGCGAGGGTGTCGTGGATCTCGCGGGCCAGGCGGTCGCGTTCGGCCAGTACACCGGCGGTGTGCTGGGCGGCGGCCAGGTCGGCGCGGGTGGCGGTGAGCTCCTCGATCAGCCGGCGGCGGTCCTCGCTCTCCCGGTACAGGGCCTGGTATCCCCACACCACCGCGACCGCCACGGCGGCGCCGAGCGCGGGGCCGATGGCCATGGCGGGGCTGAAGGAGTGCTGGTGGGCGGCGAAGCCGGCGACGGCCGCGACGGCGGTGGCGGCCACGGCCGCCGTCCCGGCGCGGCGGGGCAGCAGGTGCAGCTGGAGGAAGTACAGCGGGAAGGCCACCCACACGGCGTCCGGGGACAGGGCGAACACCGTCAGCCAGCAGGCGCCCACGGCGGCCAGCCACAGCGCGGCGGCACGCCGCGACCGGCCGACGCCCGGCAGCGCGGGTCCGACCGCGTACACCAGGCCGCACGCCGCCGACGCGGCGACGACCCACCCGGCGTGCGGGCGGGCGTCGGCCACGGCCCGTCCGGCGGCCAGCGCGAGCAGGCCGATGATCAGCAGGTGCAGGCACCAGGCCAGGGCCCGGGTGGTCGGGGTCAGGGCGGGGGCAGCGGTGTTCACAGTGCCTTCCAGATTACGAAGGCCGGCGCCCGGTGGGCCTCCATCGAAAGTTGGAACCTGTGCGCCGTCTTTCGGCCCGCCAAGTGCCGTCCTGCGCCGGACGCGCGCGGGGGGCGTCGTCGGCGACGGTGGAGTCGTACCGCGGAGTCATGCCGCTTCCACCGCCGGAAAGGACAGGCCGGGGCCGTGTTCGTCGCCTGGAGAGACCTGAAGTTCGCCAAGGGGCGCTTCGCCCTGATGGGAACCGTCATCGTGCTGATCACCCTGCTGGTCGGACTGCTGTCCGGGCTGACGGCCGGACTGGGGCAGCAGAACATCTCCGCGATCACGTCGCTGCCCGCCGACCGGATCGCCTTCCAGGCGCCCGCCGACGGGCAGGACCCGTCGTACGCGAACTCCACCGTCACCGAGCGGCAGTGGCGGCAGTGGTCCGAGGCGCCCGGCGTCGAAAGCGCCGAGCCGCTGGGGATCACCACGACCAGGGCCACCGCCGGGGACCGGAGCATCGGGGTCTCGGTCTTCGGCGTCGAGCCCGGCTCCCGCCTCGCCCCGGCCGGCGACAGGATCACCGGCAGCGCGGTGGTGCTGTCCACCGCGGCCGCCGACGACCTCGGCGTGCGGGCCGGCGACTCCCTCACCCTGGCGGGCACGCGGCTGACGGCGGCCGCCGTCGAGGGCGACGCCCACTTCAGCCACACCCCGGTGATCTGGACCAGTCTGGACACCTGGCGGAGGACCGCGCCGCCCACCGGCGGCGGGCCGGGCCCGAGGGCCACCGTCATCGCCCTGGACACCACCTCCGAGGCCGACACGGCGGCCACCGACCGCCGGGCCGGCACCAGGACGGTGTCCACCGGGGACTCGCTGTCCGCGATCGGCTCCTACACCTCCGAGAACGGCTCGCTGCAGCTGATGCGCGGCTTCCTGTTCGCCATCTCCGCCCTCGTCATCGGGGCCTTCTTCACCGTCTGGACCATCCAGCGCAGCGGCGACGTCGCCGTCCTCAAGGCCCTGGGCGCCTCCACCGCGGGCCTGCTCGGGGACGCCCTCGGCCAGGCCGTCGTCCTGCTCGTCGGCGGCACCCTGATCGGCACCGGCACGGCCGCCGCCGTCGGCGCGCTCGTGTCCGGCAGAGCCGTGCCCTTCCTCCTCACCCCCGCGACCGTGCTGGTCCCGGCCGCCGTGATCATCCTGCTCGGCGGGCTCGGCGCCGCCCTGTCCATCCGCCGCATCACCTCCGTCGACCCGCTGACCGCCCTGGGGAGCGCCCGATGAGCCTGAGCCTGACCGACGTCACCCTCACCTACCCCGACGGCGACACCCGCCTGACCGCCCTCGACCACGTCACCCTCGACGTGCCCCGGGGCAGCCTGACCGCGGTGGTCGGCCCCTCCGGCTCCGGCAAGTCCAGCCTCCTCGCGGTCGCCGCCACCCTGATCACCCCCGACTCCGGCACGGTCACCATCGACGGCCGGACCACCACCGGCCTGAGCCGCGGCGAACTGACCGGACTGCGCCGCCACAAGATCGGCATCGTCTTCCAGCAGCCCAACCTGCTGCCGTCCCTCACCGCCGTCGAACAGCTCCAGGTCATGGCCCGGATCGACGGCCGCAAACCCCGCACCGCCCACACCCGGGCGATGGAACTCCTGGACGCCGTCGGTCTCGCCGACCGGGCCGGCCGCCGCCCCCACCAGCTCTCCGGCGGCCAGCGCCAGCGCGTCAACATCGCCCGCGCCCTGATGAACGACCCCACCGTCCTCTTGGTCGACGAACCCACCAGCGCCCTCGACCACGAGCGGGGCGCCGCCGTCATCGACCTCATCACCCGCCTCACCCACCGGCAGGCCACCGCCACCGTCCTGGTCACCCACGACCGCGCGCACCTCACCGCCGCCGACCGGATCGCCGAAGTCCACGACGGACGCCTGCGCCTGCCGGTCACGAACCGCTAGTACGCGGTCTCCGCGTGCGTGGCCGCCGGGCCGGACCGCACGCCCGCCGGATTCCGAGGCTCAGAATTCGCTCAACTCTGCTTTGGCCGCCGGCGGGGCCGGGCATCCCCCGGGCACGCAACACGGCGAGGCACCCACGGGGGGCTGCTTCGGGGGAATCGAGAGGACGGTGACGCCATGACCGGCATCATCGTGATCGCCGGGATCGTCTTCGTGGCGGTCCTCGTCGGCGCGACACGCAGGGGCGGCCGGGTCCGGTCGGCCCGCGGGTCGGGCGGGCGCTCGTACGGCGGGGACAGCAGCTGGTGGGCCGGCGGGGGCGACAGCGGCTCGCACGGTGGGCACCACGGGGGTCACTCCTGCGGTGGCGGCCATTCGTGCGGCGGCGGGTCGTCCTGCGGCGGCGGGTCGTCGTGCGGCGGGGGCGGCGGATGCGGTGGAGGCAGCTGACACGGGGCAGCTGAGCTCCCGCAGGGGGAGCCGCATCCGTCCTGCCCACCCCGCCGCCGGGGTCCCCCGGGGAGCCCGGCGGCGGACAGGGAAGGGGCCCGTCACCCACGGGGTGACGGGCCCGGGCCGTGCGGGGGGCTACAGCGTCTTGCCGGCCGTCTCGCCGGCCTTCTCTCCGGTCGCCGGTCCCACCAGGAGGCCGTCGCCGAAGGCGTCGACGCGGACCGTGTCGCCGTCCTTGACCTCGCCAGCCAGGATCTCCTTGGCCAGGCGGTCACCGATGGCGGTCTGGATCAGGCGGCGCAGCGGCCGGGCGCCGTACGCCGGGTCCAGGCCCTCCGTGGCGAGCCAGGCCAGGGCCTCGTCGGTGACCTCCAGGGTCAGCCGCCGCTCGGTGAGCCGCCGGGCCAGCCGGTCGATCTGGAGCTTCGCGATGCGCTCCAGCTCCGGCTTGGTCAGCGCGGAGAAGACGACCAGGTCGTCGAGCCGGTTGAGGAACTCCGGCTTGAAGGAGGCCCGCACGACCTCCAGGACCTGCTCCTTCTTCTCCTCCTCCGAGCGGAGCGGGTCGACCAGGAACTGGCTGCCCAGGTTCGAGGTCAGCACCAGGATGGCGTTGCGGAAGTCGACCGTACGGCCCTGACCGTCCGTCAGGCGGCCGTCGTCCAGCACCTGCAGCAGCACGTCGAAGACCTCGGGGTGGGCCTTCTCGACCTCGTCGAGCAGGACGACGGTGTACGGGCGGCGGCGGACGGCCTCGGTGAGCTGGCCGCCCTCCTCGTAGCCGACGTATCCGGGCGGGGCGCCGACCAGGCGGGCCACGCTGTGCTTCTCGCCGTACTCCGACATGTCGATGCGGACCATGGCCCGCTCGTCGTCGAAGAGGAAGTCGGCGAGCGCCTTGGCGAGTTCGGTCTTGCCGACGCCGGTGGGGCCGAGGAAGAGGAACGAGCCGGTCGGCCGGTCCGGGTCGGCGATGCCGGCCCGGGAGCGCCGCACCGCGTCGGACACCGCGCGCACGGCCTCCTCCTGGCCGATCAGGCGCTTGCCCAGCTCCTCCTCCATGCGCAGCAGCTTCTGCGTCTCGCCCTCCAGCAGACGGCCGGCCGGGATGCCGGTCCAGGCGGCGACGACATCCGCGATGTCGTCGGAGCCGACCTCCTCCTTGACCATGGTGTCGCTGCCGGCCTCCTCCTCGGCCTCGGAGGCGGCCTCCAGGTCCCGCTCCAGGGCCGGGATCTCGCCGTACAGCAGCTTGGAGGCGGTGTCGAAGTCGCCGTCGCGCTGCGCGCGTTCGGCCTGGCCGCGCAGGTCGTCGAGCCGCTCCTTCAGCTCGCCGACGCGGTTGAGGGACTGCTTCTCCTTCTCCCAGCGGGCGGTCAGGCCGCGCAGCTCCTCCTCCTTGTCCGCGAGGTCGCGGCGCAGCTTCTCCAGGCGCTCGCGCGAGGCGGGGTCGGTCTCCTTGCCGATCGCCAGCTCCTCCATGCGCAACCGGTCGACGGCGCGCTGGAGTTCGTCGATCTCGACGGGCGAGGAGTCGATCTCCATGCGCAGCCGGGAGGCCGCCTCGTCGACCAGGTCGATGGCCTTGTCGGGCAGGAAGCGGGAGGTGATGTACCGGTCGGAGAGCGTGGCGGCGGCGACCAGCGCGCTGTCCGCGATCTGCACCTTGTGGTGGGCCTCGTAGCGGCCCTTGAGTCCGCGCAGGATCGCGATGGTGTCCTCGACCGTCGGCTCGGCGACCAGCACCTGCTGGAAGCGGCGCTCCAGCGCCGGGTCCTTCTCGATGCGCTCGCGGTACTCGTCGAGGGTGGTGGCGCCGACCATGCGCAGTTCGCCGCGCGCCAGCATCGGCTTGAGCATGTTGCCGGCGTCCATCGCGGAGTCGCCGCCGGCGCCCGCGCCGACGACGGTGTGCAGCTCGTCGATGAAGGTGATGATCTGCCCGTCGGAGTCCTTGATCTCGGCCAGCACGGCCTTCAGGCGCTCCTCGAACTCACCGCGGTACTTGGCCCCGGCGACCATCGCGCCCAGGTCCAGCGCGACCAGCCGCTTGTCCTTCAGGGACTCGGGCACGTCGCCCTTGACGATCCGCTGGGCGAGCCCCTCGACGACGGCGGTCTTGCCGACGCCGGGCTCGCCGATGAGGACCGGGTTGTTCTTCGTACGGCGCGACAGCACCTGCACCACGCGGCGGATCTCCTGGTCCCGGCCGATGACCGGGTCGAGCTTCCCGTCCCGCGCCGCGGCGGTGAAGTCGGTGCCGAACTTCTCCAGGGCCTTGTACTGGCCCTCCGGGTCTGCGGTGGTCACCCTGCGTCCTCCCCTCGCCTTCTTGAAGGCGTCCGACAGCTTCTTCGCACTGGCCCCCTGACCGGAGAGTACGTCCCCGGCGGCGCCGCCCTTCGCGGCGATGCCGATGAGCAGGTGCTCGGTGGACAGGTACTCGTCCCCGAGTTCCCCGGCCCGCTCGGACGCGTCCGCGATCACGGCGAGCAGCTCCCGGTTCGGCTGCGGCGGCGCGACGGTGGACCCGGTCACGCTGGGCAGCCCGGCGAGGATCCGCTCCGCGCCGGCGCGCACCGCCGCCTGGTCGGCCTCGACGGCCGCCAGCAGGTCGGTGATGTTCTCGTTCTCCTGCCCCTGGAGCAGAGCCAGCAGCAGGTGGGCGGGGGTGAGGTCGGGGTGCCCCTCCGTAACGGCCCGGTTGCCGGCCGCGTTGATGGCGTCCCGGCTCCGGTTGGTCAGCTCGGCGTCCACGTTCGCTTTCTCCTCCTGGCGTCAGCCGTCGGCCACGTCTCCCAGTGCTGACCCGGTCAACGTCTACAAAGTTGAGTCTATTCCACTCAAGGGGTGTCCGGGAGATCCCAGCGGTTATGTTCCGGCCATGACCTCGTACCCGCAGGATCCGGGCGCTCCCGACGCGCCGTACCTCAGCTTCTGGCGCGAGCGGCACCTGTGCACGCTGACGACGCCCCGCCCCGACGGCAGCCCGCACGTGGTGCCGGTCTGCGTGACCTACGACCCCGGGGCACGGCTGGCCCGGGTGATCACGAGCGGGACGAGCGCGAAGGCGCGGAACGTGCTGGCGGCCGGGCCGGAGGGGGCACGGGTGGCCGTGTGCCAGGTGGACGGGCGGCGCTGGGCGACGCTGGAGGGCCGGGCCTTCGTACGGACCGAGCCGGAGCGGGTCGCGGAGGCGGAGCGGCGTTTCGCCGAGCGCTACGAGCGGGCGCCGAGGCCGAATCCGGCGCGCGTGGTCATCGAGATCGAACTGACGCGGGCGATGGGGAATTGCCGGACGGGCCCCTCAGGGCGCGGCTGACTGTTTTCGGCCACAAGTGGGGCTCTTTCAAACCCGGTGGTACCGGGAGAAAGCGCCGATAACTGCAGCGGGGGGGGGGGGGGGGGGGGGGGGGGGGGGGGGGGGGGGGGGGGGGGGGGGGGGGGGGGGGGGGGGGGGGGGGGGGGGGGGGGGGGGGGG
>NZ_JBVIIE010000093.1:0-24374 GCF_055569945.1 Streptomyces sp. NPDC031340
CCTCTCCCCTTTCCACTGGCGCACAGGAGGCCCCCTCCTCCCCCCTCTCCCCCCCCCCCCCCCCCCGGGGGGGGGGGGGGGGTCGCCTCCCCCCCCCCCCCCCCCCCCCCCCGGGACCAGGGACAGGTCCAGGCGGCCCGCCAGCTCGTCGAGCGTGATGCCGAAGGTCTCGCGGACCACGACGCCCTCCGGGGTGATGTCGAAGACCCCGAGGTCGGTGTAGACGCGGTCGACGCAGCCCAGCCCGGTCAGCGGGTAGGTGCACCGGGGCACCAGCTTGGGCGCGCCCGCCTTGGTGAACAGCGTCATCATGACGAACACCTTCTTGGCCCCGATCGCCAGGTCCATGGCCCCGCCGACGGCGGGGATGGCGTCGGGTTCGCCGGTGTGCCAGTTGGCGAGGTCGCCGGCCGCGGAGACCTGGAAGGCGCCCAGCACGCACACGTCCAGGTGGCCGCCGCGCATCATGGCGAAGGAGTCGGCGTGGTGGAAGTACGCCGCTCCGGGCAGCTCCGTGACGGGGATCTTGCCCGCGTTGGTGAGGTCGGGGTCGATCTCGTCGCCGTGCGCGGCGGGCCCCATGTTGAGCATGCCGTTCTCGGTGTGCAGCACCACCCCGGAGTCGGCCGGCAGGTGGTCGGCGACCAGGGTGGGCTGGCCGATGCCGAGGTTGACGAAGGCGCCACGGGGGATGTCGCGGGCTATCAGGGCGGCGATGTCGTGCTTGCCCAGCGGGCCGCGCACCTCGGTGGACTGTGCGTTCGTGCTCATGCGGTCGTCTCCTGCACCACGCGGTCGACATAGATGCTCGGCGTCACCACGGTCTCCGGATCGATCGTGCCGGTCTCGACGATCTCGTGGACCTGCGCGATCACGGTGGTCGCGGCGGTCGCCATGACCGGTCCGAAGTTGCGGGCGGTCTTGCGGTAGACGAGGTTGCCCATCCGGTCGGCCCGGTGCGCGCCGATCAGCGCCACATCACCCCTGATCGGGTACTCCAGGACGTAGGTGCGGCCGTCGATGACCCGGGTCTCCTTGCCCTCGGCCAGCAGGGTGCCGACGCCGGTGGGGCAGAAGAAGGCGCCGATGCCGGCCCCGGCGGCGCGGATCCGCTCGGCGAGGTTGCCCTGCGGCACGACCTCCAGCTCGATCTCGCCGGCCCGGTACAGGCCGTCGAAGACCCACGAGTCGGACTGCCGGGGGAAGGAACAGACCACCTTGCGGACCCGGCCCTTCGCCAGCAGCGCGGCGAGTCCGGTGTCGCCGTTGCCGGCGTTGTTGGACACCACGGTCAGGTCCTTGGCGCCCTGGCGGATGAGCGCGTCGATCAGCTCGACCGGCATACCGGCCATGCCGAAGCCCCCGACGAGGACCGTGGAGCCGTCCTCGATCCCGGCCACCGCGTCGTCGGCGTGATCACACAGCTGTACGGTCATCGGTTCCGCTCCGTGACGTTCTCCAGGACGACGGCGAGTGCCTGGCCGACGCCGATGCAGATGGCCGCGACGCCCCACCGCTCGCCGGACTCCCGCAACCGGTGGGCCAGCGTGCCCAGGAGCCGGCCGCCGGAGGCGCCCAGCGGGTGGCCGAGCGCGATGGCGCCGCCCTTGGCGTTGACCGTCTCCGGGTCGATCTTCCAGGCGTCCACGCAGGCCAGCGACTGGACGGCGAACGCCTCGTTGAGCTCGATCGCGGACACGTCGGACCAGGAGATGCCTGCGTTCTTCAGGGCCCGGTTCGCCGCCTCCACGGGGGCGAAGCCGAACATCTGCGGGTCCAGCGCGAAGACGCCGCGGCCGGCGATGCGGGCCAGCGGATCGGCGCCGATGCGGTCCGCGGCGGCCCCGGAGCCCAGCAGCACGGCGGAGGCACCGTCGCTGAGCGGGGACGCGTTGCCCGCCGTGATCACACCGTCGGTCCGGAACACCGGCTTCAGCGCGGCGAGCTTGTCGACGCCGGAGCCGGGCCTGATGCCCTCGTCCCGGCTGAGGGCGCCGCCCTTGGCGTCGGTGGCCACCGGCGCCACCAGGTCGTCGTAGAAACCGGCGTTCCAGGCGGCGTCGGCGAGGTTGTGGGACCGGGCGGCGAACTCGTCCTGGCGCTCCCGGGGGATGCCGAACCGGTCGGCCAACTGCTCGTTGGCCTCGCCCAGGGAGACCGTCCACTCCTTCGGCATGCGCCGGTTGACCAGCCGCCAGCCGAGCGTGGTGGACACGGCGGTCACGTCCCCGGCGGGGAAGGCGCGCTCGGGCTTGGGCAGGACCCACGGGGCGCGGGTCATCGACTCCACGCCGCCGGTGAGGACGATGTCGGCGTCGCCGGTCTCGATGGCGCGGGAGGCGATGATCGCCGCGTCCAGGGAGGAGCCGCACAGCCGGTTGACGGTCGTGGCGGGCACGGAGGTGGGCAGTCCGGCCAGCAGGACGGCCATCCGGCCGACGTTGCGGTTGTCCTCGCCGGCGCCGTTGGCGTTGCCCCAGACGACGTCGTCGATCTCGCCCGGATCCAGCGCCGGCGTCCTGGCCAGCACCGAGGTGACGGCGTGGGCCGCGAGGTCGTCCGGCCGGATGCCGGCGAGGGCCCCCGAGAACCGTCCGAAAGGTGTTCTTGACGCTGCGTACAGGTAACTGTCGGTCACGCCTTCACGGTAGGCGTCACCCTTCATCACGTCCAAGACCTAGTGATGCAGCATTGATAAGCACACCTTATAGAATGGTCCCATGGAGCTGCGTCAGGTCCGCTACTTCCTCGCCCTCGCGGAGGAGTGCCACTTCGGCCGTGCGGCGGCCCGTCTGCACGTCGCACAGCCGGCCCTCTCCCAGCAGATCAAGCAGCTCGAGCGCGAGCTGGGGACCGCCCTGTTCACCAGGTCCACCCGGCACGTGGAACTCACCGAGGCCGGCCGGCACCTGACCGGCTACGCCCGCACACTGGTCGCAGAGGAGGAGCGGGCGCGCGTCCACCTGGCGGAGCTGGCCACCGGCCGCGCCGGGCGGGTGTCCGTCGGCTTCATCGGCACCGCCACCTACGACGTGCTGCCCCGCGTCGCCCGCACCGTGCGCGCCCGGCTGCCCGGCATCACCCTGGACCTGCACGGCGAACTGCTCACCCCCCAGCTCGTGGACGGCCTGCTCACCGGCGCCTACGACCTCGCGGTGTCCCGCGCCGGCACGGCCGACGCCGAACGGGTCGACGTCACCCCGCTGCGGACCGAGCCGCTGGTGGCCGTACTGCCGGCGCACCACCCGCTGGCCGCCGAGCCGCGGATCTCGTTGCGGGCGCTGGCCGACGAGACCTTCGTCATCCACCCCTCGCAGCCGCGGTCGGCCATGTACGACCGGGTCCTGTCCGCCTGCGACCGGGCGGGTTTCCAGCCCGCGTCCCTCGTCGAGGTCGGCGAGACGGCCACCCTCGTCGTCCTGGTGGCCGCCGGACACGGCGTGGCCCTGGTGCCGCAGTCGGTGCAGAGCCTGCGGCTCGACGGCGCGACCTACGTACCGCTGACCGAGACGGAGTCCGTCGATCTCGTCCTGGCCCGCCGGACGGAACGCAACTCCCCGGCGACACGGCAGGTCGCCTCGGTGATCGAGGAGTGCGTCCGCGGCTGAGAAGCGCCCGCCGCGCCCACCGGGCCTGGCCGCGTCCCGGGACTTCGTCAGGCCCGGCGGCGTCCCAGCAGGTCAGAGCGTGGGACGGTCCACAAGTATCCCGATCGGCAGCGGTCGCTGTAGGAGGGCGGGAGGGGTCCGGCGACGTCGATGACGCAAGCCGGGCGGCGCGGTCCACCCCGCGCCGCCCTCGCCACGACAACGCATCCAGGGGGTTGCCCATGATCACCCGCTCACGTCTGGGACTGGTGTCCGCGAGCGCGCTGCTCCTCACGAGCGGCACCGCGCTGATCGGCGGAGGCGTCGCAGCGACTCCGGCAGCGGCTGTCCCACAGTCCGCGAGCGCCACCGCGGTCTCACCGGCCCAGGTGACCGCGACGAGTTCGGTTCCTCGGACGACGCTGTGGATCCACGGCAAGGCCGCCCACGTCTGGAAGACCTGGTACCGCTACAGCAAGGGCGGCTACAAGGGCCACTTCGGCGCCAAGTCCGTCGACGCCAACGCCTTCGTGATCGCCGAGATCTACTGGAACTCGGGTCGCTACGACGTCAAGAACGTCGATCCTTACTCCACGCACGTGTACTACGGGGCGAAGAAGGTCTACCTCAGGGTCTGCGACATGCACGGTCGGACCATGTACTGCAGCGCCAGGTGGTGACCGGCGGACGCATCGCCCGCCTGCCCGCGGCCCGGTGTACGACCTGCGGGGAGTACCCAGCCCGGCCCCAGGGCCCGGCCGTGACCTCCGGATCACGGCCGGGCCGCCGCGCTCGCCGCCACCTCGCATTCACGCCTGAGCCGCGGCCGGCCGCAGGACGGTCAGGCCGCACCGGTACGGCTCGTCGAGCTCGCCGTCCGGGAAGAGCCGCGTCAGCGCGGCGCGGTTCGCGTCGAGGAGCGCGGCCCGCTCGGCAGGGTTCATGATCACGAAGTGGGAGTGGGTGCTCAGGTTGCGGATGTGCTCCTCGACGGTGATCCGGCGCGACCACGTGATCTCACGCGTGAACGCCTGGACCGGAAAGGAGGCGAACAGTTCGGCCACGGTGATCGGGAAGCCGTGGGCGAAGGGCGCGAGCCGGGCCTCCTCTGCCTCGACCCACGGCACGCGGACGTCGGACTGGTTCCACCACAGAGCCAGCACGCCGTGCGGACGCAGCACGCGCAGCGCTTCGGGGACGGACCGGGCCGGGTCGGTCCAGTGCCAGGCCTGGGCGTAAGTGATCACGTCGAAACTGCCGGCGGCGAAGGGCAGGCGGTTCCCCTCGCCGCGCACCAGCGGGATGTCCGGCCCGGCCCGGCGCAGCTCCGCGGCCATGCCGCCACCCGGCTCCAGGGCGACGACGCGGGCGCCGCGCTCGCGCAGCAGCCGGGTGGCGATACCGGTGCCGGCGCCGCAGTCCAGCACGTCGGCGCCGGCCAGCGCGCGGCCGGCGAGTTCCTCCACGGCGTCGAAGAGGGCCGGCGGGTAGCCCGGACGGGCGGCAGCGTACTGCGCGGCGACGCTGTCGAAGGAAAGGGCACGGGCCTGGGTCGGGTGGGATGCCATGACCGTGATCTTTCCGGTCGGAGGGCGGAGTTGTCAGCGGTACTCGGCAGCCGGCGTTCACTGCCCCCTCTGTACGGCCGGCCGAGCGCGACTGTCAGCCGATCGCGACTGTCAGCCGATCGCCAGGGCGGCCGATGCGTCGATGACGGCGAGTTGACCCGGGCCGGCTCTCCGGATCCGGGCCTGTTCCACGAAACGGCCCAGCTCCGCGCGGACGGTGGCCGAGTCGATGCGCTCGATCACGGGCAGCGTGGCCTCCATGATCTGACAGGCCTGGTCGAGGCGGCCGAGACCGGCCAGCGCCGTCGCCTGCCGAACCGTGAAGCGGGCCTGGGAGTTGCTGTCCGCCGGGACGGCCGGCCGGCGCCGGCGCTCGGCGGCGAAAAGCTCGGCGGCCGGCTCGAAGCGACGAAGGCTGAGCATGCAGGACGCCTCGATGAGCCGAGGGTTGCCGTTCTCGATGCGCGGACCCCAGTGAGGGGTCCGGTCGCCGACGGCCTCGGCGGCGTGGCTCGTGAACCGCTCCAGTGCCTCCCGGCAGGCCCCCGCGTCGCCGCGGCGCGCATGTCCCTGGGCCGCGCGTCGCGCGGCGTGCGCGCGGATCACCGAGTTGGCCGCCGGGTGCCCGGCCGCCTGGTCGGCGAATCCGATCGCGGCACAGGTGTCACCGCGGTGCTGGGCGATGAACGCCTTGCGGACCAGGGCGTACGCGGCCACCGTTTCGTCCCCGCCGTGTGCGCCCCAGCGAACGGCGAGATTCGTCCAGCGCAACGCCTCCGCGGGATTTCCCGCCTCTTGTGCCATCCACCCGGTGTATTCGGCGAACTTCGAGGCCAGCAGCCAGATTTCGGCGCGCTGCTCGCCAACGGCGTGCGGAGCGGCCTCCGTCAGGATCCGCGTGATCGACTTCATCGAAGCGGTGACGAACCTCGGTCCGGTGGATCTGCCGATGTCCTTCAGCTCCCACAGCACCCGCTCGTATCCGGCGACCACGGGGCCGGCCTCGACGACGCTCTCGGCTCGGGCGCCGCGACGGCCGGCCCCGGCCAGCTCGACGAGTTGCCCGCCGGTGCCGAAGGCCGCGTCGCATGCCGCCGCCACCGCCGGCGTCGGGTTGCGCAACCCGCTCTCCAGATTGCAGATCTGCCCTTCGGACACGTTCGCACGCCGGGCGAACTCCCGCACACTCCAACCCCGACGGGCCCGGAGTGTGGCCAGGACGACGCCGAAGTCGCCCGGCGGCAGGCGCATGCTCGTCGATCTCCCTGCCGGGACCGTCCCTGCCGCGCTGTCCACCGGGTCCATACCAGTCAGCGTACGGAGCCGCACGGTCGTTATTCAATCCTCGGCGAATAGCCGACGAGCGTGTACGCCGCCCCTAGGGTGAGCACGAACCCTGACGTCAGGGCTTGCCGGAGAGGGGGCAATCGTGCCGCGCATCTTCCTCAGCTTTCGCAAACCGGACTCCCGGTGGATGCGAGACCGCGTCTACCGCGCGCTGTCCGACCGCTTGGGTGCCGACGAGATCTTCAAGTCGGGCCGGTCGATACCGCCCGGGGCCGATTTCGCCCAGATCCTGCGGCGGCAGGCCGCCGAGTGCGAGCTCATGTGCGTACTGATCGGGCCGGGATGGCTCGACGCACGGGGCGAGGACGGTGTGCGGCTGCTGGACCGGGCGCACGACTGGGTCCGCCTGGAGATCGCCACAGCTCTGCGGGCGGGAAACCGCGTCGTCCCGGTCCTTCTCGGTGACGCGACGATGCTGCCCGACGCCTCCGCGCTGCCGGCCGAGATCGCGCAGCTGGCGCGCCTGCAGTTCCTCCGCGTTCCGGAGACCCATCTGCCGGCCGGGCTGGAGCACTTGGGCGACGCGGTGACCGCTCTCCTGTCCGGTACCGACACCGATACCGGAATCGATGCCGGTACCGACACCGACCCCGCCGTCGAACCCGGGCACGGCACGGCACCGGCCGCCGATCCACAGCCGTCGATGACCATGACGGCCCATGTGTCCGGCGGCGGCAGCGCCTACCAGGCGGCCCGTGATCAGACCATCAGGCTGGCGTGAGGGACGGACCATGGATCTTCCCGGAGCAGAGGGTGCTCATCGGATCGGGCCGTACGCGCTGCTCGGAAAGCAGAGCACGGTCGGCGCGGGCGAAGTCTTCGCGGCCCGCACGGACGACGGGCTGCTCGTCACGGTCACGGTCGTGAGGCCCGAACTCGCCGCGGACCCGGGGTTCCGGGACCGGTTCCGAGCCGCCGTCGAGGCGGCACGGACCCTGTCCGGTGCCTTCCTCGTACCCGTGGTGGATGCCGACGCCGACGCGCCGGTTCCCTGGCTGGCGACCGGGTTCACCGCCGGACTGCCGCTCCGGCAGGCGGTGGACCGGCACGGCCCGCTGTCCGAACCGGCTCTGCGGGTGCTCGCCGACGGCCTCGCCCAGGCGCTGGCCGCACTCCACGCGGCCGGGACGGTCCACGGCGACGTGAGCCCGGACTCGGTGCTGCTGACCATGGACGGGCCCCGCATCACCGCCCTGGGGATCGTGACAGCCACCGGCAGGCCGGCCCCCTCACCGACGGACGACATGTTCGACCTCGGGGCGACCGTGCTGTTCGCGGCTTCCGGAGGCGAGCCGGACACGGGCGCCCTCCCCGGGTCGCTGCGCGAGGTGATCGGCGGCTGCCTGTACCCGGAACCGCCGGACCGCCCCACCGCTGAGCAACTCGTCGACTACCTGAGGCGCCAGAACCTGCCTGCCCTGACGGGCAGTTGGCTGCCGCCGGCGGTGACCGCCGACATGGCCGCCGCGACCGCGGCGGTGGGACCGGTGTCCGCCGGGGGCGGCGGCCGGGGCCCGTTCCCTCCGCCGCCGGTGATCGCCGCCGGCCCAGGTGTCAGCCGCCGGAAGCTGATCATCGGTCTGGCCGGGGGCGCGGCCGTACTCGGCGGAGCCGCGGCGGCACTCGCCTTCTCCGGCGACTCGTCGCCGGCACCCGACGGCCGGGCCGGCGGGGCAGGGTCCACCACGCGGCCGGCCGCTCCGTCAGGCACGCGATCCACGCCGGGCCGCTCCGCGTCGCCGTCCTCGACGGACGGACCGGAACGGATCGTGCTGGCCGCACCCGACGCCACCAAGGCATGGTCGGGCGCCGGAAAGCACGCCCCCACCTGCCTGGAAGCCTCCGACAAGGTGGTCATGGTGGTCACGGGCGCCGCCACGTCCTTCCTGGACGCCGCGACCGGAAAAACCGCGTTCCCCCAGCTGAACACGACCAACGACACCGGCACGTCCAGCCTCAAGTACCCGACGGCGTACGCGGACGGAGTGTTCTACCTGCTCTGCGACACGCCGAGTCAGTCAGGGCTGCTGGCGGCGTTCGACGCCGCCAGCGGGAAGGTGAAGTGGGCGACCAAGATGGCCGACACCGATCCCGGCGGCGGCACGCATGCGGCGATGTACCTGAGCAACTATGTGGCGGCCGCGGGCGACACGGTCTACGTGTGCGGGGGGTTGCTCGAGCTGGACGGCAAATTCTCGACCGAGTCTCCGAGCGCCGGCTACATCCGTGCGTTCGACGCCGCGACCGGCAAGGGACTGTGGCGCGTCAAGGGCACGGACATCAACAACGTGCTCGTGCCGCCCTCCGGTTCTCACCTGCTGGCCACCTCGGCCGTTCCCTCGGGCAAGAAACCCGGCCGCGTCCAGATGATCGACGCCGGCCGGAAAGGCGCCCGCGGCTGGAACGTATCCGTCCCGTACGCATCGTTCTACTTCACCACCGGCTGGCCGCTGACGTGCTACGCCGCCGGGCTGTTCCTGTTCGCCGGAGGCAAAGGCGACACACTGTTCGCCGTCGACGCGGCCACGGGCAACGAGAAGTGGCATCAGCGCTTCGACGCGAAGAACGGGGACCAGGTCCACATCGGCGCCCCGTTCGCCGGCCTGGACGGCACGACCGTCTACGTACCGGTCGGCAGCGACCTGGCCGCCCTGACCACGGCCGACGGCACGCTCCAGTGGGTCGCGACGCTCGACGGGGCCGGCGAAATGGGCATTTCCAACATGTTCAATGCCTCCCTCAGGACCTCCGGCATGAGCGCCCGGTGTTCGGCCGACACCGTCTTCGCCACCGACTCCGCCAAGACGCTGTGGGCCATCGACGCGGCCACCGGCAGGGCCCGGTGGAGATACAGCGACGCCGGGCAGCCGGACGTGGGGTTCCTGTGGACGGTGGGCGGCGACCACGTGTTCGTCGCCTCCCACCTGACACTGACCGCGATCGCGGCCCACGGGCGGTAAGGGACAAGGAGACGACATGGAGACCAGTGTGGAACTCGCCGGCCTGGCCTCGGCGGCCGCGGCGCGCCTGATCGATCTGCTGGCGACGGACGGCTGGGCCGCGGTCAAATCCTCGGTCCTGTCGCTGTGGCGGTCCGCGCACCCGGAGCGCGTCGAGGAGGAACTCGACGATGCGCGGGGCGAGTTGCTTCAGGCACAGCAGACGGGCGACGGCCAGGAGCTCCAGGGGCTCCTGGTCGCCGAGTGGCAGGCCCGCATCATCCGGCTGCTGGCCACGCGGCCGGACGCCGTCGACGAGCTGCGCGCGCTGTTCGGCGCGGAACCGCGCGCCGCCGGAACCCCGGAACAGCAGATCACCGGCTCGATGACGCTGGAGGCACATGTCTCCGGGGGCGATGCCTTCCTGGCCGGCCGGGACATGACCGTCACCAGGGGCGGGCAGGCGTGACGGAACGCGGTACCGGCGCCTCGTCCCCCGACGGGCCGCCCCTCTGGCAGCCGAAACGGCTGAAGGGGAGCGCGACCGGCGGCGGCAGCGTCTTCCAGGCCGGCCGCGACCTCCACGTGCGCCTCGGCGACGAGGGGCGCAGAACCGTGCCCGGCCCCGGCGCCGACAAGGTGCTCTGCCCGTACCCGGGCTTGGCCCCGTTCGGCGCGGAGCACAAGCAGTGGTTCTACGGCCGTGAGCGCATGGTTCACCTCGTGTGCGAGCGGATGGACGCCCGGATGCGTGAGGGCGGCCCGCTGGTGCTGATCGGTCCCTCGGGGGCCGGGAAGTCGTCCCTGCTCGCGGCCGGGCTGCTGCCGGCCCTGGACGACGGCCGGCTTCCGGTGGCGGGCTCGAGCACCTGGCCGCGGCTGCTGCTGACCCCGACGGCGTCCCCGGCCCTGGCACTGGCGGCCGCCGCCGGGCTCGACGCCGAGACCGCCCGGCGCACGGCACCGGCGTGGCGGGACGATCCCGCACGGTGCCTTGCCGAGCTGCGTGAGATCACCGGAGCCGGCGATCCGGCGCCCACCGGCGAGTCCCCCTCCGTTGGCCTGGTCGTCGTGGTCGACCAGTTCGAGGAGATCTTCACGGCCTGCGGCGACGAGACCGAACGGCAGTGGCTCATCGACGTGCTCGACCGTCTGGCCCGGCCCACGGGCGGTGCGGCGGTCGTGCTGGGAGTGCGCGCGGACTTCTATGCCGCGTGCACGGCCCACCCGCAGCTCCGGGCGGCGCTCCAGGCCGGACCGGTCCTGCTGGAGCCGATGACGGAGGACGAACTCAAGGACGCGATCCGCCGCCCGGCCGGCAACGTGGGCCTCGACGTCGAGGACGGCCTGGTCGAGGTGTTGCTGGCGGACCTGGGCGCGGTCGGGGGACCGGTCGGTACGAGCACCACGGGTCGGCTGCCGCTGCTCGCGCACGCGCTGCGGGCCACCTGGCAGCAGCGCCACGGCCACACGCTCACCGTGGACGGATACCGCGTCACCGGCGGCATCCAGGGCGCCATCGCCACCACGGCGAACAGGCTCTACGACACCCTGCCGCCGCCCTGCCAGGAGGCCGCACGGTGGGTGTTCCTGCGGCTCGTCATCGTGGGACGCGACGCCGACGACAGCCGCCGGCGCGTCCGGTACGACGAGTTGCTGCGGCACGCGCCGGACCGGGAAGCGGCCGTCGGAGTCCTGGACGACTTCACCCGTGGCCGGCTGCTGACCCGGGACCAGGACACGGTGGTGATGACACACGAGGTGCTCATCCGCGCCTGGCCCCGGCTGCGGGACTGGATCGAGCACGACCGCAACGGGAACCTCGTACGACAGGATCTGGAGGAGGCGGCCGCGCTGTGGGAACAGGCCGGCCGGGAGACGGCCGCGCTGTACCGCGGCAACCGTCTGGAGGCCGCCCTCGCCTGGGCCGAAACGCACGGGCCGGAACTCAGCGGCTCAGCCGGCGCGTTTCTGGCGGCCGCCCGCCACCACCAGCGGCGCGGGCAACGGCTCCGGCGCGCCGCGGTCGCCACCATCACCGCCCTGGCCGTGGTCGCCTCGCTGGCCGCGGTGTTCGCCTTCCGGCAGGAGTCCCACGCCCGGGCCGCCGCCGCCCAGGCCCTGCGAGCCCGCGACCAGGCCATCAACGCCGCCGTCACCTCCGCGTCCGTGCAACTGGCGCCGACCGATCCCTCGCTGTCCGCTCAACTCGCGCTGACCGCCTACCGTATGGACCCGAAGCCGGAGGCGGCGTCCCGGCTCGTCGCGACCGAGAACACACCGCTGGCCACCCGGCTTCCCGGCCCGCGCGGCGTGGTGTACACGGTGGCCTACAGCCCCGACGGGCACATGCTGGCGGCCGGGAACGTCGACCAGAACCTCGTCCGGCTGTGGGACGTCTCCGATCCCAGCCGTCCGGTCGCGCTGGGCCGGCCCGTACCCGTGGACCGTTCCGTCAACTCGATCCTGTCGCTCGCGTTCAGCCCGGACGGCCGGGTGCTGGCCGTCGGCGGCCACACCATCCACAACGGCGACGGCGGTTCCGGCGGATTCGTCGACCTGTGGAGCCTGACCAGTCCCAGCCACCCCGTCCTGCTCGGCCGGCCGAAGAGTCCCGCCATCCAGGGCTGGGACGCCGCGACCTCCATCGAATCGCTGGCGTTCAGTCCGGACGGCCGTACCCTGGCCGCCGGATGGCACGCCGGATTCGTCAGCCTGTGGAACGTCACCCGCCCCGACGACGTCCCCCCTGCGGGAGCGCCCCTGGACCTCGACTGTCCCGATGTCTTCTCCCGTCGGATCGCGTTCAGCCCCACCGGGCGCACCCTGGCCGCCGCATGCGACGACGACGCCGGGACCGTCAGACTGTGGAACACCACCGACCCGGACCATGCCGACCGCGGCGGTTCCCTGAAGGCCGGGCATCGCGTCGCCTCCCTGGCGTTCAGCCCCGACAGCCGCACCCTGGCCGCCGGCTCCAGAGACAGCAAGGTCCACCTGTGGAAGGTGGCGGACCCACGCCACCCCACCCCCCTGGGCAAGCCGCTGACCGGTCCCGCCCAGCCCGTCATGTCGGTGGCGTTCAGCCCGGACGGTCACACCCTGGCGGCCGGCAGCGCCGACCACACCGTCCATCTGTGGAACGTCACCCACCCCGCGGCCATCGGCCCTCTGGGCCGACCGCTGACCGGGCCCGGCGACGCGGTGACCGACGTGGTGTTCAGCCCGGACAGCCGCACCCTCGCCGCCGGGAACGCCGACGGCAACGTCGATCTGTGGAGCCTGCCGCCGACCCGGATCACCGGCGCCGGCGGCAATGTGGCGTCCGTGGCGTTCAGCCCCGACGGGCGCACCCTGGCCGCCGGAAACCAGAACAACACCGTCTCGCTGTGGAACACCGCCGACCCCGACAACCCGGCTCCGCGCGGTGAACCGTTCACCGGCCCGAAGGACCCGGTCGACGCCGTGGCGTTCAGCCCGGACGGGCGCACCCTCGCCGCGGGCGACGGCGGCGGCACCGTCACGTTGTGGAACACCGCCGACCCCAGCCGTCCCGTTCGCCTCCGTGAGACCCTCACCGGCGCGGGCGGGCCCGTCTTCTCCCTGGCGTTCAGCCCCGACGGCCACACCCTGGCCGCGGCCGGCGACGACGAGTTCGGCAGCATCGCCCTGTGGGACGTCAGCGACCCCGCGCACCCCGACGCCCGGCCCGGAATCTCCAATTCCCACACGTCGTCCGTCTTCTCCCTGGCGTTCAGCCGCGACGGCACGATGCTGGCGGCCGGCGGCGACGGCAGCAACCGTGCCGTCGGGCTGTGGAGTACGACGGACCCCGGGGTCCGCATCGGGGAGCCGATCGAGCAGCCGGCCACCACCAGCACCTGGGTGGCCTTCAGCCCGGACGGCCGCACGCTCGCCACCGGGAACAGCCGCGGCACCGTCACCCTGTGGAACGCCACCGACCCCAACCACCTCACGCGCAGGGGCAGTCCGCTGACGGTACCCGGCGGCAGCCTGTGGTCGGTGGCGTTCAGCCCGGACGGGCACACCCTCGCGGCGGCCGGCCACACCGACAGCGGCACCATCAACCTGTGGAACGTCACCGATCCCGACCACCCCGCCCCCATCGGCCGGCCGCTGACCGTGGAGACCGGATACGTCGCCGTCCTGGCGTTCAGCCCGGACGGTCACACCCTGGCCGCCACCACCGACGACGGCGTGGCCACACTCTGGGATCTGAACGTCGAATCCGCCATCAGCCGTATCTGCGCCGCGAGTTCCGGCGCCCTGAGCCGACAGCAGTGGAGCCGATACGTCACCACCCAACTGCCGTACGACCCACCCTGCGGGTGACCCGGCGGTGAGGCCCGGGCCGGTGCCGTCTTCTCCTGCCGGCCTGGCCGGCGGCGCGGTGCCGGCCGGTGCGGAAGCCCGCGCCCGAGGCGTCCTCGGGCGCGGGTGGCCCGGTCAGGCCCCGCCGCGTTCGCGCGGGATCTTCTGGCCCGCCTCGATCGCCACCGGCAGCCGGTTCTCCGCGGGCGGCAGCGGGCAGGTGGCCAGGTCCGTGTACGCGCACGGGAGGTTCACCGCGCGGTTGAAGTCCAGGGCGACCGTGCCGTCGGCGGCGGGCGGCTCCACGGTCAGGGAGCGGTTGGCGGCGTAGGTGGTGACCCCGGAGGTCGCGTCGGTGAACAGCACCATCAGCCGGCCCTCTCCGGGGCCCGGGAACGCGGTGAGGGACAACTGCCGTCCGTCCAGCGTGAACTCGATCCGGCCCGGGGCGTCGTACACGTGCTCCAGCCCCTCGACGGCGGCGCCCACGGTGGTCGGGCGCGGCTCGTCGAAGGGGAGATAACGGCCCGTCACGACCCAGCGCGGATGTGGCGGGTAGGCCGGGGTGCCGGTGAAGCCGGTGCGCAGCGGCGCGTCCGGGTGCCGGGGGCGCACGATGTCGTTGCCCCCGCGCTTGGCGACCTCGATCACGGCGTCCCCCCACCGGGCGTTGACGCCACCGCGTTCGGGAAGCACGCCGAAGCGGTGCTCACCGCGCACCGGGGAGCCCTCGACGGTCAGTTCCTCGCCCTCGTCGAGGGTCACGACGACGCCGTCGCGCCCGGTGTGCCAGGCGCCGGGGGCGTCGGGGAAGCGCTGCGGCCGTTCGTCGAGCCAGTGCAGGCCGGTGACCGCCAGGAATCCGTGCGGGTCGGCGAGCCGCTCCTCGTGCGCGCGGTACCAGCCGAGCCAGTCCTCGGTGAAGGCCTGGAGGTCCGCGGTGGTGACGTCAGTGCTCATGAGGGTTCCTTCGTTCCTTCGAGGTCCGGCCTCGCACGGGTGTACTGGTATGCGCGGGGCGGGCCGGCGTGTTCGGCGTCTGCCCGAACCAGGCCGGCCGCAGCCCGGCCGCCACGGCCTCCGCTTTCGCCTGCTGTCATGCCAGTCAGAACCGTCCGCGTCCGGACCCGCATTCCGGTTCGTGTGTGACAGCTTCTTTTCAGTCATGTGTACGGGACGGCGGGGTGAAGACCGCCCCCGCCCGCGCGCCCGGCGCCCGCCCGTCGGCGCGCCCGCACGGCCGGGGCCGCCGACCCAGGGGACGACGTCCCCTGGTTGCCGCGCCCGGCGTCGCGCATCGTGGAGGCATGACTACGAGCCACCCCACTCACACACCGGCGGCCGCACGGGTCGCCGTCGTCACCGGCGGATCACGCGGCATCGGACGGGCCGTCGCGCACCGGCTCGCCGGGGACGGCCTGGCCGTCGTCGTGGACTACGCCAGTGACGCGACCGCCGCCGAGGAGACGGTGGCGGCGATCACCGCGGCCGGCGGACGGGCGATCTCCGTGCGGGCGGACGTGGCGGACGAGAAGGAGGTCGCCGCGCTGTTCGACCGCGCGGCTGAGGAGTTCGGCGGCGTGGACGTCGTAGTGAACTCCGCCGGCCGGCTCGCTCTGTCGCCGATCGCCGACCTCGACCTGGCCGCGTTCGACGACCTGCACCGCACCAACGTCCGCGGCGCCTTCGTCGTCGCCCAGCAGGCCGCCCGGCGACTGCGGGCGGGCGGCTCGTTCGTGGCGTTCTCGACCTCCGTGGTCGGCACCCAGTTCCCCGGCTACGGCGCTTACGTGGCCAGTAAGGGCGCCGTCGAGGCGATGACGCTGATCCTCGCCCGCGAGCTGCGCGGACGCGACGTCACCGTGAACACGGTCGCCCCCGGGCCGACGGCCACGGAACTGTTCCTCGCCGACAAGACCCCCGAGCAGATCGACCGGCTCGCCGAGGCCCCGCCGCTGGAACGGCTGGGCACCCCGGAGGACATCGCCCGCGTGGTCGCCTTCCTCACCGGCCCCGAAGGGCACTGGGTGAACGGCCAGATCCTGCGGGCCAACGGGGGCCTGGTCTGACGGCTCCCCCCGGACGCCGCGGCGGTCCCGGCACGTCCGCCGGCAGCGGCGAACCGCTCACCCCTCGCGTCCGCCTCCCGCCCCGCCGCGTCAGTCCTTCGGCCCGCTCCGAGTGCGCTGCTCCCACCCGTCGCCTTGACTGGCCGCGACGACGGGAGGAGCACTCCGATGGAGCGAGAGCAGGACCTGGACCGAACGGCGCCCACCTCGTCGGCAGCCGTCCGGGAGGCCGTCACCCGCGGCGCGGACGCGCCGGCCGCCCCCGCGCGACGCGGCCCGGCCGCATTCGCTTCGCAAGGCCCCTGGTGGCGCTGGCCGGCCGCGGCCGCGGTGGCGTTCACGCTCGCCCAGCTGCTCCTCGTGCCGCCCCGTCTCGGCCTGGGCTGGGACGAGGTCATCTACGTCAGCCAGGTCGGCCATCACGCTCCCACCACCGCCTTCAGCGCGCCCCGCGCCCGTGGCGTCTCGGTGCTGGTGTGGCCGGTCGCGACCCTCACCACGTCGACCGTCGCACTGCGCGTCTACCTCGCCGCCGTCTCCGGACTGGCCCTGTTCCTGGCCCTGCGGGCCTGGCGCGGACGACGCCCCCCGGCGGTGCTGGCACTGGCCGGACTGCTCTTCGCGAGCCTGTGGATCACCGTCTTCTACGGGCCGCAGGCCATGCCGAACCTGTGGGTCGCGCTCGCCGCCCTCGCGGCGGTCGGCTGCTTCCTGCGCGCCGCGGACGACCCGTCCCTGCGCGGACCCCTGTGGGGCCTCGCCGGCTGCGCCGCCGCGACGGCTCTGATGCGGCCCACGGACGCCGTCTGGACGGCGCTGCCCCTGCTGGCCGCTCCCGTCCTGGTCCGCCGGTGGCGGCGCCCGGCGCTGTTCGCCGCGGTGCTGTTGGGGCTCGCCGCCGGGGCGGCCGAGTGGATCGCCGAGGCGTACGTGCGCTTCGGCGGCCTGGCCGAGCGGCTGCACCAGGGCAGCGAGTTCCAGGGCGGCCTGGGCTGGCACATCGCCATCGGCGACCAGCTCCGCTCACTCGCCGGGATCAGCCTGTGCCGACCCTGCCAGGCCCCTTGGCCCAGCCCCGTCGTCTACCTGTGGTGGCTGGTGCTGCCGGTCGCCGCCGCCGGCGGGGTGACGCTCGCCCTGAGATCCCGCAGCAGGCGCCGCCGCGCCGACACGCTGCTGGTCACGGCCTGCGCGGTGACCTCCGCGGTCCCGTACCTGTTCTTCATCGACTACGCGGCGCCCCGCTTCCTGCTGCCCGCCTACGCGCTGTTCGCCCTGCCGGTCGCGGACTGCCTGGTGTGGGCGGCGTTCACGGCGGCCGGCCCGCGGTGGCGACGGGCGACCGCCTCCCTGGTCGCCCTAGGGCTCCTGGGACACTTGGCCGTCCAGTACGCCGTCCTCCGCCACATCGTCGTCCGCACCGACGCCAACCACCGGGACTGGAAGCGCATCGCCGACGGCCTGCGGCAGCTCGGCGTCCGGCCGCCGTGCCTGGTGAACGGCCCCGCGACGATCCCGATCGCCTACTACGGCGGCTGCCTGTCCATCGCCACCACGGGACCCAACGTCAACATCACCGCCGCCGGGATCGCGGCGGCCACCCGCGACCACAACGTCGCCGCCCTCGTCGCCCCGGGCGGCCGCCCGCCCGCCTACGCCAGGTCCTGGCCCTCCCGCCCGCTGCCCGCCCCCGGCTCCCTCGCCGGATACCGGGTCTACCTCGCGCCGTAGAGCGCCGACCTCCGGCTGGGCACGGCGCCCGCGGTACACCCTCGCCGAGGCGATCTCGTACCCGATTGTAATGTTTTGTCGTAATCTGGCTGCGGCACTCGGATCTCCCCCGCACGTGACCCCGACCCCTCCGAAGCGGCCGTCGGCGCGGGAGACACGCCGGCCGGCCGGCGTATCGGGATCCGGCCCGGCAGCCCGCCAGCCGGGCGGAACAGAGGGCGGTCGATGACGACGATCGGCGTGGAAGAAGAGTTTCTGCTGCTCGACCCGGTCACGGGCCTGCCGGTGCCGCAGGCGGACAAGGTCCGCGTCGCGGCGGGGCTGGGGCACCTCGTGGCCGACCAGGAGGTGCAGTACGAGCTGCTCCAGGCGCAGGTCGAGGTGGCCACTCCGGTGTGCGGCGCGCTGGAGGAGATCGGAGGGCACCTGCTGCGGCTGCGGCACGCCGTGGGAGTGGCCGCGGAGGAGCACGGCTGCCGGATCGCGGCCTGCGGGACACCGCCCGTGCGGCACGGTCGCCCGGTGGCCGTCACCGACCAGGCACGGTACCGGGCCATGGTCACGCAGGCGCCGCAGCTGGTGGCCGAGCAACTGGTCAACGGCATGCACGTGCACGTCGCCGTCCCCGGACGCGAAGAAGCCGTCCAGGTGCTGAACCGCCTCCGGGTCTGGCTGCCGACGCTCACCGCCATGTCCGCGAACTCCCCGCTGTGGGACGGCCACGACACCGGCTTCGCGAGCTGGCGCACGGTGATCTTCAGCCGCTGGCCGGTCAGCGGCGTCCCCCCGCACTTCGACGACATCGCCGACTACGACCGGCGCGTGCAGCGGCTCCTGGAGAGCGGCCTCATCTCCGACACCGGCCAGCTGTACTGGCAGGCCCGCCTCTCGGACCGGTACCCCACCCTCGAGGTACGGTGCCCGGACGTCCAGCTCCGGGTGGACGACGCGGTGATGCTCGCGGGGATCGTCCGCGCCCTGGTGGACACGGCCCTGACGGAGGTGGCCGCCGGGGCTCCCGCCCTCGAATGCGCCCCCGAACTGCTGCAGGCCGGCATGTGGCACGCCGCCCGCCACGGCCTGGGCGGCACCCTGGTCGACCCGATCGGCCGGCCCCGCCGGGCCGGAGACGTGCTGTACGAGCTCCTGCGGTACGTCGCTCCCGCGCTCGACATGTCCGGCGACACCCGGCAGGTGACCTCCCTGACCCACCGGCTGCTGCAGGACGGCACCGGCGCGGACCGGCAGCGCGCCGCCCTCGCCGAGGGCGGCCTGCGCGCGGTCACCGACCTGATCAGCGGCCAGAGCGGCATGACCTGACGCGGCCGCTCCACCGTGGTCACCGCCCCCGGGACCGCGGAGGCGGCAGCAGGGCGACGGACGGCGGGCCGGGCACGGCGGCCGGGACGCGTTCCAGGACGCCGCCCGCGAACACGTCGTACAGCGGCAGGGTCTCCAGGTGCACGTACCCGATGTGGCAGTCGCAGGAGGCCAGCGGGCACGGCCGGGGGCGCAGGGCGGCCCGGTAGGAGCCGTCGTAGAGGTTGCCCAGTTCGTCGCGGACGAAGTGGCAGCGGCGTACGGTGCCGGCGCCGTCGACCGAGACGACGGTGTCGCCGGTGCGGCAGGGCAGCCCGGCACTGGCATGCGGCCGGCGGCTGTAGGGAAACAGCGGATCGAGCGCGGTCCACTCGTCGGCCTCGGCGTCGTGGTAGGTGTGCCCCTCGGCCGCGTTGATCCACAGGTAGACGTGGCCGGGCAGATCGGCGCGCAGCCGGCGGGCCGCCGCCAGGTGCTCGGGCAGCCCTACGACCCCGACGCTGAAGCGGACGCCGAGGACGGCGAGTTCGCGGCACTTGGCGAGGAAGCGGTCGTAGGGCGTCTGGCCCGGGTGATAGGTGCACCACAGGGCGAGGGTGCCGAGGTCGGCCCCGGCGAGCCAGTCGGTGCGGCAGCTGAGGTTGGTCTGGATGGCGACCCGGCGGATGTGCGGCAGGTGGGACAGCTCGGTGAGGGTGCGCCGGTACCAGGAACGCACCAGGCCCTCGCCCCACGGGGTGAACAGCAGGGAGAGGCGGTCGTCGTGCTGGGCGCCGGCCCACCCCGCGAAACGTTCCAGCGCGGTGCGGTCGGCGCGGAGCTCGGCTGTCGAGTCGCGCCGCTTGGCGAACGGGCAGTAGGGGCAGTCGTAGTCGCAGGAGGCGAGCGGGCCCCGGTACAGGACGGTCAGGTCCATCGCGGGTCGGTCACTTCCTGTCGTAGGCGGCCATGGCGGCCCGTACGGCCGGGGAGAACAGCTCCGGGCCGATGGCGTCCGAGTGGGCGAGACCCTCCGGGGTCAGGCGCAGCCGGTCGGGGCCGGTGCCGGCCAGCCAGCCGCGGTCGGCGAGGCGCCGGAGCTCGGCCCCGAAGTCGTCGGCGGGGGCGCTGCCGAAGCGGGCACGGTAGTCGCCGGCCGCCAGGCCCTCGGCCTGCAGCAGGGACTGCAGGAGGTGGCGGCGGCGCGCCTCATGGGCGTCGACGCGGTAGCCGATCTCCGCGCGGGCGAAGTCGGAGGTGGAGACGTAGGCGTCGATGATGCCGCGGATCTCGTGCATGCCGACCGCGTAGTCGAAGGAGTAGTGCAGCGTGCTGGTGTAGGAGCGGGCGCCGCAGCCCAGGCCGATCATGCCGTCGGTCTGGCAGGCGTAGTCGTCGGCGCCCTGCGGCGGGGCGTCGGCCCGGCGGAACATCCGCATGGACTGCTGGGTGTAGCCGCGTTCGAGGAGGTGGTCGCGGCCCGCGCGGTACAGCCGCAGCCGTTGCTCGTCCCAGGCCGGGTCGGGTCCCGGTCCGGTGCGGTGCCGGCCGAGGCCGGTCAGGGGGCGGACGTAGAGCGGGTAGAGGTACAGCTCCTCGGGCCGCCAGGCCAGGGCCGCGTCCAGGGACTGCCGCCAGGTCCGCTCGGTCTGGCCGTCGATGCCGTAGATCAGGTCGATGTTGAGCACCGGGACGGAGGTGTCCCGGATGCGGGCGAGCGCGGCCTCGACGTCGGAGCGGCGCTGCGGGCGTACGGCGGAACGCGCCTCGGAGTCGACGAAGCTCTGCACGCCCAGGCTGAGGCGCGTGGCGCCGCGGTCCGCGAGGACGGCGAGCCGGTCGGCGGTCGCCGTGGCGGGCGAGGCCTCGACGGACAGCGGGACGGCGCGCAGGTCGGCGCCCATGCGCTGCTCGGCGATGTCGCAGAGGCGCTCCAGCTCCGCCGCGGTGAGGAAGGTGGGGGTGCCGCCGCCGAAGGCCGCGGTGGCGAACCGGACGTCGCCGGTGTCGCCGAGGGCCTCGCGCACGGCGTCGGCCTGCCGTTCCAGCGCGTCCAGGTAGGCGCCGGTCAGGCCGTCGGGGGCGCCGATGCGGGTGAAGAGGTTGCAGAAGCCGCAGCGCACCTCACAGAACGGTATGTGCAGATAGAGGGAGAGGGCGCTCTTGTCCTCCGCCGCCCAGAGCGACCGCAGCGCGGGACGGTCCGGCAGCGCGCGGTAGGCGGTCTTGTGCGGGTAGGCGTACACGTAGTGCTGGTACGGGCTGGTGAGCTGTGCAGTGGTCATCGGACGGCCTCGGCGGGGTCGAGGAAGAAGTGGGCGTACGGCACGGTCCACACGGACTCGTGGCCGAGGCGGTGGCCGGTGAAGCCGTCGTCGCCGTAGGCGGTGCCGTGGTCGGAGCAGACGATCGCGAAGCAGCGGCGGCGGGAGCTCGCGGCGGCGAAGAGGCGGCCGATGTGCCGGTCGACGTACTCCAGCGCGGCGGCGTGCGTCTCGCGGGTGTCACCGGCCTCGCGGGTCGCGCCGGGCAGGTGGAACCAGTTCGGCTGGTGCAGGGCGGAGACGTTCACGAAGAGGAACAGCCGCTGCTCGGCGGGCAGTCGGGCGACGACCTGCTCCGCGCGGGCGATCTGGTGCTCGAAGGAGTGCGGCGAGGTGACGCCGAACTCCGGCTCCCAGTGGGACTCCTGGAACAGGCCCGGCAGGACCGAGCCGAGCGGGCCCTGCCTGTTGAAGAAGCCCACGCCCCCGATGCACACGGTGTGGTAGCCCGCCTTCGCCAGTCCGGAGACCAGGTCGGGTGTGTCGTGGACGAAGGTGCGGTCGGCGGTGGTCTCGCTGCCGGCGAATTTCGCCGCGAACAGCCGGGGATGCGGGCCGGGCGTCGCCGGGGTCGGCAGGAAGCCCGCGAACATCGCCTGGTGGGAGGCGTAGGTGAAGCTGCCCGGCGCGTGCCGCTTCTCCCAGGCGCCGCCGGGGAGACGGCGGGCGAGGTGCGGGATACGGCCCTCGGCGGCCAGCTCGGCGGCCACGTCGTAGCGGAGCGTGTCGAGGGTGACGAGGAGGATGTCGTGGCGGCCGACGACCTCGTTCATGTCGGGCTCATCGGGTACGGGCACGCGGTGTTCCTGTTCTGTGCGGGTGGAGCTGTTCGAGCGGGTGGAGCGGGTGGAGCGGGTGGAGCGGGTGGAGCGGGCCGAGCGGGTGGAGCGGGTGGGACGGGCCGAGCAGTGGGTCGGGCGGGCCGGGCCGGGCGTGCGCGCGCAGGGCGGCCGTCACCTGCGCGCCATAGGTGTCCAGGCCCTCGGCGCCGCTGCCGGGCAGGCCGGTCAGCCGGGGCAGCAGGTCGCCGAAGGCGTTGACCTCGCCGACGAACGCCCTGCCCCAGCCGATGGCCGGCAGCAGGTCCACACCGACGCACAGGGTGCGCGGGAAGCAGGCCGCGGCCCGCTCGCACACCTCCAGCACGTCGGTCCAGCGGGCGCCCGCCGCCTCGACGGCCTGCCGGGCCGCGTCAAGGTCGCCGCGGGCGCCGCCGAGGTGCAGGTTGGTCAGCGGGCCGCGGCTGGTGCGGACCACCGCGTGGGTGGCCCGGCCGGCCACCACGACCACCCGCAGGTCGGTGACGCGACCGTGCAACGAGGCCTTCGGCAGCCAGCGTTCGAGGTGCAGTCCGTCGGGCGCGAGCGCATCGACGATGCCGGCGATGTCCGCTTCCCGCTCGTAGCGGCGCACCTTGAGGGAGTTGTGCAGTCGGCCGTCGGCGGCGGTCTCCACGGAGGTGGTGGCCCTGATCCGGCCCCCGCCGCCCGTCTCCACGGCGAGCACCCCCGACGCGGACGACCCGTGAGCGAGCTTGACGAACAGCCGGGGCATGCGGTGCTCCCGCATCAGCACGCGTACGTCGTCCCAGCCGCGCACCCGGGCGCCGCCCGGCCCGGACGTGGGCGAGGCAGGCACGGGAACGCCGGCCGCGCGCAGCACCCCGTGGCAGCGGCGCTTGTCGAACAGCACGGCGAGGTCCCCGGGGTCGTCCAGACGGACACCGCCGCGCAGGGTGCGCAGCGCGGCGGTGAACCCGGCGTACCAGCGGGCCGAACCCTCGACCCGGGTGGGGTCCGAGGTGCCCCGGAGCACGCGGTCGACCTCGGCGTTCTCCCCGGGGGAGTCGATCCGCACGATCTCGTCGGCGGCGAAGTCCGCCCCCTCGTCGCGCAGCACATCCGCCCAGGGGACGACCCGCGGGCCGGGCAGGCCGGCCGCGCGCACCGCGTCGGCGAACAGGGCCACCCGGCGGTTCTCCGGGTTGCCGACGACGGCGAAGCGCGGCCGGGCGCCGGACGGTGTGTTCACTCGCCCACGGCGACGTAGCGCCAGACCGTGCCGTCGCTCTCGTCTTCCTCCTCCTCCGCGTCGTCGCGGTCGAGATCGACCTGCACGCCCGCGGGTTCCAGCGTCCCGAGGACGCGGTCCACGAACGCCTGGCTCAGGTAGTGGTGGTGGAGGTCCAGCTTCTTCAGGTGGGTGAGCGGCTGACCCCCGAGCAGCGCGCCGGCTCCCTCGTCGGTCAGCACGCCCATGGACAGGTCCAGCACCTCCAGCCGCTCGACGACGGGGGCGGAGGCGACGGCCGCGGCCACGGCGTCCTGCATCTCGCTGTTGCGCAGGGCCAGATGACGCAGCCGCGGCAGCCGGGCGCCGGACAGGATGCCTTCGAGGTCGGACACCTCGCTGTCGCCGCCGTAGTCGGGGGTGCCGAGCCACAGGTCGAGGTGGACCAGCGCCGGCAGGTCGCTGGCGGCGATCCCGCGCACCACACCGGCCGGCAGACCTCCGGCCTCCACGACGAGTTCGCGCAGCGCCTCGTGGCGGACGGCGGGGAACTCCAGCCCCGACCCACCGCGCACCCCGAACGCCTCCAGGGCGGGGAAGCCGGTCAGCAGCGGGGTGACGTCGGTCTGGTTGATCCAGGAGATCTCGCACTCCTCCATCACCATGTCCCCGAGGAACAGCGCACGCAGCCGGGGGAAGCGGTCCCGTGCGGCCAGCAGCGCCGAGATGACGGAGTCCGGGGGCGAGTCGTAGGCGTCGTCCCAGGAGCCCACGATCAGGGCCCGCACCCGGGTGGTGTCGACGGCGGCGCAGAACCGTGTGAAGGCCTCCGTCCAGTTCTCGTCGGCGTCGTACACGTCGCTGGTGAGGCGCCAGGCCACGGAGTCCGCCTCGGGCAGGTCGTCCGTCTCCGCGTCGGGGCCCGGAAACGTGTGGCTGGGCAGCCCGAAGAAGGAGTCGAGGTGACTGTTGATGGTCATGCGGTTGCTCCGGTGGGAGAGGGGGTGCGGCTGGTGATGTCGGCAGTTCTACCAACAGGGACTGACAACGGCCGCCGCCGGGGCGGGATTCGGGCCGTTGATGCTCCTATTGCTCGTCAAGCGCTCTGAGGCAGGAGGCGCAAGGTACTTTCGTTGCATGTCACTGACTCCCGACGACGAAGTCCGCA
>NZ_JBVIIE010000094.1:0-23330 GCF_055569945.1 Streptomyces sp. NPDC031340
TGGTGGGAGTGATTTGTCTGAGCGCGGCATGTTGGGGTACCCTTTACTACACCTCTTTTTCTGTGTTTCGGTTTTTTCCCCCCCCCCCCCCCCCCCCCCCCCCCCCCCCCCCCCCCCCCCCCCCCCCCCGGACCCGGCCTCCCCTTTCCGACCGAGAAGAGTGCCAGCATCCTCACCCCCCAGGAGTCAGACGATGTGCGACGAGAGCAGGAGTGACACCGTCCCCGGCCTTTCGGGCGTCGGCCGCGGCGGGAAGCGGCGAGCCGGCCGACCGGACGAAGCGCGCCGGGCCGTGCGGCGGGCGGTCGCCGAACGGTGCCGCGCCCTCCACCGGCCGTGCGACGCGGACGCCCTGTCCGACGCCCTGCTGGTCGTCTCCGAGCTGACGACCAACGCCATCCTGCACGGCGGCGGCATCACGGACTTCCGGGTCGACGTGGTCGGCCCCGACGTACGTGTGTCGGTCAGCGACCGCAGCGACGCGCTGCCCGCCGTGGCGGAGCCCGTCGACCCCCAGGGACGCCAGCGGCTCGGCGGCCGCGGCTGGCCCATCGTCTGCCGACTGGCCCGCGATGTGCGCGTGTCCGGGCTGCCGTCGGGAGGCAAGTGCATCACCGCGCTGGTTCCGCTTTTGTGAACTTCGCGGCGTCGCGGAGTTTGTCACCGCGAACGCAGGGCAGACGGAGGTTCGTGCTTCGGACCGGAGGCGCGCCGGCGGGAGCCCGTGCGGCTGTCCGGTGCCTTGCGCGTCCGGGCGGCGGCGTGTTCCCGCGGTTCCCTGAAAAGACCGTTCAGGAGCGATTCCGCATGCTGACCGACACCAACCGTCCCGGCACGAACGTTCGTTCGAAAGCCTCCTCTGTGCGGCGTCACGACGACGCACCCGACACCGCCGAGCTGTTCGCCCACCTCGCGGCCCTGGACGACGGGCCCGAGCGCGAGGCGATCCGTGACCGGCTCGTCACGGCCTGGCTGCCCATGGCACACCGCATCGCGAGCCGGTTCCGCGACCGCGGCGAATCGGTCGAGGACCTGCGCCAGGTCGCCGCGCTCGGTCTGGTGAAGGCCATCGACCGCTTCGACCCCGGGCGCGGCGCGTTCGAGAGCTACGCCGTCCCCACCATCACCGGCGAGGTCAAGCGCCACTTCCGTGACCGGATGTGGGCCTTGCGCGTGCCCCGCCGGGTGCAGGAACTGCGCAACAAGGTGCGCGTGGCCCGCCGCGAGCTGACCCAGACGCCGGGCAGCCCCGAGCCCTCCACCGCCGACATCGCCGCGCACACCGGCCTCACCGAGGACGAGGTGGCCGCCGGTCTTGAGGCCCTGGAGAGCTTCAGCACCCTGTCGCTGGACGCCGAACTGTCGGCCGACGAGGACGGCTACAGCCTCGCCGACACCCTCGGCGGCCCCGACGCCTCCTACGACGTCGTGGTCGACCGCGAGTCCGCCAAGGAAGGCCTGCGCCGCCTGCCCGAGCGTGAGCGCACCATCCTCTACATGCGCTTCTTCGAGGACATGACACAAAGTCGCATCGCCGACCAGCTCGGCATCTCCCAGATGCACGTCTCCCGTCTCATCAGCCGCAGCTGCGCCCAGGTGCGCGAAGAGGTCCTGGGACAACGGCGGGCGCGCGGGCGGAGCGCCGGACCGCGGTCCGCGGCATGAACCGCACCCCGGCACCCCGGCGGACCGGCCACGACCCAGGAGACCGCCGCTTCCCCTCCCCGTCCACTGGTGAAAGAGGAAACCCGACGATGCTCGTTCCCCACCCCACCGTCCTGCGCAAGCTCGTCGACGAGTACGAGGCCCTGCTGGCCGAGGAGAGCCGGACCGGCGCCGGCCGGCCGGACCGGCGGGCCCAGGACCTCGCCTACACCCTCTGCGTCTCCACCGGCACCCGGGACGTGAGACACGCCCTGGAGGCCGCCCGGCGCCTGCTGGCGGCCGAGACCCGGCCCCGGCCGAGCGCGGTACCGTTGGCCGAATGATCGTTGTGCGTTTCCCCGGGGCGCGGGTGGACACCGGCCCCGTGCTCCTGAATGATCCGGACAGTGCTGTCGCGGTCGCCACGCGGTCTCGGTACGCGGGCAGGGACGGACGACTGACCGGAGACGAGGCGACCGCGTGACGGAGACGGGGCGTGAGGCGGCGCGCCACACCGCGGGGTACGAGGAACTGGAGCGGCTGCGGGCCGAACTGCGCGACGTGCGCGCCAGGCTCCGCGTCCGGCCGATGATCTCCCAGGCCCAGGGAATCCTGCAGGAGCGCTATGCCCTGCCCGACGGGGAGAGTGCGTTCGCCCTCATGCAGCGCGCCTCCCAGCGTTTCAACATCAGGCTGCGCACGCTGGCGGACACCCTGCTGGCGGTACCCCGCCCCGACCCCGGCGCGGACTTCTGGTTCCCGCGGCGCTCCCGCTCGCCGGAACCGGTGCTGCGCTTCCCGGAGGCGCGCCGCACCGGAGCCGAGAACCGCGGCGCCGTGCTGAGCGCCGTGCTCAGCCAGGCGCTCGCCGTGGCCGGCACCGACATGGGCAACGTGCAGCTGGCCGACCGGGCCAGGGGCGGCCTGCGCATCGAGAAGCACACCGGCCTCAGCGCGGACTTCGTCGACTTCTTCGGGCACGTCGGAGACGACGGCACGGCCTGCGCCGAGGCCGCCCGGAACGTCACCCAGGTCACCGTCCGGAACGTGGAGACGGACCCGGTGTTCACCGAGCCGGCCCGCGAGGCCATCCTCGTGGCCGGCAGCCGGGCCTGCCACAGCACGCCGCTGACCACCGAGTCCGGCCTCTGTCTGGGCATGGTCTCCGCCCACTTCGAGCGTCCCATCGAGGGACTGACCGAGACACAGCTCAAGGCCCTGGACATGATGGGCGCCGAGGCCGGCCGCTGGCTCGCCTGGCACGACCGCACCGTCGTCCTGGACGCCCTCGAACACCTGCACGCCCTCGGCCGCGCGCACCGGGGCAGGCGCATCCGGCGGTCCTGACCGCCCCGGACGGGCGTGCCCGGGCGCAGCCGGGGCATCCGCATCCCGGGAGGTCCACATGAACCCGACTGTCATGGCCCGCACAGGCCGGTACGAAGCCGAACGAGCGGCTCGCGGTTCGCTCACGGAGAGCGCCGCCCGTGCCGGACTCACCGCGCGGGGCGTCATCTATTTCCTGGTCGGACTGATCGCGCTGCAGATCGCCTTCGGCGAGGACGACCACCGGCAGGCCGACCGCGGCGGCGCGCTCGCCGAACTCGCGCGGCAGCCCTTCGGCGCCGTCCTGCTATGGGCGCTGGGCGTCGGACTGGCCGGCATGGCGCTGTGGCGGCTGTCGGAGGCGGCGTTCGGCTCGGTCGGGCCGGACGGACGCAAGGCCCGCAAGCGGCTGCTGGCCGCCGTCCGGTGCGTCTTCTACGCCTTCGTCGCCTGGTCCGTGCTGAACTTCGCGGCGAGCCCGCACGGCGACTCGGGCGGAGGATCCAGCGACCGGCAGTCCCGCGACGTCACCGCGAGGGTCCTCGACCTGCCGGCCGGACAGTGGATCGTCGGCGCCGTCGGAGCGGGCGTCGCCATAGGGGGCGTGTGGATCGGCGCCCAGGCCCTGCGCCGCAAGTACCGCAAGCAGCTCAAGCTCGCCGCGATGGCCCCCTGGGCCCGGCGCCTGACCGACGTGACCGGCGTCGCGGGCGGTGCGGCCCGCGGCCTGGTGTTCGCCACGGCCGGCGCCTTCGCGGTGCGCGCCGCGGTCGACTACCGGCCCGACAAGACCAAGGGGCTGGACGACACCCTGCGCTCCTTCGCCCACACCCCGCTCGGACCGTGGCTGCTCGCCTGCGTGGCGGGCGGTCTCGTCCTGTTCGGGGTGTTCTCCTTCGCCATGGCCCGCTGGCGCCGCGTCTGAGCGGCCGCGAGAAGGGAACCCGCATCAGATGAACGAATCCGAGCTGTCGCCCGAAGGCCGGCCCGTCGACGTCTACCTGGGTCTCCTGCGGACCCGGATGGACACCGAGGACTACCGGGCCGTGCTCAGCCTCGTGGAACCCGTTCTGCGTGCGATCGAGGAGGAACGCCTCCCCACGCTCGACTTCGCGCTCGACGCGGAGCGCACCGAGGGAGTGTCGCAGGAGGTCCGCGACGAGGCCGCCCTGGTCATCGCCACCGCCGTCACCGGCCGCCTCGACAACGAGGTCGTCGAGATCGACATGGCGGAGACCGGCCCGATCAGGGTGGTCACCGACGCGGACACCGCGTCCGATCCGGTCCGCCTCGGCGAGATCGCCGACTACATCCGGCAGCGGCACCAGGAGAACGAGGAACTGCGCGGCATCGCGGAGGCGAGCGGGCTGCCCACCGACTTCTGAGGCCGGTCACCGCCCGCTGCCGCCGGAGCCGGTCAGCGCCTGCGATCCGGTAGCCGGTCACCGCCTGCGATTCCGGGTGGTCAGCGCCTCGGCGCCGCCACCGGCACCTTCAACGGCCGGGCCAGGCCCACGACCGCCTCGTCGAGCCGCTGCAGATGCCGGAGCACCCGGTCGGTGACGCGGCCGTAGCGCGGGGTGCCGGGCACGTCCGGCTCCAGCAGGGCGGCGATGGTCGGCCCCGTCGTGACCCGGCCCTCAGCCCGCTCGTCCGTGACGTGCGCGGAGATCGTCGCGATGTTGGCCAGGATGCGCTGCCCCGCCCGGCGCAGCCGGGGATCCGCCGCGATCGAGGGATGGGTGGGCAGCAGCTCGGCCGTCGCGGCCAGCGAACGCGCGTGGTACGCGCAGGTCTCCAGGAGCGCGACCACATAGCGGGCGGTGTCGCGCCGGCCCCGCATCGGCGTCACGCGGTGGGTGAGCGGCTGCGTCGCCGCCCGCAGATCGGCCAGCGCCCGGTCCAGCTCGCGCGCCTGGTCGAGCAGGTCGGCCGGCGGCCCGCCGCTGAGCTGGTCCACCGCCGACCCGGTGACCTCCTCGAGCCGCTCCAGAACCGTGACCAGAACCTCGTTGGTACGGCGGTCGGTGTGCACCGGCAGCACGAAGGCCGCCGCGATGATCCCGCAGGCCGCGCCGAGCGCCGTCTCCTCCACCCGCAGCACCAGCACCGACAGGCTGTAGGTGTGCAGCAGCGTGTACAGCAGCCCGAGGGCCGCCGTGACGAAGAACGACATCAGCGTGTACGACAGCGGCGCCGTGTAGAACATCGCGAAGACGCACACCAGCACCAGCGCGAACGCCGTCCAGGTGTGGTGGCCCACCAGCCCCGCCAGCAGCAGACCGGCCACCACGCCGAGCACCGTGCCCACCAGCCGCCGGTAGCCCTTGACCAGGATCTCGCCCGTGGAGGCGGTGTTGATGAACACGATCCAGCAGGTCAGCACCGCCCAGTACCAGCGCTGGCTGGAGAGGAACTCCCCGCCGACGATCGCCAGCGACGACCCCACCGCGACCTGCACGGCGGCCCGGGTGGTCGGCCGGCGCAGCCCCTCCGGCTCCCGGCCGGACGGCTCCTCGGCCGCGTCGATCGCCGCGTTCTCCGCGTCCAGCTCCTCCCGGGAGCGGGCCGTCGAGGGGCTGTCGTCCGACTCGTCCTGCGGCCCGTCGAGCGCGACCCGCAGCCCCAGCACCGCGCGAGCCGCCTCGCCGACGCCGCGGAAGACGTCCTGGACGGCGGCCGGAGCATTGGGCAGGTGCTCCCCGTCCCGGTAGCCCAGCAGCCGGTTGCGCACGTGCGCCACCCCGGCGCCGCCGGCCGCGGCGGGCCGCAGCACCAGCAGCCGCAACGCCCCCAGGTCCCGGCGCAGCGCGGCGGTGGCCTCGTCCCGTACGGGCAGCGGGCCGCCCGGTGGCGCGGGCGCGCCGGGCAGGTGCAGGGTGAGCGTGTCCGCCCGCTCGGTGCTGCGCGCGGTCAGCAGCAGCAGGCCGAGACGCTCGGCGGCGATCTCGGCGTCCGCCACCCGGCGCTGCACCAGCCGCGCCACGGACTCGCCGGCGGTGCCCTCCTCGAGCCGGCCCTGGATCATCAGGGCCGTCTCGTGCAGGCGCGCGGTGCCCTCCCGGACGTCCGCCAGCGCCTTGTCGATCTCGTCGCTCCCGGCGTCCAGCAGGTCCAGCTGAGCCGACACCAACTGGGCCAGCCGGGCCCGGAAGGCGTCCCGCAGCCGGTCCAGGACGGCCGCCGGCGTCTCCGGCACGAGGACGAAACGCACCAGGGCGCTGCTCGCGACGGCGACCGCGACCACCCCGTACAGCTGGGGCAGGACGTGCGGGGTGGCGCCGACGAAGAGCGACAGGAAGTACATCTGGAAGCCGATCAGGCCCAGCGTGGTGCCCCGGTCGCCGTACCGGCGGCCGTAGACGGCGCAGAAGATGAGCACGACGAAGACGATGTCGCCGGCGACCACCCGGGCGTGCAGCAGCGCCGCCAGCGTCAGGGAGGCCAGCGCCACCGGCAGCCCGAGGGCGAGCGTGACCGCCTGCCGGGCGCGCTGCTTCTCCCGGATGGCGAAGGTGAAGACCATCGCCGTGATGGCGCCCGCCACCAGATGCGGCACGTCGGCCCGCAGCAGGGCGAGCACGGCCACGGTGAGCGCGATGGCGCCCACCGTGCGCAGGCCCGCGGTCAGGCGCAGCAGTCCCGGGTCCCAGGCCGCGACGAGATCCCGCAGCCGTGCCCGGACCGACCCTCCCGCTTCCCTCACGCCGCCGTACTCACTCCCGCTTCACGTCAAGATCCGGATCCCAGCATGGCATGCCGGGGCCGGAGCGCTCACGGCCCCCTGTGCTCGGCGGCCTCCACGTGCGCGCGCACCTGCTCCGGCGTCATGTAGGAGTCGGTGTACTCGAAGTCCTTCAGCTTGGCGGGCTTGCGGGCCTGGAAGCCGGTGCGCACGAAGTCGTCGCCGGCGACCGCGTTCAGGGTCCAGTTCGTCGCCACCCGCACCTTGGCGACGTTGGTGCGCATCGCCCACCAGTGGTAGCCGCGGGCGGCGAACTGGGCGGGCAGTCCGTGCAGCTCGACGCCGAGCGGCTTGGCGACGGCGTCGTGGCCGCCGAGGTCGACGACGAGACCGAGGTCCTGGTGGGCGTACGGCTTCATCGGCCGGCCCCGCAGCGTCGCGATGACATTGTCGGCGACCCGCTTGCCCTGGCGGGTGGCGTGCTGCGCGGTGGGCGGGCAGATGGCCTCCGGGTGGCCCTTGACCTCGTCGGGCACCGCGGCGGCGTCGCCCAGGGCGAAGACGCCGTCGTGGCCGGGCAGGCACATCCGCGAGGTGACCGCGAGCCGGCCGCGCACCGTCTCCGCGCCGAGCGTGGCGATGAGCGGGCTGGCCACCACGCCGGCGGTCCAGATCAGCGTGCGGGTGGGCACCACCCGGCCGTCGGTGAAGGTGACCTCCTCCGGGCCCGCCTTGGCGATGGAGACGCCCAGCGAGACCTCGACACCGCGCCGGCGCAGGATCTCCTGCGCGCTGCGGCCCAGCTTCTCGCCCAGCTCCGGCATCAGCTTCGGGGCGATGTCGATCAGATGCCACTTGATCAGCGCCGGGTCGATGCGGGGGTAGCGCTTGGCCGCGGCGTGGGTGAGGCGCTGCAGGCAGGCGGCGGTCTCGGTGCCGGCGTACCCGGCGCCGACGACCACGAACTGCAGCCGCGACGCGCGCTCGGCCGGGTCCCGGCTGGCGTCGGCCAGGTCGAGCTGGGAGATGACGTGGTCGCGGATGTAGGCCGCCTCCGCGAGGGTCTTCATGCCGAAGGCGTGCTCGGTGAGCCCGGGGATGTCGAAGGTGCGGGTGACGCTGCCGGGCGCCAGCACGATGTAGTCGTACGGCTCGTCGACGGTCTGGTCGGTGATGGTGCGGATGACGCAGACCTTGGCCTTGAGGTCCACGCCGATGGCCCCGCCCGGGATGATCCGGGTGCGGTACCTCCTGCTGCGGCGCAGCGACACGGCGATCGACTGGGGGGTCAGCACGCCGGAGGCGACCTGGGGCAGCAGCGGCAGATAGAGCTGGTAGGCGACCGGTGTCACCAGAGTGACGTCGGCCTCGCCGGGCGCGAGTTTCCGTTCCAGGCGGCGTACGCACTCCACACCGGCGAAACCTGCGCCGACCACCAGGATCCTGGGTCGTGTCACGGTGTTCATCCCTTTCTGCGGCTCCAGGCGGTCTCTTTCCAACGCCCTTCGCCTGCCCTGGATCTGTGCGAGCACCCCATCGATCCCATCGCGCATCGGGCAGTTCCGCCAGCCGGGCACGAGCGGGCAGACGAAGGCGTCGGCCTCCACGATGCCCGCCGACGCCGGGAAAAGCACCGGTCAGGAGCGGATGAACGGGACATTTCCGCTCGGCGGTCAGGCCGTCGGCCGCGCTCCGAACCAGTCCAGGCAGGCCACCAGCGCGTCGTCCTCCGGCTCGGGGGAGCCGCGGTGGCCGCTGAGCTCCCGGATGACCGCGGCCGGGACGTCGGCCGCCGGCAGCAGGCGGGTCGCCGTGACCGCCCGGCTCAGCGCGTGCTCGCCGTAGCGTTCGCCGCCCGGAGCGGCCACCGCGTGCACCCCGTCGCTGACGAAGACGAGCCGGTCGCCCGGCCGCAGCTGGAACTCCTGGGGCGCGTAGTCGGTCTCCTCGAACATGCCCAGCGGCAGCTGCGCCTCGAAGTCGACGGCGGCGACGGTCCGGTCGCGCAGCCGCAGCATCCGCGGCGACCCGGCGTCCACCACCTGCATCCGGCCGGTGGACAGTTCGAGGTCCAGCAGCAGCACGGACAGGTAGGCGTCGCCCCGGTACTGGGCGTAGATCGCCTGGTCGGCCAGGGCGGCCTGGTCGGCGATGGGGATGCCGGCGCGCCGCGCGTTGCGCAGCGCGTTGATGCCGAGGTTGGTCAGCAGCGAGGCCCCGATCCCCTGGCCCATGCCGTTGGTGATGTACAGCAGCAGGCGGTCGGCGGTGGCGGACCAGTCGAAGTTGTCGCCGAAGATCGCGTAGGCGGGCTCCAGCTGGGCGCCGAGGGCGTACTCCGGCTGCGAGCAGGACCGGGCGGGCAGCAGCTGCCACTGCATCTCCGCGGCGAGCGTGAGCCGGTCGGTCCGGCGGGCCCGCTGGTACATGTCGGTGTCGCGCTCGGCCACCACCACCTCATGGCCGAGGACCTGCGCCACCTCGGCCAGTTCCGCGACGTCGGCCCGTTCCCGGGCCGCGCGGCCCAGGGTGACCGACAGCACACCCAGGCGGTCGCCGCGCACACTGACCGGAAGGTGGAGGCGCACCCGGCCGTCGCCGCGCTCCTCGGCGAACGGCTCCTGCGACCCGAAGGCGCGCCCGGCGGGACTGCTGTGCACCGGCAGCGGCTCCGGCCGGCCCTCCCCCGGAGTCACCGGCTGGAGCACGGTCAGCCCGTAGTCGGCCATCAGGAACTCCACGGCGTCCGCGCCGTACTGACCGCGCAGCACCTCGTGGACGGCGTCCGGCAGCTGATGCGGAGCCGCGCGGCGCAGGGCCCGCTCGGCGGCCACGAATCTGTTCACGTCGTCGGTCACACCATTCCGTCCGGGGCGCCGCGCCGGAGGGGCCGCGGCGGCCGCTGCTGTCCGTTGTGGTCCACGCCCGCCCCGCCGGGCCGGGCGAGGCGGTGAGCTGACAGGGATCGCGAAGCCTGCGAGAGTGGCGGGGTGACGTCCTCGTACCAGCGCCCTCGGACCCAGGAGGCGGGTGTGACCTCGAAGGCCGCGGAGCTGCTCGAGGTCCTGTGGGGTCGTGCCTCGACGGCGCCGGTCTCCGCCTCGCAGCTGCGTGTCCTGTTCATCCTCGAACACAATGAAGGCATCAACCTGCGCACGCTCGCCGACGCGCTGGGCTCCACGCCCCCGTCGACCAGCCGGCTGTGCGACCGGCTGCAGGCCGTGGGCTTCATGGAGCGCAGGGCTTCCGTCACCAGCCGGCGGGAGCTGCGGCTGTACCTCAGCCGCCGGGGGCGGGCGTTCCTGACCGACCTGCGGGCCCGGCGTGAGGACGCCGTGCTCTCCGTGCTGGAGCAGATGTCGGCCGCCCAGCGTTCGGCGCTGGAGCAGGGGCTGGAGGCCTTCTGCGCGGCCGCGGCGGCCCAGATACACGGCGACGGCGAGCCGGCCGCCCGCACGGCCTGACGTCCGGCCGCGGCCGGACGCGCCCGGCCCGCCGCGCAAGCGCCGCCGGGCCCGCGGCGGCGGGCGCGGACGGTCGTCTCCTGCCGGCGCGTCCTCGTACCTCGCACGTCCCTCTCGCACGTCCCGCCCGGACTCCGGGCTCCGCGCGTCCCGCCCGGACCCTTCGCGATCCCTGTCAGAGGCCTTCCTCCCCGGGCGTCCCGTCGTGCCGGTCGATGCGGTCGAGCGCCTCCTCGACGCTCTCCGACACCGGCACCGTGATGCTCACTCCGGTCAGGTCCAGGATGCGCCGCACGGCGGGCGTCGGCGAGATGATGTGCACGCTTCCGGGCAGCTCACGGGCCTCCTGGTAGACGCGCAGGATGATGTTCATGCCCGACGAGTCCATGAACGGCACGTCGGAGAGATCGAGCAGGAAATGACGCCGGCCGTGGTGCAGCTGATTGGCCAGATGGTGCTGGAACTCCGTCGCGGTGTCGATGTCCAAGTAACCCTTGACCGCGAGCAGGGCGACGTCCGTCCGGGGCAGGCTGACATCGACGGACAAGGGATTCTGGGCGATGGACACGTGTACCTCCAACGAATATGACGGCCAGGGCTGGTTACCCACAGGGGCCGATGCGATGCACGCCGGCTCGGGCGGCGTTCCGCGACCGGGTCCGGGTGACCGCGTCATGCCCCTCACCTGCGACGCGCCATGCGCACCGCGCCTCCGCGTTTACCCCCGAACCGGCACCCCATGCACACCCCGCGCACGATCGCCCGCCCGCCGCCCGCGAGGGGTCCGGCATGCGGTAGCTCACCATCGGTCCCCTTGCCCTCGCGGTGCCTCGCGCGAGAGAGTTGCCAGGAGGAAACAGTTTCCCCTTCCGGAAGGCGGTGGGCGCGCGGAAGCGTGCCTTGCTTTGGACACACCCCGGTATGCCCCCACCGACCCGAGCGGCCCCGGCCTCGCTCCCGACGCCGCCTGGGGTGCCGCACCGTGCCCCGTGCTGGTCGCCGGCCCCCGGGGCGACGTGATCGGTCTGAACCCCGCGGCCGCCGCCCTGCTGCCGGGCGCGGCGCGCGGCGCACCCCTCAGAGACGTGGTCCCGGCGTGGATCGCCGACGCCCACGAACGGATCGCGCTGCCCCCCGCCGTCGGCGGAACGGCCCGGCCGCAGGCCGAGCACGGCAGCCTCGGCGACCGTACGTTCGAGGCCCACGGCAGCCGCGCCGCGGACGGCAACGTGACCTGGTGGCTGCTGGAGGACACCGACCGCCGGCAGGCCGAGGCCGCGCTCGACAGCGAGCGCAGACGCACCGCCTTCCTGGCCGGCGCCTCCAGCGCGCTGCTCGCCTCGCTGAACCTGGAACGCTGCATGGAGGTCACCGCCTCCCTGGCCGCCGAACACCTCGCGGAGGCGGCCGTCGTCGTCGCCCCGGCCCGGGGACGCAGGTTCCCCGTCACGCACTGCCGCTCCGGCGACCGCGCGGTCCACCGGCTGGTCGAGGCACGGCCCGCCGAGGTCCCGGGCCTCGGCGAGGCGCTGCGCGGCTTCCCGCCGGTGCCGTCCCGCTGGATCGACCCGGCCGCCATCCCCGACTGGCTCGTCCCGGAGGGCTTTCCCGGGGACGTCGGCTCGGCGGTCGTCACCCCGCTGCCCGGCCATGGCGTCCCGGCCGGCGCGCTGGTGCTGCTGCGCTCCCGCGCGGACCGGGCCTTCTCCGAGAGCGAGGAGGTCTTCGCCCGGCTCTTCGCGGCCCGCGCCGGAGCGGCGATGTCGGCCGCCCGCATGTACGCGGAGCAGGCCGCCATCACCTCCACCCTGATGCGGGAGCTGCTGCCGCCGCCGCTGCGCGAGGTGCACGGCGTGGAGTTCGCGGGCTCCTACCGGCCGTCCCTGGAGAGCGAACACGTCGGCGGCGACTTCTACGACGTCCATCCGGGAGCGGACGCCGAAGAAGAGACGCTGGTCGTCCTGGGCGACGTGTGCGGCAAGGGCCTGGAGGCGGCCGTGCTGACCGGCAAGATCCGCAACACGGTGCAGGCCCTGCTGCCGCTGGCCGGCGATCACCAGCGGCTGCTCGACCTGCTCAACGGCGCCCTGATCAACTCCCACCACACCCGGTTCGCCACCCTGCTGCTGGTCTCCGTCGCCCGCCGCGGCCGGAACGTGCACCTGCGCGTCACCAGCGCCGGGCACCCGCCCCCGCTGATCGTGCGGGACGACGGCGTCGTGGAGAAGGTCGACACCCGGGGAACGCTGGTGGGCGTCTTCCCGGACATCACCTCCGTCACCGCCCACGTGGAACTGTCCCCCGGCGAGACGTGCCTGCTGTTCACCGACGGCGTCACCGAGGCGCGCGGCGGCCCGCTGGGCGAGGAGATGTTCGGCACCGAGCGCATCGAGGAGGCCCTGGCCCACTGCGCCGGCATGCCCGCCGAGGCGGCGGTCTCGCACGTACGGATGCTCGCCGAGCAGTGGGTCGGGCACGGGCGGTACGACGACATGGCCCTGGTGGCCGTGACCGCGCCGCACCACGCCCACCTCAGCGCGGTACACGGCCGTACCCGGGGCAGGTACACCGCATGACCCTTCACCACGACGTCCCGCGCGGTCACCACCGGCTCGAGGACGTCCAGGAACGCCTCTGGGAGGCCGTCCGCGCCGGAGACGAGTACCGGGCCTCCGCCGCCGTCCTCGACGCCGTCGCTTCCGGGATGGACGCCGAGACCGCGCTGCTCGACGTGATCGCGGTCGTCCAGGCCCGGGTGGGCGCCGAATGGGCGGCGAACCGGCTCACCGTGGCCAGGGAACACGCCGCCACCGCCATCCACGAGCGCGTCATCGCCGCCCTCGCCCACCACCCCGACCACCGCGCCGCCGAACCCGGCGGTCCCCGCGTCACCGTCGCCTGCGTGGACGGGGAGTGGCACGCGCTGCCCGCCCGGCTGCTGGCGGAGGTGCTGCGCCTGCGCGGCTGGCGGGTCGACTTCCTCGGCGCGCACGTGCCCACCCCGCACCTGGTCGCCCATCTGCACCAGACGGGCCCCCGGGCCGTCGCGCTGTCGTCCACCTTCTTCAGCAACCTGCCCACCGCCCACGCCGCCGTCACGGCCTGCCAGGCGGCCGGGGTCCCGGTGATCGCGGGCGGCACCGCCTTCGGACCCGAAGGGCGCTACGCCCGTGCCCTGGGCGCCGACGCCTGGGCGCCCGACGCCCGCGCGGGCGCCGCGGTCCTGGAGCGGGGCCTGACCCGGATCCGCGACGCCACCGTCGACCAGCCGGTGGACTGCCTGCCCCACCTGGCCGACCAGGAGTACACCATGGTGGTCGACGGCCGGCAGCGGCTCGTGAAGGAGACTCTCGCGCGGCTCGAGGACCGCTTCCCGCCGCTGCGCGGCTACACCGAGCGGCAGCGGCAGCGCACCGCCGAGGACATCGCCCACATCCTCGACCACCTGGCCGTGGCGCTCTACGTCGACGACCCGGACGCGTTCGGCCGCTTCCTGACCTGGACGGCCGACATCCTCACCGCCCGCGACGTACCGGCCCGCTCGCTCGACCCCGCCCTCGAACTGCTGAGCCGACAACTGCGGGACTTCCCGCGCGCCCGCCGCACGCTAGGGTCGGGGCGGGAAGCCCTCGCCGACCACCTCCGAGCATCGAACACCCCGGGACCAGGACAACCCGTATGACCATCTCGCAGCAGCCGTCCTTCGAGCTCACCGTCGAGCACGGGCCCGATGCGGCCGTCGTGCGCGTCGACGGCGAACTCGACTACGACACCCATGCCGAACTGGTGGACGCCGTCACCGTGCTGCTCACCCCGCCGGAGGCGTCGCCGCCCCGGCCGGCCCTGCTGCGCCTGGACTTCACGGGTCTGCGCCACATCGACTCCTCCGGGCTCGCCGCCCTGCTGCTGATCCGGCGCCGCACGGACGAGAAGGGGGTCCGCCTGCTGCTGGAGAAGCGCCCCGTCCTGCTGGACCGGGTCCTCGACATGACCGGGACCTTCGACCACCTCGTGGCCCCCGCGCAGGACGCGCAGGACATCGGCGGACAGGGCCGCCCCGGAACCGGCTGAGGGCCGCACGGCGCCGAATGCGAGGCGACAAGCCGGGTAACCGCTGCTGTGGAGCCTCCACGGACGCCACCGGTTCGTTCCCGGCGTCCGGGGCTCGCCATCCGACGGGGAAGGAAGGAGCGGCGTGACCAACCGCAGCATCTGGTCGTACGTGCCGGGGGGCGCGCCCGCGCCGGGGCAGGACCTCACCGGCTACACCGTCGACGCCGAGGACGGCACGATCGGACACGTGGACCGGGAGGCCGAGCACGCGGGCATGCGGCACCTGGTCGTCGACACGGGCGTCTGGGTCTTCGGACGGAGCGCGGTCGTCCCGGCCGGCGCCGTCACCGGCATCGACACCGAGCACCGAAAGGTCACCGTGGCCTGCAGCCGGGCGGAGGTGAAGGCCGCGCCCCGGTTCCGCACCGACAGCGAGACCATGGACCCGGCCTACCTGACGACGGTGGGCCGCTATTACGAGAGTCTGCCGCCGCGGACGCCCGGGGCAGTGACGGAGCCGTGAGGCAGGCCGACCGGCCGGCCCGGCCCGACGACCGCACCCCCGACGGAACACCGGCAGGCCGCCAGGTGACGAGCGCGGCGGCGGCGCGGGCGTACGCGCGGTCGGTGGTGCGGGAGCAGTGGGAGTCGGCGGCGCGCACGGCACGCGAGGAGGACGTCATCGACCTCCTCCTCGTGGTGTCGGAGCTCGTCACCAACGCCATCCGGCACGGTGACGGGCTGGCCGGTTTCCGCGTCGTGGCCGTCCCCGAGGGGGTACGGCTCACCGTGCACGACAACAGCGACGTGGTGCCCGGCGTCGCCTACGGCTCCGGCGCCCTGCCGGCCGGCCACCACGGCAGCGGGTACGGCTGGCCGCTGATCATCCGCCTCGCCCGGGACATCGTCATCGAGACGCGCGACGGGGGCGGCAAGACCATCAGCGTGCTGGTGCCGCTGCGTGCCGTGCCCGGGCCGTCGCGGTGAACCCGCGCTGCCGCCCGATCACCAGGGCAGGAAGAGGTGGATGTCCTTCCCGCCACCGTTCGTGATCACGCTGACCTGGTCGCACAGGGCGTGGATGAGGTGCCAGCCGATCCCGCCGCCGCCCCCGCTCGGGTCGAAGGGACGTGGTGCCGGGGGCGTGGTGTTGGTGTCGCGCACCACCACGTGCACGCCGTCGAACGTCCTGCGCAGGTGCAGTTCGAACGGCCCGGGTGCGTACTGCACGGCGTTCGCCGCGAGTTCCGAGACGACCAGCAGTATGTCGTCCCAGTGCTCGGGCGCGGCCGGTGGCGTCACCCGCGCGAGATCGTCGAGAAACCGTTCCGCCTCCAGGCGGGCGTCCGTCACGTTTCGCGGCTCACCCGGAAAACGGACGGTGCAATGCGGAATGTCCTCGGAAGTCAGGGTTCCGTCCCTACGCGGCTCGGCTGTCATGGTCCCTTCCGCCCGGTGTCGACGGCGGTGTCGTGATGGCTCACATGTCCCTACCGTGTCCTAAGTTCCCGGGCGGCCGGGGCCTACTCATACCGGCACGCGGGACCGTCCTCACGGTCGAGGGACCGGCGGGCCGCCGGCCGGAGAGGACCGCGCCGTCAGCGGAAGACGTTGTCCGATTCGTCCCACCTCGACAGCTCGTCCGGCCCGTTGTGCCTCGGGGACCGCGAACGCGCCTGGTACATCGCGTCGATCTCCAGCGCGTAGTGCCGCACGATGGCGTCCCTGCGCAGCTTCATGGACGGCGTCAGCAACCCGTTGGACTGGTCGAACGGTTCGGCCAGCACCCGGAAGACCCTGATCGACTCCGAGCGCGACACCGTGCTGTTGGCGGCGGCGACGGCTCGGGCGATCTCCTCGCGCAGCGTGTTCTCCTCGCGGGCCTCGCGGCTCGGCGTGTCGCGCTGCAGGGCCAGGGAGCCGCGCCAGAACGCCAGGAAGTCCGGGTCCAGCGTGATCAGGGCCCCCACACAGGGCCGGTTGTCGCCCACCACGACCGCCTGATGGATCAGCGGGTGCATCCGCAGCCGCTGCTCCAGGGCGGCCGGCGCGACGCTCTTGCCGCTGCTGGTGATGACGATGTCCTTCTTCCGGCCGGTGATCGTCAGATAGCCCTCGGAGTCCAGCCGCCCCAGGTCGCCGGTGGCCAGCCAGCCGCCGCGCAGCGCCGCCCGGGTCGCGGCCTCGTCGTTGACGTAGCCCTGGAACACCGACGGCCCGCGCACCAGGATCTCCCCGTCGTCGGCGACGATGACGTCGGTGCCGGGCAGGGCCTGTCCGACCGTCCCGGTCTTCTCCCGGCCCACCGGCTGCGCGGTGATGCCGCCGCTGGTCTCCGTCAGCCCGTAGCCGTCGTTGACGTAGATGCCGATTCCCTCGTAGAAGAAGGACAGTTCACGGCTCAGGGGTGAGCCGCCGGACGTCGCCCGGCACACCCGGCCGCCGAGCGCGGCCCGCAGCTTGCGGTACACCGTCCGCTCGTACAGGGCGTGCTGCAGCCGCAGGTCGAACCCGGGCCCGGGCCCCTCGCCGAGCCGCTGCCGCTCCTGGGCCGCGGCGAAGTCCCGCGCGGTCTCCGCGGCCCGTTCGAACAGCGTGCCGCGGCCCGCCTCCTGGGACGCGCGCAGGAAGTTCTTGTAGATCTTCTCGAAGATCGACGGCACCGCGCACAGGTACGTCGGCCGGAACGAGCGCAGGCTCGCCGCCAGCGCCGCCTCCCTCATGTCGGGCTCGTGGCCCATCAGCATGCCCCCGCGCACGCACAGGCTCTGCACCAGCAGCCCGTAGACATGGGAGAAGGGCAGGAAGGCGAGCACGGTCGGCTGCTCGCCCGGCGGGGCGACGGTGTGCCGCCAGCCCTTCAGCAGCGTGTCGCAGGGGGCCGCCAGGCTGCGGTGGGAGAGCGCGCACCCCATGGGGTGGCCGGTGGTGCCGGAGGTGTAGGAGATGACGGCGGTGGAGTCCGGCAGCACGATACGGCGCAGCGAGTCGACCGTGGTCGTCGGGATGAACGCGCCGCGCGTCACCAGGTCCTCCAGCGCGCCCGCGTCCAGCTGCCACACGTGCCGCAGTTGCGGCAGCGTGCCGCACACCGAGCCGACCGTCATCACGGCCTGCTCGTCCTCCACGACGACCGCGACGCAGCCGGAGTCGCGCAGGATCCACGCCACCTGCTCGCGCGAGGAGGTCGGGTAGATCGGCACGATCTCGGCGCCCACGGACCACAGGGCGTAGCTGAGCACCGTCCACTCGTAACGGGTGCGGGCCATGATCGCCACGCGGTGGCCGGGCGAGATGCCGGAGGCGATCAGGCCCTTGGCGAGCTCCACCACCTCGTCGCGCACCTGCACGGCGGTCACCTCTTCCCAGGCGGGCGAGGCGGGGGTGGGGCGGCGGGCGAGCAGCGGCAGTGCGGGGTCGTGGGCCGCCGTGTCGAAGACGCTGTCGGCGAGCCCGCCGGTCAGGGGCGAGACGGTGGGGGGAGCGAGGGCGAAGTCGCGCATGCGCTGCTCCTGACGTGTACGAACTGTGACACCGCCGACGAGAACTGTCATCGGCGGTGCTCGAATGTAGCCGAGGCGGCAGCGATCGGTGTCCGGAACACACAACTCGGGGGTTGATGATCCCGGTCCGTTGTGGGGACCCGGGGCGCATGAGTCATATCAACCCTGATCCCGAGCCCGAGCGCACCACCGGTCTGGAGCCGGGCGGCGGCGTCCCGCCGGGGGAGACCCCGCCCGCGGAGTCCAGCCTGCCCGGGGCCGGACCCCGCGAGACGCACAACCCGACGAAGGGCTGGGCCAAGGGGCCCCTGGTGCTGATCCTCGGCGTGGTCGTCCTGTGCGCGGCGTTCTTCCTGGCCTACGCCCTCGTACTGCTGCTGTGACCGGTGCGGCGGGGGCCGCCCGGCTCACCCTGGGTGAGGCGCACGCACTCGGCGACGACGTCCCGCAGACTTCCCGTCCGCTCCAGCGACTGCCGCTGGACGCGGGCGCCGTTGCCGTGCTCCAGCAGGCCGGAGACGGTGGCGTGGGCGCGGTCCAGGTCACCGGTGTCCCGGAGAGCCTCGCCGACATGGTCGAGCAGTGCGTGCACCACCGCGTCGGCCGGCATCCGCCGCATGGTCACCGGGTGCAGCAGTTCGTCCTCCAGGCCGGAGCGGGCCGCCCGCCAGGCGGCCAGCCGCAGCAGGCTCACGCTGTGCTCCAGCGCCGGCCGGCCCTCCCGCCACTCCCGCGCGGCCGTCTCGACCAGGCCGCGGGTCAGGGTGGCGACCAGCAGGGCGGTGCCGGCGTGCAGGCATACGTCCGCGACCCGGATCTCGACCGTCGGGTACCGCGAGGACAGGCGCGCGTCGAAGTAGATCATCCCGTCGTCGAGGATGACGCCCGTGGCGACCATGTCGGCGACCGTGCGGTGGTAGCGCTCGGCGGAACCGAACACCTCGGTGGGGCCCGCGGACGGCCACCGCTGCCACACCCGGCTGCGGTAGCTGCTGTAACTGGTGTCCTTGCCCTGCCAGAACGGGGAGTTGGCGCTCAGCGCCGCCAGCACCGACAGCCACGGCCGGATCCGGTCGACGACCGCGACGGCCTCGTCGTCCGACTCCACCGACACGTGCACATGGCAGCCCAGCACGAGCTGCTCCTGGGTGGCGATGCCGTACTGCTCGGCCATCCATCGGTAGCGCCGGCCCACCCCGACCTTCGGGCTCACCGGCAGCGGGGAGGTGGCGAGGGCCGCGACGGCGCAGCCGGTCTCCATGGCGTGCCGGGCGGCCTCACCGCGGCAGCGCACGATCTCCGCCCCGAGGTCCGCCATCCGTGCCTGCGGACGCGTGGCGAACTCGAGCATCTGGTTGTGCAGTTCCTTCTCGAAGACCTCCCCCTCGGCGTCGTCCCGCGCGGCGCGGGCGAGCACCGCCGCGGACAGCGCCCTTGGTTCACCCGTCTCCGGGTCGACGAGGAGGAGTTCCTCCTCCACTCCGACGGTGCGCACGTGATCTCGCCCTTCTCTGGCCCTGGATGACGTACGACTCCGAATGCCCTCGAAGAGCGGTCGGACACCTGGCCGGGGGCTCACACCGGGGCCGACGCCGGGCCACACGGCGGGGTCCGACGCCGGGGTCCTACACCGGGGTCCGACGCCGGGCCTCACGCCGGGAGGGGTGACAGCCAGATCGTGGCGAGGGGCGGCAGGGCGAGCCGGATGCGGCCCGCCTCGGGCTTGGCGGGATCGGGGTTGGTGACGTCGCTGCCGCCGTACCCGGCGGCGTCGGTGTTGAGGATCTCGTACCAGGCGGGTACGTCGTCGCCGACGCCGAGGCGGTAGTCGTGCCGGACGACGGGGGAGAAGTTGGAGACCGCGAGCAGCGGGCCGCCCTCGGCGTCGAACCTCAGGAACGCGAAGACGTTGTCCTCCGCGGCGTCGCACGCCACCCACCGGAAACCCGCCGGATCGCTGTCCCGCTGCCACAGCGCGGGCGTGTGCCGGTAGACGGTGTTGAGGTCGCGGACCAGGTCGCGCACGCCCCGGTGGTCGGCCTCGGCGCCGTAGCCCGGGTCGAGCAGCCACCAGTCCGGGCCGTGCGTCTCGGACCACTCGCCGCCCTGCGCGAACTCCTGCCCCATGAACAGCAGCTGCTTGCCCGGGTGGGCCCACATGAAGCCGAGGTAGGCGCGGTGGTTCGCGCGCCGCTGCCACCAGTCGCCGGGCATCTTCGACACCAGGGCCTGCTTGCCGTGGACCACCTCGTCGTGGGAGATGGGCAGCACGTAGTTCTCGCTGTAGGCGTACACCATCGAGAACGTCATCTCGTTGTGGTGGTACTTGCGGTGCACCGGCTCGTGCTGGATGTAGCCGAGCGAGTCGTGCATCCAGCCCATGTTCCACTTCAGCCCGAAGCCCAGCCCGCCACTGTCGGTGGGGCGGGTCACCCCGTCCCACGCGGTGGACTCTTCGGCGATGGTCACCACGCCGGGCGCCCGCCGGTACACGGTGGCGTTCATCTCCTGCAGGAACGCCACCGCGTCCAGGTCCTCCCGGCCGCCGTGCACGTTCGGGGCCCACTGGCCGGAGTCGCGCGAGTAGTCGAGGTAGAGCATGGAGGCGACCGCGTCCACCCGCAGGCCGTCGATGTGGAACTCCTCGCACCAGTACACGGCGTTGGCGACCAGGAAGTTGCGCACCTCGGTGCGCCCGAAGTCGAACTCGTACGTCCCCCAGTCCGGGTGCTCGGCGCGCCGGTCGTCGCCGGGCTCGTACAGCGGGTCGCCGTCGAAGCGGGCCAGCGCCCAGTCGTCCTTGGGGAAGTGGGCCGGCACCCAGTCCATGATCACGCCGATGCCCGCCCGGTGCAGCGCGTCGACCAGGTACCGGAAGTCGTCCGGGGTGCCCAGCCGCGCGGTCGGCGCGTAGTAGGAGGTGACCTGGTACCCCCAGGACGGCCCGAAGGGGTGCTCGGCCACCGGCATCAGCTCGACGTGGGTGAAGCCGAGGTCCTTGACGTAGCCCGGCAGTTGCTCGGCAAGCTGACGGTACGTCAGCCCAAGCCGCCAGGACGGCAGGTGGACCTCGTAGACGGAGAACGGCGCCTCGTGCACCGGCGTTTCGCCGCGCCGGGCCATCCACTCCGCGTCGCCCCACTCGTGGTGCGCGGCCGTCACCACCGACGCCGTCGCGGGCGGCTCCTCGGTCCGGCGCGCCATCGGGTCGGCCTTGAGGAACCGGCCGCCGTAGCGGGAGGTGATCTCGAACTTGTAGCGCGCGCCCTCCCCGATGCCCGGCAGGAACAGCTCCCACACCCCGGACGCGCCCAGCGACCGCATCGGCAGCGCCGTCCCGTCCCAGAACGTGAAGTCTCCGGCGACGCGCACGCCCTGGGCGTTCGGCGCCCACACGGTGAACCGGGTGCCGCTCACCCCCTGGTGGGTCATCGGCTCCGCGCCCAGCGCCTTCCACAGCTGCTCGTGCCGGCCCTCGCGGATGAGGTGCAGGTCGAACTCGCCGAGGGCGGGCAGGAAACGGTACGGGTCCTCCGTCTCGTGCTCCCCCTCCGCGTAGGTCACCACGAGCGTGTACGCGGGGACCGCGTCGAGCGGCAGCACACCGGAGAACAGGCCGTCGCCCTCCGACGCCAGCCGGTGGCGCCGCCCGTCGACGACGACGCTCACGGCCCGGGCGTAGGGGCGCAGGGCCCGGAAGGCGATCCCGCCCGGGACGGGACGGGCGCCGAGCAGCGCGTGCGGGTCGTGGTGCCGGCCGGAGAGCAGACGCTCGCGGTCGGCCGGGTCCAGCGGCGGGGCCGCCCGGCGGGGGACGGGTCCGGCCGCCTCCGGCGGCGAGGTGTCGCGCAGGGCCATGGTGTCAGCCTCCTCTCACGGCGAGACGCTCGATCGCCGCCATCGGTACGGGTAGCCAGTCGGGTCGGTGCCGGGCCTCGTACAGGACCTCGTAGACGGCACGGTCCGTCTCGTAGGCCCGCAGCAGGCCGTGCTTCTTGCGCGGGTCCCACCCGGAACGGGAGGCGTAGCCCGCGCAGTAGGCCTCGCGGCAGCGGCGCGCCCACTCGGGGCGCCAGGGGCGGCGCTGGCGGGCCGCGTAGTCGAAGGAGCGCAGCATCCCGGCGATGTCGCGCACCGGGGACCGGGTGCCGCGCCGTTCGTCGAGCGGACGGGACGGCTCGCCCTCGAAGTCGATGACGAACCAGTCCCGGCCGGCCCGCAGCACCTGCCCCAGGTGCAGGTCGCCGTGGATGCGCTGGGCGGGCGGCCCGGGATCGCAGGCGACCAGCGCGCCGAAGGCGGTCCGCAGGCCGGGCACGTAGGGGCGCAGCGCCGGCACGCAGTGCGCGGCGGCGTCCAGCCGCTCGGCCATCGCCGCTGCCGTGCGCGCGTTCTCCTCGTGCGGCCCCGAGGGGAACGCGGAGGCGAGCGCGAGGTGCACCTCGGCGGTGGCCTGCCCCAGCTGGTGGGCCTCGGCCGTGAAGTCGCCGCCGGACGCGAGCGCTTCGAGGGCCAGCGTCCAGCCGTCCGACGCGTCCCGCAGGAACGGCTGGAGCACGCCCAGCGTCGCCTCCTGCGGGTGCGTCGTGCGCAGCCACGCCACCGGCGCAGGAACCCGCCCGCACCCCTGTGCGGCCAGCGCGCCCGGCACCTCCAGGTCGGGGTTGACGCCGGGCTGGATGCGCCGGAAGACCTTGAGGATGAACTCGTCGCCGTACACCAGCGAGGAGTTGGACTGCTCGGCGTCCAGGACCCGCGGGACCAGCCCGGCGGGCACCTCGGCGGACGGGTCGGCCTCGAAGCGGAGCGGTCCCGCGGTGCCGGGGTGGCGCAGCCGCTCCAGGAGCAGTTGCGCCGACCGGGGGTCCTGGAGGGCGTCGTACACCGCCAGCCCGGCCAGCGGGCCCTGCTCGGCCCTCCCGATCAGGGCGCGGCCGAGGCGCGGGGCGAGGTGCTGCCGTACGCCGAGCAGCAGCTGGTAGCAGTCGCCGGCCGGCACGCCCGCGAGGCCGGACATACCGGTGTGGCCGGTGTGGCCGGTGTGGCCGGTGTGCACCAGCAGGTGCAGGCAGCCCGTGAACAGTTCGGTCATGGACAGCAGGCCGAGGTCCGTGACGGGCCGGTCCTTGCCCGCGAACCAGCGCTGCCGCGGCAGCCACTCGCGCAGCAGCCCGGCCAGTGAGGCCATGGGCCCGGCGGCGCCGACGGTTCTCGGGCGCAGGGAAACGGTCTTCGTCATGACGACCCGTCCTTTCCTCGGCACATGGTCAAGGCCGTCGGCCGATGCGGGAGGCCACCCGGGTGAGCCGGAACCAGTAGAAGCCGTACCCGGCGAGGGTCAGCAGGTACGGCAGCTCACCGATGGCCGGGAAGCGCACCCCGCCGATCAGTTCGACGGGGTGGCGTCCGTCGTAGACGCGCAGGTCGAGTTCGGTGGGCTGCGCGAACCGGGAGAAGTTGTTCACGCACAGCACGAGGTCGTCCTTGTACTCGCGCAGGAAGGCCAGGACCGCCGGGTTGGAGGACGGCAGCTCCCGGTAGGAGCCTAGGCCGAAGGCATGGTTCTGCTTGCGGATCTCGATCATGCGGCGGGTCCAGTGCAGCAGCGAGGACGGCGACGCCATCGACGCCTCCACGTTGGTGACCTGGTACCCG
>NZ_JBVIIE010000095.1:0-23113 GCF_055569945.1 Streptomyces sp. NPDC031340
CCTTGGCGTGCTGCTTCTCCACGGCGCGTGCGGAGCCGGCGTGCGTCGCTTCCTCGATACGGCGCTGCAGATCCGCGAGCTTGCCCGCGGTCGTGTGGATGTCGATCTCTTGACGCTCTTCCGGCTCGGACATCGGGATGCGGCTCCCTGCCTGCTCAAAAGGGGGGACGGTTACTCATCCGTAGCGTAGTGGCGTGCCCCTCGATCGGCAGTGCGGCGTGCACCACACCTAGGGTGGTTTGCATGACGCCGCCCGACGCAGCAGACGACAGCCGCTGGTCCGACCTCGACCGCCCGCCCCTGAACGCCGCCGCGCTGCGGCGGGGGCTGGTGCACGAGGGCAGCCTGTGGCGTGAGATACGGGTGGTGCGGAGCACCGGCTCCACCAACTCCGACCTGGCCGCCCTGGCGCAGTCGGGCGAGGCGGCCGAGGGAACCGTCCTGGTCGCCGAGGAGCAGACGGCCGGCCGGGGACGCCTGGACCGCCGGTGGACGGCACCGGCCCGCTCGGGCCTCTACTTCTCCGTGCTGCTCACGCCGGGCGACGTGCCCGTGGCCCGCTGGGGCTGGCTGCCGCTGCTCACCGGCGTCGCGGTGGCCACGGGACTGTCCCGGGCGGCGGGCGTGGACACGGCACTCAAGTGGCCCAACGACCTCCTGGTCACCGTCGGCGGCGAGGAACGCAAGGCCGGCGGGATCCTCGCGGAGCGGGCCGCGGGCGACGCGGTGGTCGTCGGCGTCGGCGTCAATGTCACCCTGCGCCAGGACGAACTGCCGGTGCCGCAGGCGGGGTCGCTGGCGCTGGCGGGAGCGGTGAGCACGGACCGGGACCCCCTGCTGCGGGCGATGCTGCGCTCGCTGGAGGACTGGTACGGGCGCTGGCGGGCCGCGGGCGGCGACCCGGCGGCCTCGGGGCTGCAGGAGACGTACGCGGCGGGCTGCGCGACGCTCGGCCGGACGGTACGGGCCGAGCTCCCCGGCGACCGGTCGGTCATCGGGGAGGCGGTGGCGGTCGACGGCGACGGCAGGCTGGTGCTGGCGACGCCGGACGGAGTACAGGAGCCGGTGGGCGCGGGCGACATCGTCCACCTCAGACCGGCGTGACGGCAGGGTGCCCGGCGGGGTGCCCGGCCTGGTGCTCGCTGGGGCGGAGGCGTGGCCGACGCGGCCGACGTGGCGAGCGGTGCGCCGGGCGCGGCGCCGGGCGGGCGCGGTTTTGACCCGGTGCTCGTCCTGCCGGCCGCGGCTGTGACCACCGCTTCGACCACGACTCCGACCGTCGCTCCCGTCGCTGTTCCGGCCGGGAGTGAGCTACCGCACACCTGCCGTACAGTTGAGGCCGGTCGATACCTGACCGTGACAGATCGGAAGGGCAGCAGGCGTGACCGTCGACGACACGGGCTCCGGCGCGGGCGCGCACGACCGGGTGGACCACGACGCCGCCGACTCCGGCGAGGATCCGCTCGCCCTGCGCCTCGAACAGCTCATCCTCGGCGCCGAGCGGCGCTACACCCCGTTCCAGGCGGCCCGCAGCGCAGGCGTCTCCATGGAGCTGGCCTCCCGCTTCTGGCGGGCCATGGGCTTCGCCGACATCGGCCAGGCGAAGGCGTTGACCGAGGCCGACGTGCTGGCCCTGCGGCGGCTGGCCGGTCTGGTGGAGGCGGGACTGCTCAGCGAGGCGATGGCCGTGCAGGTCGCCCGGTCCACCGGGCAGACCACCGCGCGCCTGGCCGAGTGGCAGATCGACTCCTTCCTGGAGGGCCTGACCGAGCCGCCCGAGCCGGGGATGACGCGCACCGAGGTGACGTACCCGATCGTCGAGCTGCTGCTGCCCGAGCTGGAGGAGTTCCTCGTCTACGTCTGGCGCCGCCAGCTCGCCGCCTCCGCCGGCCGGGTCGTGCAGGCCGCCGACGACGAGGAGATGGTCGACCGGCGGCTCGCGGTCGGCTTCGCCGACCTGGTCGGCTTCACCCGCCTCACCCGCCGGATGGAGGAGGAGGAACTCGGCGAACTCGTCGAGGCCTTCGAGACGACCGCCGCCGACCTCGTCGCCGCGCACGGCGGACGGCTCATCAAGACGCTCGGCGACGAGGTGCTCTACGCGGCCGACGACGCCGGGGTCGCCGCGGAGATCGCGCTGCGCCTGATCGAGACGATGGCCCACGACGAGACGATGCCGGAGCTGCGCGTCGGCATCGCCTTCGGCACCGTGACCACCCGCATGGGCGATGTCTTCGGCACGACGGTGAACCTGGCGTCCCGCCTGACGTCGATAGCGCCCCGCGACGCCGTCCTCGTCGACAGCGCGTTCGCCGAGGAACTGATCCGGGTCGGTGACGCGCCCGCCTCGGAGGCGGCTGCCGCCGAGGCGGCGGCCACCGCGGAGAAGGAGGGCGAGGAGCCCCCGGTGTACCGCTTCGCCCTCCAGCCGATGTGGCAGCGCCCGGTACGCGGCCTCGGCGTGGTCGAACCCTGGCTGCTGACCCGGCGGAGCGGCGGGCCCGAGTGACGGGCTGACGGCGGCTCCCCGGCCGGCAGGCCGGCAGGCCGACAGGCCGGCTCGCGGGCTCATGGACGCCGGCCGACGGGCGAGGTCAGTCGTCGTGGCCGCCGGGCAGGTCCACGCACAGGCCGATGACCGGGACGCACAGGCCGGGCAGGCCGGGCAGGCCGGGAGTGCTCGGCTGCGGCGCGGGCGGGGCGGTGGTGTGACCGGGGGTCGGATTCGCCGGCGGCGCGGTGCTCGTCGTGGCCGGTGGGCTGGGCGTGGCTGTGGGGTGCGGGCCGTCGGGGGTCCTGGGGAGGGCCGTGGCAGCGGGGACGGCCGCGGGCGGGGTGGTCGTGGCCGGTACGGAGACGGTGCTCGGGTGTGCGGCCCGCCGCGTGCTCGTACCGCCTCGCGCGGCGACGGACGGCTCGGGTGTCTCCGACGCGGCCGACGCGGCCGACGCGGTGGTGGCGGCGGGCGACGGGGCCCTTACGGTGCCCGGGGCCCGGGCCGCCTCCGGGGCGTCGGGTGTCAGGCGGGCGAGGCTCAGCGCGCCGGCGGCCAGCGCGAGGCCCCCGGCGGCGATCAGCGCCCGGCGCCGACGGGGCCTGCGGTGCCGGCCGCGGATACGGACACTTATGCCGGCTGCGTCTGTCGTACCTGTCGTGAGTGTCATGGCGGCCCCTCCCTGCAGCGCCCCGCCCCCGGTGCGCCGTGGCGGAGGAACGGTATGCGCTGCCGTGCTCGGCGGGGCGGGAGTCGGGCGGGATGTCACTCGAACGGGTTGACGGGTGCGCCTTTCGCCGCCGGGCCGGGACTGGGATGATCGGGACGTATCTTGTTAACCCGCGTTAACCGGAGGGCGTCATGAGCGAGGAGCGGTTCGGGGAGTTCGTGCTGGTGCGGCGGCACGGCGACGGGGACGTCGGGCATGTCGCGGAGCTGGCTCTGGACCGGCCCAAGGCCATGAACGCCGTCTCCACCGAGATGGCCCGCTCGATCGCCGCGGCGTGCGCGGCGCTGGGCGCCGACCGTGACGTGCGGGTGGTCGTGGTGACGTCGACGCACGAGCGGGCGTTCTGCGTCGGGGCGGACCTGAAGGAGCGGAACTCCTTCACCGACGCGGAGCTGGTGCGCCAGCGGCCCGTCGCGCGGGGCGCGTACACCGGTGTCCTGGAGCTGCCGGTGCCCACCATCGCGGCGGTGCACGGGTTCGCCCTGGGCGGCGGCTTCGAGCTGGCGCTCTCCTGCGACCTGATCGTGGCCGACCGTACGGCCGTGGTGGGGCTGCCGGAGGTGTCCGTCGGCGTGATCCCGGGCGGCGGCGGCACGCAGCTGCTGCCGCGCCGGGTGGGCGCCGCGCGGGCCGCCGAGCTGATCTTCACCGCGCGGCGTCTGGAGGCCGCCGAGGCCCGCGAGCTGGGGCTGGTCGACGAACTGGTCGAGCAGGGACGCGACCGCGAGGAGGCGCTCGCGCTGGCCTCCCGCATCGCGGCGAACTCGCCGGTCGGGCTGCGGGCCGCCAAGCGCGCGCTGCGCCTCGGCCACGGCCTCGACCTGCGGGCCGGCCTGGAGGTCGAGGACGCGGCCTGGCGCTCGGTGGCGTTCTCCGGAGACCGCGCGGAAGGAGTGGCGGCCTTCAACGAGAAGCGCAAGCCCCAGTGGCCGGGCGAGTGACCGAACAGCACCGGTTACCGGGCACCGGCGCCCGGGCGAAGCGGCGACCGGCTGCCGGGGTGTCCGGTCCCGCGTGTGGGGGACGGGCTGCCGGGCCGACGCCGCGCGCGGGCCGCGCGGCCGGGTGTGGCCGCGGGATCGGACGGCCGCGGGTCCGGTCCGGGGCGGCGGGTGCCGGTGGGCCCCGGGCGTCCGGGCGCGGGAGCGGCTACCAGGGTGCCCGTGACCCGGTGCAGTGTCGGTGTCGGTGCCCTGTCGGGGTGTGGGTCGGTGCGGTGCACCGGCCCCTGTGTACGGCCCGCTTGGCCGGATGCAGTCACGCGGCGGGGGCGCGGCTGGGGGTATTGGATGTCCCGAATTATTCGGAATGTCCCTAGCCTGGGGTGATGGGTGAGGACAAGCGGCTCGCGGCTGTCGTCGCGCTGGCGCAGGGCATGGCTGCGGCACACGGCTCGCGTGAGGCGTGGCGCGCCGCGGCGGCCGGCGCGTGCCGCGCGCTGGGCGGGAGCTTCGCCGCGCTGTCGGTGTGGGAGCGCGAGCTCGGCAGGCTCAGGGTTCTCGTCAACGTCGGAGAGCGGGCCGAGGGCGAGCAGGAGTTCCCGGACGACGAGTCCTATCCGGTGCACCAGTTCCCCGAGATCACCGAGTTCCTGCACGAACGCTGGGCCGGCGGCGGCGGCCCCAACGCCTGGGTGGAGACGGCCGAGGGTCCGGCCGCGGGGGGCCGCCCCGGTTACGTCCACCAGCGCGTCGCAGCCCTGCGGCGCCGTGGCCGCGGCTGCTGCGTGGTCGCGCCGATCGTGCTGAACGGGCGGGCGTGGGGCGAGCTGTACGTCGCACGCCGGGCCGGCGTTCCCGCCTTCGGTTCGGGCGACGCCGACTTCGCCACCGTCCTGGCCGCCGTCGTCGCCGCCGGTATCGCCCAGGCCGAGCGCCTCGAGGAGGTCAGGCGCCTCGCCTACACCGACGCGCTCACCGGCCTCGCCAACCGTCGCGCCGTGGACGCCCGGCTGGACGAGGCCATCGAGCGCCACCGCGCGGACGGCATCGTCGTCAGTCTCGTCGTGTGCGACCTGAACGGGCTCAAGCACGTCAACGACACCCGCGGCCACGCCGTCGGCGACCGCCTGCTGGAGCGCTTCGGCTCGGTCCTCTCGCTGTGCGGGGCCATGCTCCCCGGCGCCCTGGCCGCCCGCCTCGGCGGCGACGAGTTCTGCCTGCTGGCGGTCGGCCCGGCCGCCGACGATGTCGTCAAGGCAGCCCGTGAACTGTGCCGCCGGGCCGCGGAGCTGGAGCTGGGTGAGGGGGTCGCCTGCGGGGTCGCCTCGACCGGCGACCCGATCGGGCCGGTCGGCTCGGCCCGCCGCCTGTTCCGGCTCGCCGACGCCGCCCAGTACCGGGCCAAGGCGGTACGCGCCGCCGAGCCGGTGGTCGCCGGCCGGGAGGGTCCCGACGACCCCGTGGTGCGGATGGCCGACGAGCCCTCCGGGGAGCGGACGGCCGAACGCCGCCGGTTCCGCGGCCGCCGCGTCTGACCTGTCCCCGGGCAAGCCGCCCGTGACCTGTGTGTGCCCGGGTAAGGGGTGCACCCGCCACCCACTGGTGACATTGTGGAATTCAGTGCGTACGCTCCTGAATATGGATATGCACACTGTGGTGGTGGGGACCACCGGGGTCACCGCGTCCGACGTCCTCGCCGTGGCGCGCGCAGGCGCCCGGGTCGAGCTCTCCGCGGAGGCCGTGGCGGCCCTCGCGGCCGCCCGCGGGATCGTGGACGCGCTGGCGGCCAAGCCCGACCCCGTCTACGGCGTCAGCACCGGCTTCGGCGCCCTGGCGACCCGGCACATCAGCCAGGACCTGCGCAGTCGGCTGCAGCGCAACATCGTCCGCTCGCACGCCGCCGGCATGGGCCCGCGGGTGGAGCGCGAGGTGGTGCGGGCCCTGATGTTCCTGCGGCTGAAGACCGTCTGCTCCGGGCACACCGGCGTCCGCCCCGAGGTCGCGCAGACCATGGCGGACGTCCTCAACGCCGGCATCACCCCGGTCGTGCACGAGTACGGCTCCCTCGGCTGCTCCGGCGACCTCGCCCCGCTGTCCCACTGCGCCCTGACGCTGATGGGCGAGGGGGACGCCGAGGGGCCGGACGGCGCCGTACGGCCCGCCGGGGAACTGCTCGCCGAGCACGGGATCGCCCCCGTCGAACTGCGCGAGAAGGAGGGCCTCGCCCTCCTCAACGGCACCGACGGCATGCTCGGCATGCTGGTCATGGCCCTGGCCGATCTGGACACCCTCTACAAGTCCGCCGACGTCACCGCCGCCCTGACCCTGGAGGCCCTGCTCGGCACCGACCGGGTGCTCGCCCCCGAGCTGCACGCCATCCGCCCGCACCCCGGGCAGGCCGCCTCCGCCGCCAACATGCTGGCGGTGCTGACCGGCTCCGGCCTCACCGGCCACCACCAGGACGACGCCCCGCGCGTGCAGGACGCCTACTCGGTGCGCTGCGCCCCGCAGGTCGCCGGCGCCGGGCGCGACACCCTCGCCCACGCCCGCCTGGTCGCCGAGCGCGAACTGGCGTCGGCGGTCGACAATCCCGTGGTTCTTCCCGACGGCCGGGTGGAGTCCAACGGCAACTTCCACGGCGCCCCGGTCGGCTACGTCCTCGACTTCCTCGCCATCGCCGTCGCCGACCTCGCCTCCATCGCCGAGCGCCGCACCGACCGTCTGCTCGACAAGAACCGCAGCCACGGCCTGCCGCCGTTCCTCGCGGACGACCCCGGCGTCGACTCCGGCCTGATGATCGCCCAGTACACGCAGGCCGCGCTGGTGAGCGAGCTGAAGCGGCTCGCCGTACCGGCGTCGGCGGACTCCATCCCGTCGTCCGCCATGCAGGAGGACCACGTCTCGATGGGCTGGTCGGCGGCGCGCAAGCTGCGCACCGCCGTCGACAACCTCACCCGCGTGCTCGCGATCGAGCTGTACGCCGCCACCCGCGCCGTCGAGCTGCGCGAGGGCCTGACGCCCGCGCCCGCCTCGCGCGCCGTGATCGGGGCCGTGCGGGCCGCCGGTGTCCAGGGCCCGGGACCCGACCGGTTCCTGGCGCCCGACCTGGCCGCCGCGGACGCGTTCGTGCGGGACGGGCGGCTGGTGGCCGCGGTGGAGAAGGTCACCGGGCCGCTGCGGTGAGCGGGCCGGGGCCCCGCCGCGCGGCGGGGCCCCGGAGGCTCACTCGAGCTTGGCCGCCTGGGCCCGGACGACGTCCGCGGGGATGTCGTACGTGTCCTTCTGGCCGGCCAGCGCCGCCAGGCTGAGCGTGTAGTAGGTGGCGATCGTGGAGCCGTGCCGTACGACCTCCGCGTGCACGGTCGTCGTGCCGCCCTCGACCTTGCTGGTCACCGCGAACGCCACCGACTCGTCACCGGTCCCGGAGGACTTCTCCCCGGCGACCTTGGTGAACTCCTGGGCGTCCTCGCCCTTGGCCGAGACGGTGAACCCGCCCGCGCAGCCGCCGACCGCGTCCGCGACGGACTTCATCGTCTCCTCGGCGCCCCCGCCGTCGTAGGAGGAGAGCGAGACGATGGTCATCGTGGAGTCCAGCACGTCCTGGAGACCGTCCATCGCGTTCTCCAGGTCCTCGTCGGAGGTGCCGGAGGACGAGGGCTTGGTGCTCTTCTCGGTCACCATCCGGTTGACGTACGCGCTCTCGTCGCCCGGCGCGAAACCGGTGAGCACGTAGGCGATCGGCTCGCACTTCGCGTCCGCCACCGTCTCCTCGGCCTTGGACGCGGCGAACTTGTCGCCGGTGTCGGCGGACCGGACGTCGTACCCGTCGAGGTCCGCCTTGGAGACGATCAGCTTCTCCAGCTCGCCCGCGCTGAGCGCCTTCGCGGTCGCGGTGGACGAGGGGCCCCCGCCGACCGGTTCCTTGGCGTCCTTCCCGCCGGAATCCCCGCCGGAACTCCCGCCGCATCCCGTGATGAGGGCGAGCGACAGCACGCCAACGGCAACCGTGGCGCCCCTGCGCGCGCCAGATGATCTCTTCATGAGCGGACTATGAAGTCCCCGTCAAGGAAACGTCAAACAAGTTCAAAAACCCAGACGTTCCCGGCGTACCGAATAGGCGACGAACCCGGCGCCGAGGGTGAGGAAGAGGGAGCCTCCGACGACGTATGGAGTGGTGTCGAAGCTGCCGGTGTCGGCGAGCCGGTCCTCGGCCCCGGACACCGTCGCCTCCGCCTCCGAAGCGGCCCTGGCCTGCGTCGTCGTGCCCGCCGAGGGCTGCTGTCTGACCGGGTTGTCCTGTGTCGCGTTGGCGGACGGGACGAACCACAGGGCGCACAGCAGCGTCCCCGCGGCGGTGGCGGTCAGCAACGGACGGCGAGCGGATGACACGGAATATCGATCCCCTTGAGGCGCTGGCGAATTGGCCGTGTGGGCCGATGGTAGTGAAAGGCGAGGGTCACAGGAAAGTCACGGGAGGAATGAGCCGTACGCTCCGGGGCATGAGCACTGAAGACACGTCACGTTTTGTCCGCCTTCGCGTCGAACTCGTCCTCGAAATCGAGGACTCCGGCGCCCTGACCCGGGCCGCCCTGGAGCGGATCGCGGACGACCCCGATATGCCGGCCGGTGAGCGGGTACACGCCGAGAGCGCTGTGACGGAAGACACCGCGGAAGCCCTGGCCTACCTCGTGGACCCGTTCGACCTGGTCAGTGAGGTGCCGGGGGCCGACCTCGCGCAGGCCTCCTGGTCGGCCGAGCAGATCGACTACGACCCGGATTCGCCGGACGGGTACCTGGACGAGGATGATGTCGAGGAGGACGACGAGAGCGACGGCGTGGGCGGCAACGCCTGACGCCGGTCCGGGGGAACGGTGAGCCCCGGCCGGCAACCGCCGCCCGGGGTTTCGTCGTCCCACCTGGCGCACGGACCGTCATCCGCACCACCCGCCGCGGCGGACGTGGCGTGCCCCACACATGCGGTAGATGTGGAACGGGGCGCACCGGTCGGAGCGTTGGAGTTCGTTAACGGGGGCTCTTGGGGTTTGGGGATACGGCAACGATGGAGAAGCGTGTGATGACGAACAGTAAGCGGCGCAGGGGCTTCATGGTCGCGTCCGCACTGCTCGGTGGCGTGCTGGTGCTCTCGGCGTGTTCCGGCGGCGACGACAGTGCCTCCGGAAGCGGGGGCGGTGAGAGCTCCCAGGCCAAGGCCGACGCGGCGGCCGCCAAGAAGGCGTCCGAGGCGGACATCAAGATCACGCCCAAGGACGGCTCCGACAACGCCTCCATCAACAACTCCGCCGCCGTCACGGTCAGCAAGGGCACGCTGACCAGCGTGACGATGACGTCCGCCGACGGCAAAGCCGTCTCCGGGCAGTTGTCGGCCGACAAGACGAGCTGGAAGCCGAGCGTCCAGCTGGAGCGCTCGACCACCTACAAGCTCGCCGCGGCCGCGAAGGACTCCGAGGGCCGCGTCGCCCACGAGAACGCCACGTTCACCACGGTCTCCCCGTCCAACAGCTTCATAGCGAACTTCACGCCTGAGGACGGCTCCACCGTCGGCGTCGGGATGCCGGTGTCGATCAACTTCGACAAGGCGATCACCGACAAGGCCGCCGTCCAGAAGGGCATCACGGTCACCTCCAGCAGCGGCCAGGAGGTCGTCTGCCACTGGTTCAACGCCAACCGCATGGACTGCCGGCCCGAGGACTACTGGCAGGGGAACTCCACCGTCACGCTGAAGCTCGCGCTCGACGGCGTCGAGGGCGCCGACGGCGTCTACGGCGTCCAGCAGAAGACGGTCACCTTCCACATCGGCCGCAACCAGATCTCCTACGTCGACGCGCAGACCAAGCAGATGAAGGTCACGCAGGACGGCAAGGTCGTCAAGACCATCCCGATCTCCGCCGGTTCGCCCGAGAACACCACGTACGAGGGCATCATGGTGATGTCGGAGAAGTTCAAAGAGACCCGGATGAACGGCACGACCGTGGGCTTCACCGACAACGACGGCAAGGCCGAGTACGACATCAAGGACGTGCCGCACGCCATCCGGCTGACCAACTCCGGCACCTTCGTGCACGGCAACTACTGGGGCGCGAAGTCCGTCTTCGGCAGCGTGAACACCAGCCACGGCTGCGTGGGCCTGTCCGACACCAAGGGCGCCAACGACCCGAACACCCCGGCCGCGTGGTTCTACAACCACTCGATCCTCGGTGACGTCGTGGTCGTCTCGCACACCGGTGACAAGACGGTGGCCCCGGACAACGGCCTCAACGGCTGGAACATGAACTGGGCCGAGTGGAAGGCCGGATCGGCCGTCTGACGGCCGCTTCACAGGTGACCGGTGCCGCCCTCAGGGGCGGCACCGGTGTTTCCGGGCCCCGCCACAGCCTTCTCATGCTTCTCTTATGGCCGCCTTATCGAGTCATCACGGGGCGTACCTACCTTGCGGCCATGTTCTTCACCTACCTGAGGCGCGAACTGCGGCGCCGTAGAAAGGCGGCGCTCGTCGTCGCCTCCGGCCTCGCGCTGGGCATCGCGCTCGTGATCGTGGTCAACTCCGTGGCGTCCGGCATGGGCAAGGCGCAGGACAAGGTCCTCCAGTCGCTGTACGGCCTCGGTACCGACATGACGGTCACCAAGGCGGCCAAGGCGCCGACGAGCGGCTCGGACCGTCCCCGCTTCGACTTCGACGCGCAGGACTCCGACTCCGACAAGGAGCAGAGCAGCGACCGCGTCATGGTGCAGGGCTTCCAGACGCTGTCGGCCTCGACGGTGACGAAGGTCGCCGGCCAGGGCGGCGTCTCGGACGCCGTCGGCGGCCTGAGCCTCCAGGTCATCAAGGTCAGCGGCCAGTTCACGCGGGGTCAGTTCCAGCAGAACGGCGGCGGTCAGCAGAACGGCGAGGGCGGCACGCAGGGCGGCCCCGGCGGCGGCACCGGCCAGCCGCAGGGTGAAGTGCGCGGCGGCGGCGCGAACTTCGACGTCAACAACTACTCGGTCTACGGCACCGACGTCACCGAGCCGGCCCTCGGCCCGCTGACCTCGTCGAAGATCACCAGCGGCCGCACGTTCAAGACCACGGAGACCGACGCGAAGGTCGCCGTCGTGGACTCCGCGTACGCCAAGGAGAAGAAGTACAAGGTCGGTTCGACGGTCACCGTCAAGGGCACCAAGTTCAAGATCATCGGTGTCGCCACCGCCGACAGCGGCGACTCGGCCGCCAACCTCTACATCCCGCTGAAGCAGGCCCAGACCCTCAGCGACTCGAAGAACAAGGTCACCACGATCTACGTCAAGGCGACCGACTCGCAGAAGATCGACTCCGTCAAGTCGGCCATCCAGAAGAACATTTCGGGTACGACGGTCACCACCTCCGCCGACCTCGCCGACACCGTCTCCGGCTCCCTGTCCACGGCCTCCTCCCTCGCCACCAGCGTCGGCAAGTGGCTGTCGATCGTCGTGCTCGTCGCCGCCTTCCTGGTCGCGGGCCTGCTGACCTCCTCCGCGGTCTCGCGCCGGGTGCGCGAGTTCGGCACGCTCAAGGCGCTGGGCTGGAAGTCGGGCCGGGTGACCGGGCAGGTCGTCGGCGAGGCGATCGTCAACGGACTGGTCGGCGGCGCCCTCGGTATCGCGCTCGGCCTGGCGGGCGCGTACGCCGTCACCGCGATCAGCCCGACGCTGCAGGCCCAGCTGGGCTCCGGCGGGGGCGGCGGCGGGATGGGCGGCCCCGGAGGCGGCGGGCCCGGGGGCGGCGGCTTCGGCGGCGGTCCCGGCCGTCAGGCCGCGAAGACCCTCGAGGTCGCGCTCACCGCGCCGGTGAGCGCCACGACGATCGCCCTGGCGGTCGCCCTCGCGGTGGCCGGCGGCCTGATCGCGGGCGCGTTCGGCGGCTGGCGGGCCTCGCGGCTGCGCCCGGCGGACGCGCTGCGACGCGTGGAGTAGCGCACCTGCGCGCGCATGCCGCGCGCATGCCCCGCGCACCCCTGCGCGGCCTCCTTCGCTCCCCTGGGCACCCCTGCGCGGCCTCCTTCGCTCCCCCCGCGCGCCCCTCCGCACGTCTTCCGCACCGTCCCTCCGCACGTCCCCGGGGCCCGCCCGACCGGCGCGGGCCCCGATTCCCATACGTTCAGGCAGGAGTTGACCATGTACGAACTCAGAGGCGTCACCAAGCGCTACACCCGCGGCAAGGAGACCGTCGACGCCCTCGACGGCATCGACCTCACCATCGGCGACGGCGACCGGCTCGTCATCCAGGGCCCCACCGGCGGCGGCAAGTCCACCCTGCTGCAGATGCTCGGCGGACTGGACCGGCCCACCGCCGGTGAGATCGTCCTCGACGGCGTCGACCTGGCGAAGCTGTCCGAGGGCAGGCTCACCAAGGTGCGCAGCGAGAACATCGGCTTCGTCTTCCAGTCCTTCAACCTCATCCCGACGCTCACCGCCCAGGAGAACGTCGAGACCGCCCTCGTACCGCTCGGCGTGAAGGTCGGGGAGCGGCGCGAACGGGCCGCCGAGGCGCTGAAGTCGGTCGGTCTCGGCGAGCGGCTCGGACACCTGCCGTCCGAGCTGTCCGGCGGCCAGCAGCAGCGCGTCGCCATCGCCCGCGCCCTGGTCAAGCAGCCGAAGGTGCTGCTCGCCGACGAACCCACCGGCAACCTCGACGAGTCGATGCGCGACGAGATCATGGAGGTGCTCGAGCGGATGTGGAAGGAACTCGGGCTGACCTTCATCATGGTCACCCACGACTCCTCGATCGCGCGGCGGGCCCCGCGCCTGGCGACGATCCGCAAGGGACGCATCACCGTGAAGGAGAACGCCGGCGCGTAGCCGCCGCACCCCGCCGCCCGCCCGCGCGACGCACGTGTCAAGCGGGACGCGGGAACCCAACTCGACAAGCCTGTAACAGTGTTCGTGCGGCGGCGTAACAGTTGCCGGATACACCTGTGGCCCTTCTCTCACCCCTTGAGACGCCTGATCACCCCCCGGCATACTCCGTGTTCCCGGGGGGCGTACGCGTGTGTGTACGAGACCACCCCCGGCCGGGTGACGGGGGACGACGCCCGGTACTTCATCTCCAGGGGGAGACTTGCGTCCACAAGTGAAGAGAGCATGTGCGGCCACGATCGCCACCGCGGCCGCCGTGGCCCTGGCGGCGGGCATGACCAGCCCGGCGTCGGCCAGGCCCGAACAGGCGAGCAGCGCCTCGAAGCCGACCCTCACCGCCAAGCACCACATCACCCTGATCACCGGTGACCGCGTCGCCGTAGACGCCAAGGGCCGCGTCGTCGGCCTGGAGCCGGCCAAGGGCCGTGAGCACATACCCGTCCAGATCCGCAGGACCGACGGCCACACCCTGGTCGTGCCGGCCGACGTCGCCCGCATGATCGCCACCGGCAAGGTGGACCAGCGCCTCTTCGACGTCACCGAGCTGAACAAGACCACCACCCGCGCGTCGCAGAAGCGGGGCCTGAAGGTCATCGTCGGCTACCGGGGCGCCGCGACGGCCGCCCGGGCCGACGTACGGGACGCGGGCAAGCTCCGCGAGAGCCTGAAGACCCTGAACGCGGACGCGGTGCAGACGCCGAAGCAGGACGCGCCCGAGCTGTGGGACGCGGTCACCAACGGCGACCGCACCGCCTCCGGCATCGCCCACGTCTGGCTCGACGGCGTCCGCAAGGCCAGCCTCGACAAGTCCGTGCCGCAGATCGGCGCCCCCACCGCGTGGGCGGCCGGCTACGACGGCAAGGGCGTGAAGATCGCCGTTCTGGACACCGGCATCGACGCCACCCACCCGGACCTCAAGGACCAGGTGGTCGCGGCGAAGAACTTCTCCACCTCGCCCGACGCCACCGACAAGTTCGGCCACGGCACGCACGTCGCCTCCATCGCGGCCGGCACCGGCGCCAAGTCCGGCGGCAAGTACAAGGGCGTCGCCCCGGGCGCCAAGCTGCTCAACGGCAAGGTCCTCAGCGACGACGGCTACGGCGACGACTCGCAGATCCTCGCGGGCATGGAGTGGGCCGCCGAGCAGGGCGCCGACGTCGTCAACCTCAGCCTGGGCGGCGGCGACACCCCGGAGATCGACCCGCTCGAGGCCGAGGTCAACAAGCTGTCGGAGCAGAAGGGCATCCTGTTCGCGATCGCCGCCGGCAACGACGGCGACTTCGGCGACCAGACCATCGGCTCCCCGGGCAGCGCCGCCGACGCCCTGACCGTCGGCGCCGTCGACGACAAGGACAAGCTGGCCTCCTTCTCCAGCCGCGGCCCCGGACTCGACGGGCAGATCAAGCCCGACGTGACCGCCCCCGGCGTGGACATCACCGCGGCGGCGGCCCCCGGCAGCGTCATCGACCAGGAGGTCGGCGAGAAGCCGGCCGGCTACCTGACGATCTCGGGCACGTCGATGGCGACCCCGCACGTGGCGGGCGCCGCGGCGATCCTCAAGCAGCAGCATCCGGACTGGTCGTTCGCCGAGCTCAAGGGCGCGCTGACCGGCTCCGCCAAGGACGGCGGATACACGCCGTTCCAGCAGGGCTCGGGCCGCATCCAGGTCGACAAGGCCATCAAGCAGACGGTGATCGCCGACCCGGTGTCGGAGAGCTTCGGCGTCCAGCAGTGGCCGCACACCGACGACAAGCCGGTCACCAAGCAGCTGACCTACCGCAACCTCGGCACCAAGGACGTCACCCTGAAGCTGACGTCCACCGCCAAGAACCCCAAGGGCCAGGCGGCTCCCGCGGGCTTCTTCAAGCTCGGCGCCACCACGGTCACCGTCCCCGCGGGCGGCAAGGCCACCGTCGACCTCACCGTCGACACCAGGCTGGGTGGCACGGTCGACGGCATGTACTCCGCGTACGTGACCGCGACCGGCGGCGGGCAGGCCGTGCGCACCGCGGCCGCGGTCCAGCGCGAGGTCCAGTCCTACGACGTCACGCTGAAGTTCATCGACCGTGACGGCAACCCGGCCAAGAACTACCTCGCGACCCTGGCCGGCATCTCCGGCCTCGGCGAGGGCAGCTTCTACTCGCCCTACGACCCCTCCGGCACCGTCACCACGCGCGTGCCCAAGGGCGACTACGTCCTCGACACCGGCGTCGTCGCGGACCCCGAGGACTTCGCCAAGGGCGTCGACGCGCTGGCCCAGCCGAAGCTGAACGTCACCAAGAACACGACGATCACGCTGGACGCGCGGACCGCGAAGCCGGTCGACATCACCGTCCCGGACGCCGCCGCCAAGTCGGAGTTCGCGTCTCCCGGTTACGCGATCCAGTCCGGCAGCTTCGGCATCTCCTTCGGCTGGTGGCTGGACTCCTACGACAACTTCCGCACCAAGGGCCTCGGCCCGGAGGTCACCGACGGTTCGCTGACCCAGCAGTGGGACGGCCACTGGACCAAGGGTGACGACGAGGAGTACGACACCACGACCGGCGCGGTGGTCAAGAAGCTCGCCACCGGCTACACCAAGCACTACAAGGCGAGCGAACTCGCCACGGTCAAGGTCGGCATGGGCGCCGCGGCGAGCGGCAAGAAGGGCGCGGTCAGCGCGCTGGGCTGGCTGCCCAACAGCAGTGGCGCCTCCTCGATCGGCGTGCCGCAGACCCTGCCCGGCACCCGCAAGCTGCACCTGTCCACCTCGGGCGGCGTGCAGTGGAACCTGGAGTTCACGCAGTACGGCGGCACCGACTCCGAGGGCTTCCCGATCTCCGAGGCCGGCTACTTCATCGACACCCCGCAGACCTTCAAGGCGGGCCAGACCTACTCGAAGACCTTCAACACGGCCGTGTTCGGGCCGCACCTGAACTACGACTACGGCCTGTACCGCGACGGCAACAGCATCTCCGGCATCGTGCCGCTGTTCGCCGACGGCAAGGCGCACGCGGGCTCGTCGGCCTTCACCTCGGTCACCACCACGCTCTACCGCAACGGCACCAAGGTCGGCTCCAACGACGACCCGCTGTTCGGCGACGGCGAGTTCAAGGTCCCCTCGGGTGAGGCGGACTACAAGCTGACGACGTCGGTCAAGCGCACCGTCAAGGTCGCGGCGGCCTCCACCCGCATCGACGCGAGCTGGACGTTCCGCTCCAAGAAGACCTCCGACTTCACCAAGCTGCCCGCCTCCACGGTCCGTTTCAACGCGACCACGGGCCTGGACAGCAAGGTCGAGGCCGGCAAGACGGTGAGCATCCCGGTCGTCGTCGAGGGCTCCGCCAAGGGCAGCAACCTCAAGTCGCTGGGCGTGTGGGTGTCGTACGACTACGGCCAGACCTGGAAGAAGGTCAACGTGGTCCACGGCAAGATCACCGTGAAGAACCCGGCGAAGGGGAAGGCCATCTCCTTCCACGCCAAGATCACCGACAAGAAGAACAACAAGTCGACGATCTCGATCTACAACGCCTACTACGGCAAGTAGTCCGCGGCTCCTGACCAGGAGCCCAGCGGCCTGAAAGGCCGAGGAGGCCCGCCGGAAGATAAGATCGCTTCCGGCGGGCCTTTCGTCTGCTCCGCGCATCACCTGTCGGCGGAGACGTCCCCCTGCGCGACCGTCAACCGCCCGTCCGGAACGCGCCTTCCGCCGGGTGAGCGAAAGCCTCGACGGCGGTCTTCCCGCCGGCCGCGGTCCCCTTGAGCGCGATCTGCCCGCCCATCACCCGCAGGTCCACCCAGAAGCGCACCGCGCCCCGCTCGGCCCTGAGGCCGTGGATGCGGGAGCCGGGGTAGCCGAGCTCGTTCAGTTCCCTCGCCACCTGGGCCGGGGTGGGCTTGTCCAGGCCGGTCAGCGCCAGGGCGACGCGTTCGCTGTGTTCCTGCCCCTCGCACGCCTCCACCCCCTTCAGACGGGCGGGCTCAGGCGTGGCGGCGGGGGACAACTCCTCCGGGGACGGCGGCTCCTCGTCCACCGGCAGCGGCTCGTCCGGCCGCGTGGTCGGATGCTCACCCGGGGCCGGATCACCGGACTCCCGCGCCGTCGGAGAGTCCGGCACGCACGAGGCGCCCACCCGCTCCAGCATCTCCAGGAACGCCACCTCGGCATCCGCGTCCGTGCTTGCCACCGCCCGCGCGCCCACCCCGCTCGCGGGTTTCCCCCGCTGCTCCCCGGCCCGTTCGCCGCCGCACCCGGACAGTGCCACCACGGCGAGCGCCGCCGCTCCCGCACTCGCAAGAAACCTGTTCAGCGTCATGAACAAATCCTCACGGAACGGTCCGCCGCGCCACATGAGTACGCGTACTCACGGACTCCCCGTACCGACTCGGGCGGACGCCGGAGGGTCAGGGCCGGGCGGAGGAGCCCGTCCGGGGCGCGTCCGCGGCCCAGTCGCCGAGCAGCCGCAGCGCCTCCGCCGACGGCGACCCCGGCTCCGCGTGGTAGGTGACCAGGACCTGCTCCGCGTCGTCGGCCAGGCGGAAGGACTCGTACGACAGCGTCAGGTCGCCCACCAGCGGATGGCGCAGGTTCTTGACGCCGAAACCCTTCTCCTTGACGTCGTGCATGGCCCACAGGCGCCGGAACTCCTCGCTCTTGACGGAGAGTTCACCCACCAGGGAGGACAGGCGCGGATCGTCGGGACTGCAGCCCGCGTCCATGCGCAGGAAGCTGACGACGTCGCTCGCCTTCTGCTCCCACTGCACGAACAGGTCGCGGTAGTCGGGCCGCAGGAACACCAGTCGCGCCCAGTTCCGCTCCTGCGCCGGCAGCTCCCCCCAGTCGCCGAAGACGGCCGCGGCCATCCGGTTCCAGGCGAGGATGTCCGAACGCCGCCCCGTCACGTAGGCCGGCACCGTGTCCATCGTCTCCAGCAGCTGCCGCAGCGCGCCGCGCACCTGCTGCGTCCGCCCGGCCGGCTTCTTCTTGTGCTGCTTCGGCTTCGCCAGGTGCACCAGATGCGCGTGCTCCGCGTCACTCAGCCGCAGCGCCCGCGCGATCGAGTCGAGCACCTCAGCCGACACGTTCCGCCCGTTGCCCTGCTCCAGACGCGTGTAGTACGCCACGGACACCCCGGCGAGCTGCGCCAGCTCCTCGCGGCGCAGCCCCGGCACCCGGCGGTGCCTGCCGAAGTCCGGCAGCCCCACGTCCTCCGGCTTCAGCCGGGCGCGCCGGGTGCGCAGGAACTCGCTGAGCTCGGCACGCCGGTCCAGGGCCGACGCGGTCTCCCGCACGGTTTCGGGCTGTTCCTCCATGCCTTCCAGTATTCACGGTCGTACGCACAGCAGCCTGACCCCGCCAGTGGTAGGCACAGCGGACGTAGGTACAGGCGTGGCCTGGGTGAGTGGCGATCCGCTGGGCACACTGGACGTCGTGCCCGGCCGAAAGGCAGCCGGGCGCACACGACCTTGCTAGGAGAACCCCCGGCATGACCACTGTCGCTGCGTACGCCGCACCCGCCGCCAAGGCTCCCCTGGAGCGCACCACCATCGAACGCCGAGCGGTCCGCGAGCACGACGTCCTGATCGACATCAAGTTCGCCGGCATCTGCCACTCGGACATCCACCAGGCGCGCGAGGGCTGGGGCGAGGCGATATTCCCGATGGTCCCGGGCCACGAGATCGCGGGCGTCGTCTCCGAGGTCGGCCCCGGCGTCACCAGGTTCGCCGTCGGCGACCGGGTGGGCGTGGGCTGCATGGTCGACTCCTGCCGCGAGTGCGAGAACTGCCTCAAGGGCCTTGAGCAGTACTGCCTGGCCGGCAACGTCGGCACGTACAACGCCATCGGCAGGGACGGCGAGCCGACCTACGGCGGCTACTCCGAGAAGATCGTCGTCGACGAGAACTACGTCGTCCGCATCCCCGACGGCCTGGCGCTGGACGTCGCCGCGCCCCTGCTGTGCGCCGGCATCACCACGTACTCCCCGCTGCGTCACTGGAACGCGGGCCCCGGCAAGAAGGTCGCGGTCGTCGGCCTCGGCGGCCTCGGCCACATGGGCGTCAAGATCGCGCACGCGATGGGCGCCGAGGTGACCGTGCTGTCCCAGTCCCTGCGCAAGAAGGACGACGGGCTGAAGCTGGGCGCCGACCACTACTACGCCACCAGCGACCCGGAGACCTTCAAGGCGCTGCGCGGCACCTTCGACCTGATCGTCTCGACCGTGTCGGCCCCGATGGACTTCGGCGCGCTGCTGTCCCTGCTGAAGGTGGACGGCGCGCTGGTGAACGTGGGCGCCCCCGAGGAGCCGATCTCGCTCAACCTGTTCTCGGTGATCGGCGGCCGCAAGACCCTCGCCGGCTCCATGATCGGCGGCATCCAGGAGACGCAGGAGATGCTCGACTTCTGCGCGGAGCACGGCATCGGCGCCGAGATCGAGCTGATCCGCGCCGAGGAGGTCAACGAGGCGTACGAGCGGGTGCTGGCGAGTGACGTCCGGTACCGGTTCGTGATCGACACGTCGACGATCTGACCCTTCCCAGTCGACGCCTGACGGGACGCCTGGCGGGACACCGGACGGCCGGCCGGCGCCGGCCGTCCGGGGGTGCGATCAGCCGGCGGCGGCGAACTCCTCGCCGTCGCCGTAGGCCCGTACGAGCGCGGCCCCGTCGGTGCCCCGCCGCACCGAGTGCGCGCGCCCGAGACCGGCGACCCGGACCCGCCCGTCGGGCGTGACCTCCGCCATGGTGTTCTCGTCGAGCGCGACGCCGTGGGCGAGCCCGTGCCGGGCGGCCGCCGCGATCAGCCGCGGCAGGTTGCCCCACTGCGCGGCGTGCACGTCGACGGTGAAGGGCACGATCCCGAGCCCGGCCCGCACCTCCACCTCCTCCAGGTCCTCCGCGCTGTCCTCCGGACACACCGCGACGCCGCCGTCGAGCCATCCGCCGACGAGGGCGTCCCGCGCCGCCACCGCCGCACCCGCGGAGAAGCCCGCGTACGGCATGCCGCTCTCGGCGAGCAGGCCCGGCAGCCGGTCGAGACAGTCGCCGAACGCATCCTGGTACGCGGGGGTGAGCCCACCGCAGACCAGCAGCCCCTGCACGTCCCGCAGCAGACCGGCGTCGAACCGCTCGCCGATCGGCACGAGCAGCGGAACGGGAACGCAGTCGGCGACCTTGCGCAGCACGGCGTCGTACCGGGCGAACTGCCCCACGCCGTCGCCCTCGTCGACGATCACGCACCCGATCCTGGGCGCACCGCCCCCGGCGGTGTCCGCGGCGGCGCGCAGGAAGGGCCCGTAGACCGCCGACGCGGCGGCCGCGTCCCAGCCGCCCCCGATGAGAAACGTACGAAAGCTCATGTGCTCCCCCGATTGATCCCCCGATTGATCGAATCGGCACTGTACGGGCTGGAAGGGCTGATCGTCGAGCGGGCCGCCGGACCGGTGCCGGAGGAGCCCCGGTCCGGGGACGGACCCCTGCCCGGCCGCCCACCGCGTTTGCGCGACCCGTGTACGGATGGTGGCATCCGTACTACGGAGAGTTCCCGTTCTGGGTCAGGAGGGACGGCCATGGGCCACGTCGCGCCTAGAGTCCGGTATTCGCTGACGTGCGTGATGCTTCTCGCCGCAGCCGGATGCGGTCAGTACCAGGCCGGTGCCGGGTCGGGCACGGCCGGTGGCCAGATCACCGAGGGGCTGGTCGGCGACCTGAAGAAGAGCGGGTTCCAGGTCAGTCCCGGATACGCGCGGCTCTACACCCAGCAGGACTGCAAGGAGTACACCTACTCGGTGCTGAGGAACTGCCTCGCGAACAACCCCGCGGCCCCGTACGTGCTGCCCGTCGTGAAGACCTGGCCGAACGAGTACGTGGACCCGGCGGCGGTGAACGCCTTCGGCCGGACGCGCCCCGGCTACACGACGACCTACCGGCTCGATCCGCGGGACGCGGTCGTGATCTACGGGAAGATGCCTCCCCCGGCCCGCTACATGGCCCTGCAGACCTGGGAGTTCAGTCAGCGCGGGCACTGGAAGGCCGACGACTACGACAAGTGGCGGCACACCGTCGTGCCCGAGCAGTACCTGTTCGACACGATCCCGCCCGGCGACCGGCGGTCGGCGCGGACCCAGAGCGTGTCCGCGCTCGGTGACACCGTCAACAACGTCGTCATGCAACGCCGGTCCGGTTATCCCTTCGGGAAGAACCGGTACTTCATCATCACCCCCAGCGCCACCACCGACCAGGCGGTGCGCCGGGCCCTGCAGGCCCAGGGCGTTCCCGACCAGGACATCTTCACCGAGCACATCCCCGACCGCGACGCCTACGGCCCGGTCGGACCGCTGGGCATGGGCAAGGACGCCGTCGACTTCGTCACCCCGTTCCGGTACGCCGTTCCCGACCCCGGCCAGGCGCAGGCCGCGGACAAGTGGCGGAAGAACCCTCCGCTGACGGTGATGCGCGTGCGCGCCCCCGACTCCGCCGGGCCCGTACGGCGGTACGGGCCGCTGACCTTCGAGAAGCGGACCGCGAACAGCGAGACCCACCTGGCGGGCGACGAGCAGAACCTGATCAACGCGGTGTGCGACCGGGTCACCACCGTGGCCCGCCTTCGCGCCGACGGCTGCACAGGCCCCTCGGCGTCCTCCCTGCTGGTCGACCCGGTGAGGCAGTACGGGTGGGCCGGACCGTACTGCCGCTCCGTCAACATGAACTGCCTGGGCGACGAGCAGGACGCGATCTACTACCTGGGACGGCCGCTCCCGCTGGACTCCGGGCAGGTCTACGCGGTGGTCGACACCCTCGCCACGGAAACCGGCAACGCCACCTACACCGCCCTGTCCGTCAACGACGCCTCCCTGCTGGCGGGCGTCGCGAACATCCTGGACACCGGTCTCAAGGGCTCCGCGGACGGCTACGCGAAGACGGTCCGGAACAGCGGCAAGTTCTTCGTGCACTACTTCACCAGGGACTGCCAGGTGCTCCGCGGCCTGCCCGGCTGGCCGAAGAACTGCACCGAGATCACCCCCGGAATGCTGCCGACGCGCGCGGACACGGCCGCGGAGGGCGACCCCGCCCTGCACGGCATGTTCATGCCCTCGCTGCGGGACTACGTCAAGCCGGGAACCGCCCGCGGACCCTACTCCGGCGAACTCCTGACCCCGAGGATCCTGACGTTCACCCAGCCGGGGAAGTAGGCCACGAGGCCTCTTTCCGACGTTGATTCGTCACGGCTCGGTGTCTCCGCCCGGTGTCTTTGCCCGGGCGGAGACACCGCTCCGTTCGGAGCAGGTCAGAGCAGGCTCTCGTCCCGGACCGTCCAGCCCTCACCCAGCTCACGGCGCAAAGCGCCCAGGGCCGCGTGCGCCCGCTGCCGGAAGGCCCGCAGTTCTTCGTCCGACCAGGGCGAGGGGTGTCCACGCCGGCCTCGAAGAAGAACCGCAGGTAATGGGTCACACGGCATCCTCTCAGGCGTCCGTGACCAGGCCGGCGTACGCGCTGGACGGCCAGGCGGCGAGGATCTTGGGACGCAGGGTGGCGCCGAGCCGGCGGTAGAAGCGCTGCGCGTCGACGTTGCCGGCCTCCACGCCCCAGCGGATCAGCAGCCGCCCGGGTGCTGCCGACGCGGCGAGAGCGGCCATCAGCCGTCGGCCGGTGCCCGCGTCGCGGTGCCCGGGGCGGACGTAGAGGTCGTCGAGGTCGAGCACGTCTCCGCCGGTCCACAGGTGCAGCCGGCGGACGGCGGAGACGTAGCCGACCGCCGGCCCGCCGCGCTCGGCCAGCAGGACGGTCACCTCGGGGCGTCCGAGCAGGGCGCGCCACTGCTTGTCGGTGACGTGCACCTGCGCCGTCTGATCCTCGTGGGCGGCGATCTCGCGGACCATCGCGGCCACCTCGGGGGCGTCATGCGGTGTGGCCCGGCGGATCGTGATCTCGGTCATCGCGGGGGAGTCCTCTCGGTGGTGGGGAGGCGGGGTGGCGGACGGGGCGGGGGGGGGGGGGGGGGGGGGGGGGGGGGGGGGGGGGGGGGGGGGGGGGGGGGGGGGGGGGGGGGGGGGGGGGGGGGGGGAGGGGGAGACGGAGGGAAGA
>NZ_JBVIIE010000096.1:0-22693 GCF_055569945.1 Streptomyces sp. NPDC031340
GGAAAGCCGGCGCCCCCCCCCCCCCCCCCCCCCCCCCCCCCCCCCCCCCCACCCCCCCCCCCCCCCCCCCCACCCCCCCACCCCCCCCCCCCCCCCCCCCCCCCCCCCCCCCCCCCCCCCCCCCCCCCCCCCCCCCCCCCCCCCCCCCCCTCCGGTGTCACTCCCTCGGCCGCACACCGTCACTCCTTCAGCTGCGGCAGCACCTTCGTCCGGTAGAAGTCGAAGAAACCGCGCTGGTCGGGGCCGATCTGGTTGACGTAGATCCGGTCGAAGCCGGCCTCGGCGAACGCGGACAACGCGGCGACGTGCTCGTCGACGTCGTCCCCGCACACCGCCTTCTCGCTCACCATCTCCTCGGTGACCAGCGGCTGAAGCTGCTCGAAGTGGCTCGGTTCGGGCAGGATCTGGCTCATCTCGCCCGGCAGGAACTGGTTGGCCCACAGCCCGCGCACGGTGCGCACCGCCTCGTCCCGGTCGGCGCCGTAGCAGACCTTCGTGCCGCCCATGACCGGCTTGCCGCCCCCGCCGCCCTTGCGGAACTGCTCCACCATCGAGGCGTCCGGCATCATCGTGACGAAGCCGTCGCCCACCCGTCCGGCCAGGCTCGTCGCCGCCGGGCCGAACCCGGAGACGTCGATCGCGACCGGCTCCTCCGGCAGGGTGTAGAGACGCGCGTTCTCCACCGTGTAGTGGGTGCCGCGGTGATTGACCTCCTCGCCGGTGAACAGCCGGCGCATGATCTGTACGGCTTCCTCCAGCATCTCCAGGCGCACGTGCGCGGGCGGCCAGACATGGCCCAGGATGTGCTCGTTGAGGGCCTCGCCGGTGCCGACACCCAGCCGGAAGCGGCCGTTCGTCATCACCGCCGAGGTCGCCGCCGCCTGCGCCACGACCGCCGGGTGGACCCGTACGGTCGGGCAGGTCACGGCCGTCTCGACGGGCAGCGACACCGCTTCCGAGAGCGCGCCGATCACCGACCACACGAACGGGCTCTGACCCAGCGCGTCGTTCCACGGGTGATAGTGGTCGGAGATCCACAGCGACTGGAATCCGGCCTGCTCGGCCATCCGCGCCTGCTCGACGAGGTCCGCGGGAGCGAACTCCTCGCACGACAGGAAATAGCCGTACTCGGGCATGGGGTACCTCCAACGCAGCTCCGCGAAAGCGGCGGTCAGGTCGCCCACCCGGGTACCCGGGTGGCCCCGGCGGCAACCGGCGGACGTTTGGCCGGTCCGACCAGGGGGACGCGGAAGGCTCTCGTACGACGCACCCGACAGCGCCGGAGGCGAACCGTGAGTCGACCCCGCATCGTGATCGTCGGTGCCGGGTTCGCCGGGTACCGGACGGCCCGCACCCTGTCCCGGCTGGTCCGGCACAAGGCCGACGTCACCCTGCTGAACCCGACCGACTACTTCCTCTACCTGCCCCTGCTGCCCCAGGTCGCCGCCGGGATCCTGGAACCCCGCCGGGTGACCGTCTCCCTCTCCGGCACGCTGCCGCACGTACAACTGGTGCTCGGGGAGGCCGACGCGATCGACCTGGACGCGCACACCGTCCACTACACCGGCCCCGAGGGCGACGTCGGCACCCTGTCCTACGACCGGCTGGTACTCGCCGCGGGCAGCGTCAACAAGCTGCTGCCCATCCCCGGCGTCGCCGAGCACGCGCACGGCTTCCGGGGCCTGCCCGAGGCGCTGTACCTGCGCGACCACGTGACCCGGCAGGTGGAACTGGCGGCCGCCGCGAAGGATCCGGAGACCTGTTCCGCCCGCTGCACCTTCGTCGTGGTCGGCGCCGGCTACACCGGCACCGAAGTCGCCGCGCAGGGGCAGCTGTTCACCGACGCGCAGGTGCGCAAGCACCCGCTGCGGCAGGGCATGCGGCCGCGCTGGATGCTGCTCGACATCGCGCCGCGGGTGCTGCCCGAACTGGACGAGCGGCTGTCGCGGACCGCCGACCGGGTGCTGCGCGGGCGCGGTGTCGACGTGCGGATGGGTACCTCCGTGAAGGAGGCCACGCCCGACGGAGTCCTGCTGACGGACGGGGAGTTCGTCGCCTCCCGCACCCTCGTGTGGTGCGTGGGCGTACGGCCCGATCCGCTCGCCGAGTCCCTCGGGCTGCCCATGGAACACGGCCGGCTGCTCGTCGACCCGCACCTCCAAGTGCCGAGCCACCCGCACCTGTTCGCGTGCGGCGACGCGGCCGCCGTGCCGGACCTGGAGCAGCCCGGCGCGTACACGCCGATGACGGCCCAGCACGCCTGGCGGCAGGGCAAGGTCGCGGGCCGCAACGTGGCCGCGTCGCTCGGCATCGGCGACCGCCGCCCCTACCGCCACCGCGACCTGGGCTTCGTCGTGGACCTCGGCGGGGTGCAGGCGGCCGCCAACCCGTTCGGCGTCGCGCTCTCCGGCCCGGTCGCCGGGGCGGTCACCCGCGGCTACCACCTGGCCGCGATGCCGGGCAACCGGGTGCGGGTCGCGGCCGACTGGCTGCTGGACGCCGTACTGCCGCGCCAGGCAGTGCAGTTGGGGCTCGTGCGCTCCTGGTCGGTCCCGCTGGACACGGCGTCGCCGGAACTGGCCCGGACGCCGGGCAGCCGGGAGGAGCGGGCCAAGCCGCCGGACGGCCTGCCGGCTGGCACGCCCGGGGGTGCGCCGGCCGACAGGCCCGGGGGTGCGCCGGCCGAGGCGGGCTCGGAGTCGTCCCACCGGTCCTCCGCCGGGACCCGGCCGAGCGGCGCGTCGCCCGACGGCAGGCCGGGCGAGGGCAGGCCGGGCGACGGCGGGTCGGGCGGCGGCAGGCCGGGCGACGTGCCCGCCGGCAGCCGGCCCGGCGCCCAGCCGGCCAGGAACCAGCCCGGCGGTGAACCGGCCCGGAGCCGGCCCGGCGGTGAGCCCGCCAGGAATCAGCCCGGTGGGCCGCACTCCGAGCCTCCCGGTCCCGTCCAGCGGTCCGACTGACGCAGCAGAAGGAGACGTATGAACACCGCCGAACTCGAGGAGCTGGCACGCCAGTTGCGCGTGGACAGCGTACGGGCGTCGGCCGCCGCGGGATCCGGGCACCCGACGTCCTCGATGTCGGCCGCGGACCTGATGGCCGTCCTGATCGCCAACCACCTCCACTACGACTTCGACCGCCCCGCCCACCCCGGCAACGACCGCTTCGTCCTGTCCAAGGGGCACGCCTCGCCGCTGCTGTACGCCGCCTACAAGGCGGCCGGCGCCATCGACGACGGCGAACTGCTCGGCTTCCGCAAGCTCGGCAGCCGCCTCGAAGGGCATCCGACGCCGCGCAGACTGCCGTGGGTCGAGACGGCCACCGGTTCGCTCGGCCAGGGCCTGCCGGTCGGCGTCGGCATCGCGCTGGCCGGCAAGCGGCTGGACCACCGCGACTACCGCGTGTGGGTGCTGTGCGGGGACAGCGAGCTGGCCGAGGGCTCGATCTGGGAGGCCGCCGAGCACGCGGCGTACGAGCACCTGGACAACCTCACCGCGATCGTCGACGTCAACCGGCTCGGCCAGCGCGGCCCGACCCGCCACGGCCACCACCTCGACGCCTACGCCCGCCGCTTCCAGGCGTTCGGCTGGCACACCGTCGAGCTGGACGGCCACGACGTCGACGCGATCGACCGCGCCTACGGCGAGGCCAGGTCCACCACCGGCCAGCCCACCGCCATCATCGCCCGCACGCTGAAGGGCAAGGGCGTGGCCGCCGTCGAGGACCGCGAGGGCCTGCACGGCAAGCCGCTGCCGGACGCCGACGAGGCGGTGGCCGAGCTCGGCGGACCGGGCGAGGTCCGGGTACGGGTCCACGCGCCGGCCGCGGACGGCAGGGCGCACGACGTCACCGCCGCCCGGCCCGACCTGCCCCGCTGGGACAAGGGCGAGAAGGTCGCCACCCGCAATGCCTTCGGCGAGGCGCTGGCCGCGCTCGGCACCGCGCGCGGCGACGTCGTAGCCCTCGACGGGGAGGTCGGCGACTCCACCCGCGCCGAGCTGTTCGCCAAGGCACATCCGGACCGCTACTTCGAGTGCTACATCGCCGAACAGCAGATGGTCGCGACCGCGGTGGGCCTCGCCACCCGCGGCTGGGTGCCGTACGCCGCCACCTTCGCCGCCTTCCTGACGCGGGCCCACGACTTCGTGCGCATGGCGTCGATCAGCGGCGCCGGTGTCAACCTCGTCGGCTCGCACGCGGGCGTCGCGATCGGGCAGGACGGCCCCTCCCAGATGGGGCTGGAGGACCTGGCGATGATGCGGGCGGTGCACGGCTCGACCGTGCTGTACCCGTGCGACGCCAACCAGACCGCGAAACTCGTCGCCGCCATGGCCGGCCGCGAGGGCATCCGCTACCTGCGCACCGGACGCGGCGAGAGCCCGGTGATCTACGGGCCCGACGAGGAGTTCCCGGTCGGCGGCAGCAAGGTGCTGCGCTCCTCCGACCGGGACCGGCTGACCGTCGTCGCCGCCGGAGTGACCGTGCACGAGGCGCTGGCCGCCGCCGACGCGCTGGAGCGCGATGGCGTCCCGGTCCGGGTCGTGGACCTGTACTCGGTCAAGCCCGTCGACCGGCTCACCCTGCGCCGGGCCGCCGAGGAGACCGGCTGCCTGATGACCGTGGAGGACCACCACGAGGAGGGCGGCCTCGGGGACGCCGTCCTCGACGCGTTCACCGACGGACGGCCCGTGCCGCGGCTGGTGCGGCTCGCCGTCCGCACGATGCCGGGCTCGGCCTCCCCGGACGAGCAGCTGCACGCCGCGGGCATCGACGCCGAGTCGATCGCCGCGGCCGGGCGGCTGCTGGTGGGGGAGGCGGTCGTGCCGTGAGCGGCGACGACACGCGGGCCGACGACGACACGCGGCCCGTGCGGGCGGGGCGCCGCACGGTCCGCGTGCACCGGCCGGACAAGGTGCTGTTCCCCGGCGGCGACGGGAAGGAGTACACCAAGTCCGATCTGGTGGACTACCACCGCCGCGTCGGCCCGTTCATGCTGAGGTCTCCCGCGTCGAGTTCGACGAGGTCCGCGGTTTCGCCCGCGACGTCGCCGGCACCCTGGCCGCCGCGCACCCGGACCGGTCTCACCACCGCGCCCCGCAAGAAGGACCGCGGCGGCCGGCTCTACCTCGACATCGGACGCAATGCCTACGCCCAGACCGCGGTCGCCCCCTACACCGTGCGCGCCCTCGGACCGGCCCGCCGCAGGCTCGACGCGCTACGTGGCTGATGCACGTACCCGCGCTGCTCGCCGGTGACGCCGATCCTCCCGGACCCGGACGCCGAGGAAGGTTTGTCCGACGGCTGGGCGGCCACACGGAGTGAGAGGTGGCCATGACGAACACAAAGAACACACCAGAGTCACAAGATTCACCCGATTCCCCGAAGAAGGCGGAGAGCCGCACGACCAAGAAGCGGCCGGGCCCCATGGAGGTGCTGCGCCACGCGCGCGCCCAGCTCGCGGAGCTGACGGGCATGGCCGCCGAGAGCGTTTCGTCCTTCGACCAGACGGAGGACGGCTGGTCCCTGGAGATCGAGGTCATGGAACTCGCCCGCGTGCCCGACACGATGAGTCTGATGGCGAGCTACCAGGTGGAACTCGACCCTGACGGCCAGCTGACCGGCTACCGGCGCGTTCGCCGTTACGAGCGCGGGCGGGCCGACAGGCAGGGCGGCCGGTAGGCCGCTCGCCGGAAGCAATCGATCACTCACCAGTCCACAGAGAAGGAGGCACGGTCGGCATGACCGTTGTCCCGGCCCAGCAGAGCGGCGGCGGAGGCGGCTCCAGCGGCCTCTACGACGTCCTGGAACTCGTCCTCGACAGGGGGCTCGTCATCGATGCGTTCGTGCGCGTGTCCCTGGTCGGCATCGAGATCCTGAAGATCGACGTACGTGTCGTCGTGGCGAGTGTCGACACCTACCTGCGCTTCGCCGAGGCGTGCAACCGGCTCGACCTGGAGGCGGGCCCGCGCAAGAGCCCCGGCCTGCCCGACATCGTCGGCCAGGTCACCGAGTCGGGCGCCCGCGGCAAGTCGAAGGGGGCCCTGTCCGGAGCGGCGGAGACCATATCCGGCGCCTTCAAGCAGGCCCGTGAGGAGAGCCAGAGCGAGTCCAGGCCGCGCCGCAAGTCGACGGCCGCGCGCCGGAGGGAGGAAGAGGAGTGAGCACCTACGTCTACGGCATCACGGCCGCTTCCCACCCGTCACTGCCCGACGGCATGGGCGGCGTCGGCGACCCGCCGCGGCCGGTGCGCATCCTCCATGCGGGCGAGCTGGTGGCCGTCGTCAGCGATGCCCCTGAAGGGCTGCGGCCCAAGCGCAAGGAGCTGCTCGCCCACCAGAACGTGCTGAGCGAGGCGGGCGCCGGCGGCTGCGTGCTGCCCATGCGGTTCGGCAGCGTCGCGCAGGACGACGACACGGTCACGAGCGTGCTCGCCGAGCGCGCGGAGCACTACCAGGAGCGCCTGCGGGCGCTGGACGGCAAGGACGAGTACAACGTCAAGGCCGTCCACGACGAAGAGGCCGTGCTGCACCGCGTGATGTCCGAGAACGCGGAGCTCCGCGGCATGGCGGAGGCCAACCGGCAGGCAGGCGGCGGCAGTTACGAGGACCGGTTGCGGCTCGGCGAGATGGTCGCGGACGCCGTCAAGGCCCGCGAGGGCGAGGACGCGGAAGCGGTCCGCAGCGCCCTGGAGCCGCTGGCCGACACGATCAGCGTGGGCCCGGAGTCCAGCGGCTGGCTGGCCAACATCTCCTTCCTGGTGGAGCGGGGGTCCGCCGAGGGCTTCCTCGCCGCGGTGGAAGAGGTCCGCAGCAGCCAGCCGCACCTGGAGCTGCGCGTCAACGGCCCGCTGCCGCCGTACAGCTTCGTGGAGCCGGGACCCGGCAAGCCCGCGGCCGCCGCCCTCGGCACGGAAAGCCAGGAGGAGTGAGTCCCCATGGGACTGATCTCAGAGGTCCTCCTGCTGCCGTTCGCCCCGGTGCGCGGCAGCGCGTGGGCGATCAAACAGGCGCTCAGCGAGGCGGAGCGCATCTACTACGACCCGGCCACGGTCCGGGCTGAACTCGCTCAGCTGGAGGCACGGCTGGAAGCGGGCGAGATGGACGAGGAGGAGTTCGACCGGATGGAGGACGAACTCCTCGACAGGCTGGAGATCGGCCTGCGCAACGGCGTGTGAAGTGGCGACGGGACGGCACGATGAACCGAGTAGGACTGGGCCTCGCGGTAGGGGCCGGATATCTCCTGGGACGCACGAAGAAACTGAAGATGGCGCTCGCCATCGGCTCGCTCGTGGCCGGCAAGCGGATGAATCTCACCCCGCGGGCGGTCGGGGACCTGGTCTCCCAGCAACTGCTGAAGAACCCGCAGTTCAAGGAGATCGGGGACCAACTGCGCACCGACCTGCGGGGCATGGGCAAGGCGGCCTCGGGCGCGATGGTGGAGCGGCAGATCGACGCGCTCGCCGACCGCCTGCACGGCCGTACCTCGCGGGTCCGCGACCAGCTCGCGGGCGTGGTACCGGGCGGCGGCCGGGGCGGCGAGGACGAGGAACCGACGGGCGAGGAAGAACCCGAGGCCGAGGAAGAACCTGAGGCCGAGGAGGAGCCTGAGGCCGAGGAGGAGCCTGAGGCCGAGGAGCCCGAGGCGGAGGAGGAGCCCGAGGCCGAGGAGCCCGAGGCGGAGGAGGAGCCCGAGCCGCGCGGCAGGAAGGCGGAGGCTGAGCGGGCACCGGCGAAGCAGGCCGCCAAGAGGGCGCCCGTGAAGAAGGCGCCCGCGAAGAAGACGGCGGCGAAGAAGACAGCCCCGGCCAAGAAGACGGCGGCCAAGAAGACGGCAGCCGCCAAGAAGACCGCGGGGAAGAAGACGGCCGCGGCCAGGGGTGCCGCGCGCGGCGCCCGGGGCCGGATGCGGAAGGGCGGCGGTGACCGATGACCGAGACTCTCTCAGGCACGGCGGGCAAGGCGGCCGGCAAGGCCACCGACAACCCGCTCACCGGCGTCGCCCACAGCGAGGCCGCCGACCGGCTCAAGGCCGAGGTACAGGAGTACCTGGCCGCGCAGGCCGAGCGCCTGCTCGCCGGAGTCGGCCACAAGCTGGGCGAGACCACCGGCAAGCTGAACGACATCGCAGAGGGCAACAGCCCCGGCTTCGCCAAGCTCGCCCTCGAAGGCGGGCGCAAGCTCGCCGAGGGCAAGGGGCCGCTGCGCTCCGCACTCGAACTCGGGGCCTCCCATGTCAAGGACAACGTGATGGGCGCTCTGAAGAACCTCGGGGGCGGCAAAGGCAAGGGCAAGAAGAAGGCCGCGGGCCAGAAGCCGACCGTCATCATCGAGAGCATCGACGTCGGCGTGCCGCTGCGCACCGCCTACGACCAGTGGACGCAGTACCAGGACTTCAGCACCTTCGCCAAGGGCGTCAAGAGCGCGAGCCGCGACGACGACACGCACTCCGACTGGCAGCTGAAGGTCTGGTGGTCCAACCGCAGCTGGAAGGCGACGACCACCGAGCAGGTGCCGGACGACCGGATCGCCTGGACCTCGGAGGGCGCCAAGGGCACCACGAAGGGCGTCGTCTCCTTCCACCAGCTCGCCGACAGCCTCACCCGCGTCCTGCTGGTGATCGAGTACTACCCCTCGGGCTTCTTCGAGAAGACCGGCAACATCTGGCGCGCCCAGGGCCGCCGGGCCCGGCTCGACCTCAAGAACTACGTCCGCTTCATCACGCTCAAGGGCGAGGCGGAGGACGGCTGGCGCGGTGAGATCCGCGACGCCGAGGTCGTCCGCAGCCACGAGGACGCCCTTGCCGAGGAGGAGCGGGAGCAGCAGGAGGGCGAGGAGTCGTACGAGGGCGAGGAGGAGAACGGCGAGTACGAGGAAGGCGAGGAGGGCGAGGAGCCCACCGCGGAGGAAGAGGAAGAAGAGGAAGAGGAGGAGCCGGAAGAGTACGACGAGGAGGAAGAGGGCGAGGAGCCCCGCGGGGAGGAAGAAGAGGAAGAAGAAGAGGAGGAGGGGCCTGAGGAGTACGACGAGGAGGAAGAGGAAGAAGAGCCCGAGTACGAGCACGCCGCCGGTGGGAGCCGCCGATGACCATGTCCAGCCGGATGCCCGAACCCTACGCCGGAGGCGGCGGGTCCAATCTGGCCGACATCCTGGAGCGCGTGCTCGACAAGGGCATCGTCATCGCCGGCGACATCAGGATCAACCTGCTCGACATCGAACTCCTCACCATCAAGCTCCGGTTGATCGTCGCCTCCGTCGACAAGGCGAAGGAGATGGGCATCGACTGGTGGGAGGACGACCCCGAGTTGTCCTCCCGCGCCCGCCGTAAGCAACTCGCGCGAGAGAACGCCGAGTTGCGTGAGCGGCTGGCTCGACTGGAGCTGTACGGGGAGCCCGTCGAGGAAGGCCGGGGAGTCGAGGAAGGCCGGGGAGAGGAAGAGAAGAAGAAGGAGGCACCGTGACCGGACTGCGGTACGTCTACGCCGTCTGCCGCCCCTTCGACGCGCCCCTGCAGGCCCAGTTGACGGGCGTGGCGGACGACCCGCCCAGAGTGGTGCCTCACCACGGCCTGGTGGCCGTGGTGAGCCACGTGCCGGAGCGGGACTTCGCCGAGGAACCGCTCCACAGGCATCTGGAGGACCTGGACTGGCTGACCGCCGTGGCCCGGGCCCACCAGGGAGTGATCGACGCGCTCACCGTCGTCACCACGCCGCTGCCGCTGAGGCTCGGCACCGTCTTCCGGGACGACAGCGGCGTCCGCGTGATGATCGAGGAGCGCGAGGAGGACTTCCGGCGCACCCTCGCACGGCTGGAGGGCCGCGTGGAGTGGGGCGTCAAGGTGTACGCCGAGATCAAGGCCCCCCGGCAGGCGCCCGCGCCCGCCGGGAAACCGGCGTCGGGCCGGGACTACCTGCGGCAGCGGCGGATGCGGGTGCAGTCGAACGAGCAGACATGGCAGAAGTGCGAGGAGTTCGCCAGCCACCTCCACGCGACGCTTTCCGCGCACGCCGAGGATGTCCGGCTGCACGCCCCGCAGAATCCGAAACTCTCCGGGGTCTCCGGGCGCAACGTCCTCAATGCCGCGTATCTGGTGCCACGCAGCAGTTCCGAGCAATTCGTGGAACTGGTGGACCGGACGAAGGACGAGAAGATGATGGACGACGCCGGAATAAGGGTGGAACTCACCGGGCCGTGGGCGGCGTACTCCTTCGCCGGGGAGGAGCAGTGACCGTCGTCGAACGCCGTGAGGTCGCGCTGGTCGACCTGCTCGACCGGCTGCTGGCCGGCGGCGTGGTCATCGCGGGGGACATCACCCTGCGCATCGCGGACGTCGACCTGGTGCGCATCGACCTGAACGCGCTGATCAGCTCCGTGAACGAACAAGTTCCTTCGCCTTGGGGAGAGTTGACGTGACCGCCCCCCGCCGCAACCGGCTGGACCTGGAGCCCGACACCATAGAGCGCGACCTCGTCAAGCTCGTCCTGACCGTCGTGGAGCTGCTGCGGCAGCTCATGGAACGCCAAGCCCTGCGCCGGTTCGACACCGGCGACCTCAGCGAGGACCAGGAGGAGCGGATCGGGCTCACGCTCATGCTCCTCGATGACCGCATGACCGAGTTGCGCGAGCGCTATGGACTGCGGCCCGAGGACCTGAACCTGGACCTCGGGCCGCTGGGACCGCTGCTTCCCCGGGAATGAATCCCACCGGGACAACGCGGTCATCACCTCACCACCGATACCAGCGCCCCCTGCCGCCGGTCGCCGTCGTGCTGCGCATCAGGAATCCCAGCAGCCACACCACGAGAAGGGCGATCGCTATCCACCACAGGGCCTTCACCGCGAATCCCGCGCCGAAAAGGATCAGCACCAGAAGCAGTACGAGCAGGATGGGAACCATGATGAACCTCCTGCCGGGCCGGGTTTCCCGAATACCGCGTCTCAGCCGTCCTTGCGGCAGAGGATTTCTCCGTGCAGGACGCAGAACCAGCCGTCCTCCCGGGCGCCCCATTCCCGCCACGCGTCCGCCGCGCCGCGCAGCTGCTCCTCGGTCGCGTGGCCGCCTCGGACGGCCTGCTCGGCGTACGCCGACGCCACCGTCCGGTCCGCCCACAGGCCGCTCCACCACGCCCGCTCCTCGGGGGTGGAGAACGTCCAGGTCGAGGAGGTCGCGGTGATGTCGGTCAGCCCCGCCCGCAGCGCCCACGCCTTGAGCCGGCGCCCGGCGTCCGGCTCGCCGCCGTTGGCGCGGGCCACCCGGTGGTAGAGGTCCAGCCAGTCGTCCATCCCTGCGGACGCCGGGTACCAGGTCATGGCCGCGTAGTCGGAGTCGCGGACGGCGATGTAGCCGCCCGGCCTGGTCACCCGCAGCATCTCCCGCAGCGCCCGCACCGGATCGCCCACGTGCTGCAGCACCTGGTGGGCGTGCACGACGCAGAACGTGTCGTCCGGGTAGTCCAGCGCGTGGACGTCGGCGACGGCGAAGTCGACGTTGCCCAGGCCGCGCCCGGCGGCCGTGGCGCGGGCCTGTTCCAGCACGGCCGGCGCCATGTCGACGCCGGTGACGTGCCCGTCCGGGACCAGTTCCGCCAGGTCGGCGGTGATGGTGCCGGGGCCGCAGCCGATGTCCAGGATCTTCATGTGGGGCTTGAGCGAGCCGAGGAGGTAGGCCGCGGAGTTGGCGGCGGTCCGCCAGGTGTGCGAGCGCAGCACGGACTCGTGGTGCCCGTGCGTGTAGACGGCGGTCTCCTGCGGCTTCGGCATGGCTGATCCCCTCTCGTCGTACGGCACTCCGGGCTTCGGGACCCCGGCGGCCGGTACCCGTCACGGTACGCGCGCATGCCGAATGATGAGACCCGGGTTTTGCCATATGGACTGACGGTGCGTCAGTGAGGATCGGGTACCGGCCGGGGCCCGTCCCGTGCGGTTACGCTGAGGTGGCCGTTGCCGGGCACGGCGGGCGGTGACCGACACGCGGAGGACCCTGGATGCGTCTGCTCCTCATCCGGCACGGCCAGACCCCCACCAACGTCCGGGCGTTGCTGGACACCGCCGCCCCGGGCCCCGGCCTGACCGAGCTCGGCGAGCGGCAGGCCGCCGCGCTGCCGACGGCGCTCGCCGGTGAGGACATCGACGTCCTGTACGCCTCCACGCTGGTCCGCACCCAGCTCACCGCCGCCCCGTTGGCCGCCGTGCGCGGCCTCGGCGTCGTCGTCCGGGACGGCATCCGGGAGTTGTCCGCCGGCGACCTGGAGATGCTGCCCGGAGACTCCGAGCACGGGGTGCTGTACCTGAAGACGGTGTTCGCCTGGGCGGCCGGCGACACGCGGCTGCGGATGCCGGGCGGCGAGACCGGAGCCGAGGCGCTCGCGCGGTACGACGCCGTCGTCGCGGAGGCCGCCCGCAGTGGTGCCGCCACGGTGGCCATGGTCAGCCACGGCGCGGCGATCCGCGTGTGGACCGCGGCCCGCGCCGGCAACGTCGACGTCCCCTTCGCAGCCGCCCGCCCCCTCGCCAACACGGGTGTCGTGGTCCTGGAGGGCTCCCCGTCCGACGGCTGGACGGCGCTGACATGGGCGGGCGCGACGGTGATTCCGGCCGGCGAGGGCGGCCCGGCGGGACGGCCGGTCGACGAGGCCGGATGAGCGCCGGCCCGGACGAGCGCCGGCCCGGATGAGCGCCTGCCTGGATGGCGCCTGCCTGGATGGCGCCTGCCTGGATGGCGCCGGCCCGGACGAGCCCTGCCCGGACATGGGGCGCCCGGGTAGGCGTGTGCCCCGATATGCGTGCACGTGGCAAGCATGTGCCCGGAGGAGGGCCTGCCGGGATATGCGTTTGCCCCGGTGAGCGCACCGGCCGCACAATGCCCTCCCATGGGACATCTGGAAGCCGCGCACCTCGAGTACCACCTCCCCGACGGCAGGACGCTGCTCGGTGACGTGTCCTTCCGGGTGGGCGAGGGGGCCGTCGTCGCCCTCGTCGGACCGAACGGCGCCGGCAAGACGACCCTGCTGCGGCTGATCTCCGGCGAGCTGAAGCCGCACGGCGGGAGCGTCAACGTCAGCGGCGGGCTCGGCGTGATGCGCCAGTTCGTGGGCTCCGTACGGGACGAGACCACCGTGCGCGACCTGCTCGTGTCGGTCGCGCCGCCCCGCGTCCGCGACGCCGCGCGGGCCGTCGACGAGGCCGAGCACGCCATCATGACCGTCGACGACGAGGCCGCCCAGATGCGCTACGCGCAGGCCCTCGCCGACTGGGCCGAGGCGCGCGGGTACGAGGCGGAGACGCTGTGGGACATGTGCACCACGGCCGCGCTCGGCGTGCCGTACGAGAAGGCGCAGTGGCGGCTGGTGCGCACCCTCTCCGGCGGCGAGCAGAAACGGCTCGTGCTGGAGGCGCTGCTGCGCGGCACCGACGAGGCGCTGCTGCTGGACGAGCCCGACAACTACCTCGACGTGCCCGGCAAACGCTGGCTGGAGGAACGGCTGGGGGAGACCCGCAAGACGGTCCTGTTCGTCTCCCACGACCGCGAACTCCTCGCCCGCGCCGCCCAGAAGATCGTGTCCGTGGAACCCGGCCCGGCGGGCGCCGACGCCTGGGTGCACGGCGGCGGCTTCGCCACCTACCACGACGCCCGGCGCGAGCGCTTCGCCCGTTTCGAGGAGTTGCGCAGGCGCTGGGACGAGAAGCACGCCCAGCTGAAGAAGCTGGTGCTGAGCCTGCGTCAGGCAGCCACCGTCAGCCACGAGCTGGCGTCCCGATACGCGGCGGCCCAGACCCGCCTGCGCAAGTTCGAGGAGGCCGGGCCGCCGCCGGAGCCGCCGCGCGAGCAGGACATCACCATGCGCCTGAAGGGCGGCCGCACCGGCGTCCGCGCCGTCACCTGCGAGCAGCTCGAACTCACCGGCCTGATGAAACCCTTCGACCTGGAGGTCTTCTACGGCGAACGCGTCGCCGTCCTCGGCTCCAACGGCTCCGGCAAGTCGCACTTCCTGCGGCTGCTGGCCGGCGAGGACGTGGCGCACACCGGCCGCTGGAAGCTCGGGGCGCGCGTCGTGCCCGGCCACTTCGCGCAGACCCACGCCCACCCCGAGCTGCGGGGCCGGCCGCTGCTGGACATCCTGTGGCAGGAGCACTCGCAGGACCGCGGCGCCGCCATGTCGCGGCTGCGGCGCTACGAACTGACCGCCCAGGCCGAGCAGTCCTTCGACAAGCTCTCCGGCGGCCAGCAGGCCCGCTTCCAGATCCTGCTGCTGGAGCTGACGGGCGTCACCGCCCTGCTGCTCGACGAGCCGACCGACAACCTCGACCTGGAGTCCGCGGAAGCGCTCCAGGAGGGCCTGGAGGCCTTCGAGGGCACGGTCCTCTCGGTCACCCACGACCGCTGGTTCGCCCGCTCCTTCGACCGCTACCTGGTCTTCGGCAGCGACGGCCGGGTCCGGGAGACCCCGGAGCCGGTGTGGGACGAACGGCGGGTCGAGCGGGCGCGGTGACGGGCCGGGCCGGCGGTCGCGCGCGTGAGGTGACGCGGGTCAGGTGACGCCGGTGAGATGACGCGGGCCAGGTGGCGCGGTCGGGTGACGGCCGGCGGGCCGAGGAGGCCCGGTGGCCCGCCGGCCGCCGTCTGCGGGGCTACGACCAGCGCAGCAGCGCGCCCAGGCCGCCCGCCGGGGCGTCCTCCGGGGCCGCCTCACCGGCCGGGGTGACCGACAGCGCGGGGGCGCCGGTGGCCACCGCGGACCGGATCAGCGCGTCGTCCGCACGCGCGGACCAGGAGTGCTGCTCGCCGAGGATCCTCAGCTCCGTACGGCGCACCGCCAGCTGGTCCGGGTCCTCGCCGATCCACACCTCGCGGTGCGCGTCCGGACCGTCGGGGAGGACCAGCAGCTCGTCGATGCGGTGCTCCCGGGCGGCCTCGACCAGCGCGGGCACGCCCTCCACCGCCGTACTGCGCCCTTCGGCGTCCGGGCGGCGGGCGGCGCGGAACCGCTCCAGTTCACGTGCGGCCCGCTGCCGGACGTGTTCGGCGCGCGCCTGCTCGACGTCCTCGTCCAGCAGCCTGCTGCCGATGCCGTGCGGGGCGTCGACGACCAGATCCGCGAGGCGCCCGGGCAGCCGTTCGCGCACGGCCCGCCGCGCCCGGTCGTCGCCCACCAGGATCAGCAGGTCGGCCCGCGTCTCCTCCTGTGCGACGGCGAGCGCGTCGGCGATCTCGCCCGCATTGTGCTCCCAGGTGTTCTCCACCTTCAGCTGGAACTGCCGCTCCGACCAGTCGACCGAGCTCGTACGGTGCACCGGCCACTGGCGTCCGGAGACCGAACCGGCGTCCCGCCGGTGCAGCGAACTGCGCAGCTCGAAGTCGGCGCCCTTGCGGTCTATGTAGGCCACCACGCACACCGGGTCCTCACCGGCCAGCTCCAGCAGCGGCGCGGTGTGCGGCAGCGGCGCCCAGTGGGCGCTGTCGCGCCGCGGGGGCCGGGACAGCGGCGGGTCCAGGACCACCCCGCCCGCGCGCGCGAACAGGGCCCGTCCGGGCGGCTCGTCGGGGGAGAGCCGGGACTCCTCCAGCGCCTCCCGCACCGCCCGGCAGGTCGCATCGTCCGCCCCCTGTCCGGACAGCTCCCGGGACAGGGCCTCGGCCGTCAGCCGCCGTTCGTGGGGGGTGTCCTCCGTGTGCCGTGAGGTGTCGACGTACACGGAGGCCCAGGGCCCGGGATGTTCGTACAGTGGGTGCAGAAACGCGAGATCCATGGCTCCCTCCCGGATATCGCTCGCGGGTAGTGCTCACCGGGCGGGTACCCGGGCCTCATGGACGAACACGACGAGCGGGTGGCCACCATGACCGGAGTCGAACCCAGTCGGCTGGACGACCAGCAGCTCATGAAGGAGCTGGAGACGATCCACCGCACGCGTCACGACACCCTGCTGTACGGCTCGAACGACGCGCTGCGCACCCACAACGAGCGCATGGCCCAGCTGGAGGGCGAGTACCTGCGCCGCAACCCGCGGCGTCCGGTCGCGGCCGGCCGCACACGGGAAGGGGCCAGGGAACGCAAAGGCGGGGAGTCGGCGACTCCCCGCGGCTGAACACCCGGCACATCCTGACCCGAACACCCGAACACCCGAACACCCGAACACCCGAACAACCGGGCATCCGGACCCGGACACCCGGATCGCCGCCGGCCGGGCAGCGGCCGACGGCGATCCGGGCTGTCGTCCGTCCGTCATCCCCCGTCAGCCGGCGCCCTCCGCCTCCGAGAACACCTGCAGGAACGCGTCGCGGAACGCCTTCAGATCGTCCGGCTTGCGGCTGGTGATCAGCTTGTTGGGGCCGTGGTCGCAGATCTTGACCTGCTCGTCGACCCAGGTGCCGCCCGCGTTGCGGACGTCCGTCCGCAGACTCGGCCAGGACGTCAGCACCCGGCCGCGTACGACGTCCGCCTCGATCAGCGTCCAGGGGGCGTGACAGATCGCCGCGACCGGACGGCCCTGGTCGAAGAAGTCCCGGACGAACGCCACGGCCTTCCCGTCCATGCGCAGGAAGTCAGGGTTGGCGACGCCGCCCGGCAGCACGAGGGCGCCGAAGGCGCCGGCCGAGGTCTCACCCACCACCTCGTCCACGGGGAACGTGTCCGCCTTGTCGAGATGGTGGAACGCCTGCACCTTCCCGGACCTCGTCGACACGAGCACGGGCCGGTGGCCCGCGTCGTGCGCCGCCTGCCAAGGGTCGGTGAGCTCGATCTGCTCGACGCCCTCGGGCGCGGTCAGGAATGCGATGCGCATGATGTACCAGGTTCCTTTCGTGGCAGGTCCGGTGGCCCGTCAGGCGGTTACCCCGTCGTCCGGGTCGGCGCGGCTGATGTCGGCGAGGGCCGAACCGGGGTCCTCGGCCTCGGCCAGGTCGCCGAGGCTGATCACGCCCACCGGCAGCCCGTCCTCGACGACCGGCAGCCGCCGCACGGCGTGCGCCCGCATCAGCGCGACGGCCGCCGACACGGGATCGTCCGGGCCGACCACCACCGGGTCCGGCGTGCACACGGACTGCGCGCTCACCGTCAGCGGGTCGGCGCCGTCGGCGACCGCCCGCACCGTGATGTCACGGTCGGTGAGGACACCGACCACGCGCTGCCCGTCGGCCACCAGCACGTCACCGATGCCCTGCGTGCGCATCAGCTGCGCCGCCTCGACGAGTGAGGCGTCGGGCCGGACAGCCACCGCGCCCGGCCGCATGACCTCCCTCACGAAATCCGCCATCTGGCCTTTTCCTCCGTTTCCCGGCCGTCGGAGTGCCGCGGCCGACTCCGGCATGACGCCGCCCGCAGTACCCCCGGCCCGGGTGCCTATGCGTTCTCCTCGCGCCCGCTCGAGACCACGGCCTCGGCCAGCTGCTGGACGGTGCTGAACCGTGCGGTGCGCGGCAGCCGTTCCACCGCCTCGACCACGGTGTCCGGCGCGTAGACCCGGCGCAGCGCGCGGGCGAGCTTGTGCGCGTCCGCGGGGAACACCTGCCGGCCCAGGTGGCGGGCCAGCTCCAGGCGGACGGCGCTCAGGGAGGCCGTCGCGCCGCCCGGCGCCACGGGGCCGCCCGCGACCTCCAAGTCGTCGTCGGCGGTGGGCTCGGGGTCCTGCCACTCCTCGGTCCGTGTGGGGCGCCCGGACCTGAGCAGACCCTGCAGTTCGTGCTTCATCTCGTCGTCGCGGTGGACGCTCAGCCGGTCACTGCCTCGCTGCATGACTCCCTCCACATCTTCGGGGGTCAGCTCCGCGTACCCGCCCACCGGAGGCCGACACCGGGTTCCCGCGACGGGCACCCGGTCGGGTGCCGGCCGGCATCACGGCGGGGGAGACAGCACGGGGCGGGCACCGGGCGGGCAGTCACTTCTTTCCCTGCTTCTTCTCGCGGCCCGGCAGGAACTCCTGCACCTTCGCCTTGAAGCCCTGCTTCACCATGGAGCCGCGGTCCGCGTCGCCCTTCAGGATCGACGCGGCCGTCGCCTCCATCTGCTCCCAGGTCGCGTGCGGCGGGATCGGCGGCACCGCCGGGTCGGTGAGGAACTCGATCACCGCGGGGCCGTCGGCCTCCAGTCCGGCCCGCCAGCCCGCCTCGACGTCCTCGGGCTTCTCCACCCGGATGCCGGTCAGGCCCAGGGAGCGGGCGAACGCCGCGTACCGTACGTCCGGCAGCTCCTGCGAAGGCAGGAAGGACGGGGAGCCCTCCATGGCCCGCATCTCCCAGGTGACCTGGTTGAGGTCGTGGTTGTTCCACACGGCCACCACCAGCCGCGGATCGTCCCACAACTCGCGGTACTTGGCCGCCGTGATCAGCTCCGCCATGCCGTTCATCTGCATCGCGCCGTCCCCGACCAGCGCGATCGCCGGCCGGTCCGGGTGGGCGAACTTCGCGCCGATCGCGTACGGCACCCCGCAGCCCATCGTCGCGAGCGTGCCGGACAGCGAGCCGCGCATGCCGGGCCGCATCGTGAGGTGACGCGCGTACCAGTTGGCCGTCGAACCGGAGTCGGAGCTGACGATGGCGTTCTCCGGCAGCAGCCCGTCCAGGACGTGGGCCACGTACTCCGGGTTGATCGGGTCGGCCGAGAGGTTCGCCCGCCGCTCCATCACCTCCCGCCACCGGGCGACGTTCGCGCACACGCCGTCGTACCAGTCGCGCGAACGGCCCCCGTTGATCAGCGGGATGAGCCGCTCCAGGGTCGCCTTCGCGTCGCCGACGAGGTTCACCTCGTAGGGGTAGCGCATGCCGACCATGTGCGGGTCGATGTCGATCTGCACCCCGCGCGCCTTGCCGAACTCCGGCAGGAACTGCGTGTAGGGGAAGGACGATCCGATGGTCAGCAGGGTGTCGCAGTCCCGCATCAGCTCGTACGACGGGCGGGTGCCCAGCAGCCCGATCGCGCCGGTGACGAAGGGGAGTTCGTCGCCGATGACGTCCTTGCCCAGCAGCGCCTTGGCCACGCCCGCGCCCAGCAGGCCGGCGATCCGCTCCACCTCGGCGCGCGCCCCGGCCGCGCCCTGGCCGACCAGGATCGCCACCTTCTCACCGGAGTTGAGGATCTCCGCCGCCCGCAGCAGCTGTTCCTCCGCGGGGATCGCCGTCCAGGCGCTGCGGCCCAGGCTGGACGGCACCATCTTGAACTCGTGCGTGGGCGGCGAGTAGTCGAGCTCCTGCACGTCGCCGGGGATGATGACCGCGGTGGGGCAGCGCCGGGCGTACGCGGTGCGGATCGCCCGGTCCAGCACGTTCGGCAGCTGCTCGGGGACCGTCACCGTCTCCACGAACTCCGAGGCGACGTCCTTGTACAGGGTGTGCAGGTCCACCTCCTGCTGGTACGAGCCGCCCATCGCCGTACGGTGCGTCTGGCCGACGATCGCGAGCACCGGAACGTGGTCCAGCTTGGCGTCGTACAGGCCGTTGAGCAGGTGGATGGCGCCGGGCCCCGAGGTGGCCGCGCAGACGCCGAGACGGCCGCTGAACTTGGCGTAGCCGACGGCCTGGAACGCGGACATCTCCTCGTGCCGGGACTGGATGAAACGGGGCTGGTTCCCGGCCCGGCCCCACGCCGCGAGCAGGCCGTTGATGCCGTCCCCGGGGTAACCGAAGACGTGCTCCACACCCCACTCCCGCAGCCGTTGCAGGACGTGGTCGGAGACCTTGGTGCTCATGCGGGAACCTCCCGGGTTCGACATGGTTACGGGCAGCGTTCATCGCGGTACGCCCGCGTCACGAGTCACCCCGCGGGCACGCGGAAAACCCGCGGGCACCCGGAAAACCGGCGCGGGTGTTTGCGAGGCGGAGGCCTGGGCAGGGGAACCGGAAGTGCTTCGGACAGGAGGCACGTCCGTGGGAACGGCGATCCGCCGGCCCGGCCGGACGGGCCCTGTCCCGGTCCTGGCCGCGCTCCCCGGCGACCGGCCGACCCAGAGCACTGACCAGGGAGTTGCTACGCAACATGCCCACTCGAGTGAGCGCGAAGCACCACCCGCACGACGACGCCCCCGACACCGCCGAGGACTTCCGCAGGCTGCGCGGACTGCCCGAAGGCGCACAGCGCGACGCCCTGCGTGAGCAGATCATCGAGGCCTGGCTGCCGATGGCCGAACGGCTCGCGGGGCGGTTCCGCAGCCGCGGCGAGAGCCACGAGGACCTTCGACAGGTCGCCGCCCTCGGCCTGGTCAAGGCCGTCGACCGCTACGACCCCGAACGCGGCAACGCCTTCGAGAGCTACGCCGTGCCCACCATCACCGGTGAGATCAAGCGGCACTTCCGGGACCACATGTGGACCCTGCACGTGCCGCGCCGCGTCCAGGACCTGCGCAACCGCGTCCGCACCGCCTCCCAGGACCTGTCGCAGACCCTCCCGGGCCGGGCGCCCACCACCGCCGAGATCGCCGAGCGCGCCTGCATGAGCGAGGAGGACGTGCTGGTCGGCCTGGAGGCGCTGGACAGCTTCACCGCGCTCTCCCTCGACGCGGAACTGCCCGGCGGGGAGGACGGCTACTCCCTCGGCGACGCCCTCGGCTCGGTCGATCCCGCGCTGGACACGGTGATCGACCGCGAGGCCGTCAAGCCCCGGCTGGCCGCACTGCCCGAGCGGGAGCGGGCCATCCTCTACATGCGTTTCTTCGGCGACATGACGCAGAGCAGCATCGCCGAGCAGCTGGGGATCTCCCAGATGCACGTGTCGCGGCTGATCAGCCGCTGCTGCCACCGGATGCGGGAGCAGATCATGCGCGAGGCGGCCGCGTAAGCCGCACGGCACGGGCCGTCACCCGCACGGCCCCTGTCGTCCCGCGAATGGTGCCCGGCCGCGCGCGCCGGGCCGCCGGGCGGGCTGTGATGGCTGCGGGGCACGGAAACCGACGTGCCCGCACTCGCAGCCGTCGCTCGAAGGAGCCCGTCCCTATGCGCCGCACCGCCCATGTCCTGTCCGTCGCCGCGCTGACCGGCGCCACGCTGGGCGCCGCCGCCTCGAACGTCCTCGCCGATCCGACGGCGCAGGTCAGCCCGAGCACCGTCTCGCCGGGCGGCAGCGTCACCGTCTCGGTCTCCTGCGACCCCATCGGAGGGCCCGCGCCCGCCACCCTCGACGCCACCTCGCAGGCGTTCGCCGAGCGGAGGGTCCAACTGCACCGGGTTCCCGGCACCGGGGACGGCAAGTCCGGCCCCGTCTACCGCGGTGTCGCCCGCATCGCGTCCGCCGACGAACTCCGGGACCGGGACCCGCACGCGACGGCGGAGGACCCGTCGCACGAGGGCCCCGGGGGCAAGGAGCCGGGGGAGAAGGAGCCGGGGAAGCCTGAACCGGGGGAGAAGGAGCCGGGGAAGCCTGAACCGGGGGAGAAGGAGCCGGGGAAGCCTGAACCGGGGGAAAAGGAACCGGGGAAGCATGAACCAGGGGAGAAGGAGCCGGGTGGCAAGGACCCGGCCGGTAAAGACCCGGCAGAGAAGGATCCGGGCGGCAACAACCCGGGCGGCAACAACCCGGGCGGCAAAGACCAGGGCGGCAACGACCCGGGTGGCAACGACCCGGCTGGCAAAGACCCCGCCGGCAAGGACCCGGCGGAGAAGGACCCGACGGGCAAGGACGCGGCGGGCGAGGATACGTCCTGGGCCCTCGGCGGCCAGCGCTCCACGGACGAGAAGGCCCCCTCGGTCGCCGGCCGGGCGGCCCGAGCCGACACGGATGCCCCGACGGCCGCCGACGTCCCGGACACGTCGCCGGACGGGGACGCATCTCCGGACGGGAACGCGTCGTCGGACGGGGACGCGCCGGACGGGAGCGACGCGGACGAGAGCGCCGCGGACGAGGGCGTCGCGGACGAGGACGTACCGGAGACGGCCGCGGCCGCGGGCCCCGAGGCACCGGCGGGCGAGGCCGCGTCCGGCACCGCCCGCGACCAGGACCCCGCGGACGGGGATCACACGGCCCAGGACCCGGCGGGCCAGGACCCGGCCGCGCACGACCCGGCGGCCCAGGACCCGGCGGGCCAGGATCCGACCGCGCAAGACCCGGCGGGCCAGGACCCGGCCGCGCACGACCCGGCGGCCCAGAACCCCGCGGCCCATAACCCCGCGGCCAAGGAGCCCGCGGCCAAGGAGCCCGCGGACGGCCACCCGGGCGACGGGTACTCCGCCGGCGGACACGCCGCGGACGAGCGCCCCTCCTCGGCCGGCGACGGTCCGGGCGGGGGAGAGCACGGCTCGACGTGGGCAGTCGAGGGCACCTGCCCGGCGCGGCCCGGCGGCAAGGGCGCTGCGTGGAGCACCACATTCCGGGTGATCGTCGACGGCAAGCGTCCCCCGGGGGCCCATGGCGGCGTGCAGGCCGGCGAGGGCGGCGCCTTCAGCGGATCCGTGCCCGCCCTGGTCGCCGGCGGTGTCCTGATCGCGGGCGCGCTCGGCGCCGCCGCGCACCGGCTGCTGCTCCGGCGTTCCGCGAAGGGCTGATCCCGCCCGGTGCCCCGGTGCCCCGGTGCCCCGGTGGCTCGTGTGACGGGCGCCATCCGCGCCGACGGCCATGGTCCGGCGCCACCCTGGGTACTCACAGCCCGAGGGCCCGACCCGTACCGGGGGGGGGGGGGGGGGGGGGGGGGGGGGGGGGGGGGGGGGGGGGAGGGGGGCGGGGGGGGGGGGGGGGGGGGGGGGGGGGGGGGGGGGGGGGGGGTGGGCGGGGGGGGGGGGGGGGG